>NZ_AP022564.1:2739711-3044124 GCF_010727125.1 Mycolicibacter terrae | reverse complement strand
GTTCCGCCAGGGCGCGATCCAGCCGTGCCACCGCCGCCGTCATCTCATCTGGCTGGGATTCCCACAACCGCGTGGAGCCTTCGACGTCGGCCAAAAGCAACGTCACCGTTCCGGTCGGCAGTTCGCTCACGCCCACCTCGCTCCACTTCATCAGCGGCGTGTCAACGCGTTCGCTCATGTTAGCCAGCATGCGGTCACCGGGAACGGCAAAACATCAGCACAAATGCGTAGATTCGGCGAATCTACGACCCCGCGCCCGGAGATCTACGCGTCCTGACCGATGGTTTTGCCTTCGGAGCCTCCGATAGTCGATTTCACCCCAATCGAAGGAGGCCATCATGTCCGCTACCGCCTACGCGGGCCACCGCCCCGGCGTCTTCGACGCCGACCTGCCAGTGCTGGCCTATGACCACCTGCACGACCCCGACGAGGCGCACAGGCTCATCGCTCAGGCTCGTCGGCAAGCGCCACTCGCGGTCGGGCCGCATGGCCCCGAGATCCTCAGCTATGAGCTGGTGCACACAGTGCTGCGCGACCCTCGGTTTGCCACCGCCCGCGGGCTGGGCTTGGACCTGCAGGGCATCACGTCGGGACCACTGTGGGACCGGGCAGTTCGAAACATCCTGAGCCTCGACGGTGAGCAGCATCACCGTCTGCGCCGGTTGGTGTCCAAGGCTTTCTCGCCACGCTCCGCCGCGCGACTGCGGTCGCTGATCACCGATGTCATCACCGACTTGGTTGAACTGCTTGCCGATAGTGGCCGCTGCGACGTGGTCGCCGACATCGCCCGGCGATACCCGACACCGATCATTTGCGCGCTGCTGGGCGCCCCGCGCGAGGACTGGCAACTGTTCTCAAACTGGATCGATGACATCAAGAAGATCTTCGACTGGAATGTCGGAAACGATGCTCCGGACATCCTGGCGGCCTGGGAGAACCTCGATACCTATCTCGAGAAGATGGTCGTCGCGCGGCGGGCGAACCTGACCGATGACCTGATCTCCGACCTGATCCGGGTAGAAGACGACGGCGACCGACTCGCTCACGCCGAATTGGTGATGCTCGCGGCGACCCTGTTGGGCGCAGGCACCGACACCACGCGCAACCAGTTGGCTGCCGCCGTCCAGGCCCTGTGTGATCACCCCGATCAATGGGCAGAACTTGCCGAACGCCCCGAACTGGCCCCGCACGCCGTCGAGGAACTCATGCGTTACTACCCCGTGGTCTTTGGCACCGTGCGCAGGGCCGTTGACGACGTCGAACTCGGCGGGGTCATCATTCCCGCCGGCACCCTCGTCGTCGCGAACATCGCAGCCGCCAACCGGGACCCGGAGGTGTACACCGAACCCAGCCGGCTGGACCTCGCCCGCAGTGACGCGCCGGTGATACTGACCTTCGGCGGCGGTGTGCACTACTGCCTCGGGGCCCATCTGTCCCGTCTGGAACTGACGGAGGCGCTGCGCGTCATCACCCGTTATATGCCAAACCCACGGCGGACCGGCCCAGCGCCCTGGAAAGCCATCACCGGAATCACCGGACCGACCACCCTGCCTATCGAATTCGGCCCCGGACGTTGAGCTGTCCGGTGGCCCAGCCCGGCCGACCAGAGGGGTTGAGACCGAGCACAGTACCCTGGACTATCGATGTCTGAGAACTCGCCTGCCACGCAGAACGCCCCGATCGTCATCGGAGACGAAGAGATCTTCGAAGCCCACCAGGGTGGAAAGATCTCCGTCGAGCTGAAGGCGCCGTTGGACAGCCAGCGCGCCCTGTCGATCGCCTACACGCCCGGGGTGGCGCAGGTCAGTCGCGCCATCGCGGCCGACCACACGCTGGCGGCCCGCTACACCTGGGCGCACCGGCTGGTGGCGGTGGTCAGCGATGGCACCTCGGTGCTCGGGTTGGGTGACCTCGGGCCGTCGGCATCGCTGCCGGTGATGGAGGGCAAGGCCGCGCTGTTCAAGACGTTCGCCGGCCTGGACTCCATTCCCATTGTGCTGGACACCAAGGACCCCGACGAGATCGTGGAGACGCTGGTGCGCCTGCGTCCGTCGTTCGGGGCGGTCAACCTGGAGGACATCTCCGCCCCGCGCTGCTTCGAGATCGAGCGCCGGGTGATCGAAGCCCTGGACTGCCCGGTGATGCACGACGATCAGCACGGCACGGCGATCGTGGCGCTGGCGGCGCTGATGGGTGCGGCCAAGGTGCTCGGTCGGGACATCTCGTCGCTTCGGGTGGTGGTCTCCGGTGCCGGCGCGGCCGGGGTGGCCTGCGCCAACATCCTGCTGTCGGTGGGCATCTCGGAGATGATCGTGCTGGATTCACAGGGTGTACTGCACCAGGACCGCACCGATATGAACATCGTCAAGGCCGAGCTGGCCCAGCGCACCAACCCCGGCGGCCGCACCGGCGGCCTGGCCGAGGCTCTCGCCGGCGCCGACGTGTTCCTGGGGGCCTCCGGAGGAGTGGTGCCCGAGGAGCTGATCGCGTCGATGAACCCCGGCGGTGTGGTGTTCGCGCTGTCCAACCCCGACCCGGAGATCCACCCCGACCTGGCCGCCAAGTACGCGGCGGTGGTGGCGACCGGCCGCAGCGATTTCCCCAATCAGATCAACAACGTGCTGGCCTTCCCCGGGGTGTTCCGCGGTGCACTGGACGCCGGTGCGCAGCGGATCACCGAGGCGATGAAATTGGCTGCCGCCGAGGCGATTTACTCCGTTGTCGCCGACGACCTGGCACCGGACCGTATCGTGCCCAGTCCGCTGGATCCCCGGGTCGAGCCGGCCGTAGCGGCCGCTGTCGCGGCGGCCGCCGACTCCGCGTCGTAGAGCGCACGGTGCCCCGGCGACATCACCTGCGCCGCCTGGCGCTTGGATGGGCGGCCGTGCTGATCGCCGGTTGCGCTGCCCACCAGGGGCCGTCGCCGCTGAGTGTGGGGACATCGCCGGACCCGCAGTCGCAGGTTCTCGCCCACCTGTACGCGAGTGCCCTGCGTGGCGCCGGCACCGCGGTGCGTATCGCACCCCTGGCCGACCCGGTCGCCGGACTCGACGCCGGGGAGTTCACCGTCGTTCCCGGTTTCACCGGCCGCTTCCTGGCGATGTTCGCCCGCGATTCTGCGGCCCGCTCCGACCGGAGTGTCTATTGGGCGTTGGCCGGCGCGCTGCCGGAGGGCCTCGCGGTCGGTGACTACGCCATGAGCGCCGAGGACAAGCCCACGCTGGCCGTCACGAAGGCGACGGCGACCGCGTGGGGCGGCACCGACCTGCGCGCGCTGGTCCGCCACTGCGCCGGGCTGGCCGTGGGCGGTGTCGCCGGTGGGCACGCCCCCACGGCAATCGGCCGGTGCGTCCTGCCGAAACCGCGCGAATTCCCCGATGAGGCAGCGATGTTCGCGGCACTGCACAGCCGTCAGATCACAGCGGCGTGGACCAGCACCGCCGATCCCGACGTGCCCGATGGTGCCGTGTTGCTCACCGATACCCGCCCGGCACTGGTGCGCGCCGAGAATGTGGTGCCGCTGTATCGCCGGAATGAGCTGAGCGAAGCCCAACTGCTGGCGATCAACCAGGTGGCCGGGGTGCTGGACACCGAGGCCCTGATCGACATGCGCCGCCAAGTCGAGGGCGGCGCCGACCCGCAGGTGGTCGTGGACGCCTTCTTAGACGAACATCCGCTCGGGAGATAGCGCGGTCACCGGGGCCCGAGCCTGGGGATGACGAAGGCGAACAGCCGCTGGTATCCCGAGCCCAAGACGCGCACGAGCAGGTCGAGGACCTTGGCGTCCTTGCCGATGAGCACGCGAGCCCGGTTCTTGCTGACCCCTTCGAGGATCACTCGGGCGGCTTCTTCGGCGGTGGTGGCGGCCAACTTCCGGTCGAAGAACTCGGCCAACGCGGCGGCGTCCAGCCCCTCGGCGACGGTGGCGTTGCGGGCGATCGCGGTCTTGATGCCACCCGGGTGCACGGTGGTGACCTTGACCGGGTGACCGGAGATGGCCATCTCCTGACGCAGTGCCTCGGTGAAGCCGCGGACGGCGAATTTCGCCGCGTTGTAGGCGCCCTGGCCCGGAGTCGACAGCAGCCCGAACAAGCTCGAGATGTTGATGACGTGGCCGTCGCCGGAGGCGATCAGGTGCGGCAGGAAGGCCTTCGTGCCGTTGACCACGCCCCAGAAGTCGACGTCCATCACCCGCTCGATGTCCTTGAACTGGCTGACCTCGATATTGCCGCTGTAGGCGATACCGGCGTTGTTGTAGATCTGGTTGACCTTGCCGAAGTGGTCCTTGACCTCATCGGCGTAGGCCAGGAACGCCTCCCGCTCGGTGACGTCGAGGCGGTCGGCCTTGACCCGCACGCCCAGCGCGGTCACACGTCGCTCGGTCTGGGCCAGACCCTCGGTGTCGACGTCGCTGATGGCCAGCTGCGCGCCCGCGCGGGCCAGCTCGACGGCCAGCGCCTGGCCGATACCCGAACCGGCACCGGTGACGACGGTGACTTTCCCGGCAAATCCCTGCATGTGCTCTCCCCGCGCTCGGTTACCACTCGAGCCTATCCGGTACCGCCGGTACTGCCTTCAGGGGCCGGGTGCACCGCCCCGCGAGCGTGCACAGTTGTACGTCGTAACCGGCGTGTCGCCGTACAGACACGCACGCTCGCGGAAAGGGCGGGGGAGGGGGCGCTCAGCCGAACGCCTCGTCGATGATCTCCTGCTGCTCGACGGCGTGCACCTTCGACGAACCCGACGACGGCGCCGACATCGCCCGCCGCGAGATGCGCTTGATCCCGGTCAGCTTGTCGGGCAACAATTCCGGCAGCTCCAGACCGAACCGTGGCCACGCCCCCTGGTTGGCCGGCTCCTCCTGCACCCAGAAGAACTGCTTCGCATTCGGGTAGCGGTCCAGCGTCGCGCCCAGCCTTCGCTTGGGCAGCGGGGCCAGCTGCTCGACCCGCACGATCGCCACGTCGTCGCGTCCGTCCTTGGCCTTGCGGGCGGCCAGCTCGTAGTAGAGCTTTCCGCTGGTCAGCAGGATCCGGGTGACGTTGCCGCGGTCGCCCTCGCCGTCGCCGTAGGTGGGCTCTTCGAGCACCGACCGGAACTTGACGTCGGTGAAGTCCTTGATGTCGCTGATCACCGCCTTGTTGCGCAGCATCGACTTCGGGGTGAACACGATCAGCGGCCGCTGGATCCCGTCGAGGGCGTGCCGACGCAGCAGGTGGAAGTAGTTCGACGGGGTCGAGGGTATCGCGATGGTCATCGAACCCTCGGCCCACAACTGCAGGAAACGCTCGATGCGCCCGGAGGTGTGGTCGGGGCCCTGACCCTCATGGCCGTGCGGCAGCAGCAGCACCACGTTGGACAGTTGGCCCCACTTGGCCTCACCGGAGCTGATGAACTCGTCGATGATCGACTGTGCCCCGTTGACGAAGTCGCCGAACTGCGCCTCCCACAGCACCAGGGCCTCGGGGTTGCCGACGGTGTAGCCGTACTCGAAGCCGACCGCGGCGAACTCCGACAACGGCGAGTCGTAGACCAGGAACTTGCCCCCGCTGGGGGCGCCGTCGGGGGTGGTGGCCAGCAGCTGCAACGGGCTGAACTCCGCGCCGTTGGTGTGGTCGAAGATCACCGAGTGCCGCTGGGAGAAGGTGCCGCGGCGGGTGTCCTGCCCGGACAGCCGGACCAGTTTGCCCTCGGCCACCAGCGAACCCAGCGCCAGCAGTTCGGCGAAGGCCCAGTCGACCTTGCCCTCGTAGGCCATCTCCCGGCGGCGCTCCAACACCGGAAGCACCCGGGGGTGCACGGTGAAGCCGTCGGGGATCGCCATGAACGCGTCACCGATGCGCGACAGCATCGCCTTGTCCACCGCGGTGTTCAGCCCGCGGGGCACCTGCTGTTCGGACTCCACCGACTCGCTGGGCAGCGCGGCGTGCTTCTCCAGTTCGCGGATCTCGTTGAACACCCGCTCCAGCTGACCGTGGTAGTCGCGCAGCGCGTCCTCGGCCTCCTTCATCGAGATGTCGCCGCGGCCGATGAGGTCTTCGGTGTAGCTCTTGCGGACCCCGCGCTTGGTGCCGATCACGTCGTACATGTAGGGGTTGGTCATCGAGGGGTCGTCGCCCTCGTTGTGCCCCCGGCGGCGGTAGCACAGCATGTCGATGACGACGTCCTTGTGGAACTTCTGCCGGAAGTCCACCGCCAACCGGGCCACCCAGTCGCAGGCCTCCGGGTCGTCGCCGTTGACGTGGAAGATCGGTGCGCCGATCATCTTGGCGACATCGGTGCAGTATTCGCTGGACCGGGAGTGGTCCGGCGCGGTGGTGAACCCGATCTGGTTGTTGACGATGATGTGGATGGTGCCGCCGACCCGGTAGCCGGGCAGCAGCGCCATATTCAGCGTCTCGGCCACCACGCCCTGGCCGGCGAACGCGGCGTCACCGTGCAGCATCATCGGCACCACCGAGAAGCCGGCGTCGGCGGTGCCCTTGTCCAGCAGGTCCTGACGGGCCCGGACCAGTCCTTCCAGCACCGGGTCGACGGCCTCCAGGTGCGACGGGTTGGCGGTCAGCGACACCTGAATGTCGTTGTCGCCGAACATCTGCAGGTACACCCCGGTGGCGCCGAGGTGATATTTGACGTCGCCGGATCCGTGCGCCTCAGCCGGGTTGAGGTTGCCCTCGAATTCGGTGAAGATCTGCGAGTAGGGCTTGCCGACGATGTTGGCCAGCACGTTGAGCCGGCCGCGGTGCGGCATACCGATGACGACCTCGTCGAGCCCGTGTTCGGCGCACTGGTCGATTGCCGCATCCATCATCGGGATGACGGTCTCGGCGCCCTCCAGCGAGAAGCGCTTCTGCCCGACGTACTTGGTCTGCAGGAAGCTCTCGAACGCCTCAGCGGCGTTGAGCTTGCTCAGAATGTATTTCTGCTGCGCCACAGTCGGTTTGATGTGCTTGACCTCGATGCGCTCCTGCAGCCACTGCTGCTGTTCGGGCTCGAGGATGTGGGTGTACTCCACGCCGACGTGACGGCAATAGGCGTCGCGCAGCACCGAGAGGATCTCGCGCAGCCGGCGGAAATCGCCGCCGGGCAGACCCTCGACCTTGAATTCCCGATCCAGGTCCCACAGCGTCAGGCCGTGGGTCAGCACGTCCAGGTCGGGGTGGCTGCGGAAGCGGGTGTTGTCCAGCCGCAGCGGGTCGATGTCGGCCATCAGGTGGCCGCGGTTGCGGTAGGCGGCGATCAGCTCGACGACGCGGGCGTTCTTGTCGACGATCGTGTCCGGGTTGTCGGTGCGCCACCGGATGGGCTCATAGGGGATGGACAGTTCGAAGAAGATCTCGTCCCAGAAGGCGTCGGAGAGCAGCATCTCGTGCACGGTCCGCAGGAAGTCGCCCGATTCGGCGCCCTGGATGATGCGGTGGTCATACGTCGAGGTCAAGGTGATCAGCTTGCCCACACCGAGTTCGGCGATGCGCTGCTCGCTCGCCCCCTGGAATTCGGCGGGGTACTCCATGGCCCCGACGCCGATGATCGCGCCCTGGCCGGCCATCAGCCGGGGCACCGAATGCACGGTGCCGATGGTTCCGGGGTTGGTCAGCGAGATCGTCACGCCGGCGAAGTCCTCGGCGGTCAGCTTGCCGTCCCGGGCACGGCGCACGATGTCTTCGTAGGCGGCGACGAACTGCGCGAAGCGCAGGGATTCGGCGCCCTTGATGGCAGCCACCACGAGCGAGCGCTTGCCGCCGGCGCCCTGCAGGTCGATGGCCAGCCCCAGGTTGGTGTGAGCCGGGGTGACCGAGCTGGGCTTGCCGTCGACCTCGGCGAAGTGGCGGTTCATGTTGGGGAACTGCTTGACCGCCTGCACGATCGCGTAGCCCAGCAGGTGGGTGAACGAGATCTTGCCGCCACGGGTCCGCTTGAGCTGATTGTTGATGACGACGCGGTTGTCGATCATCAGCTTGGCCGGCACGGCGCGCACGCTGGTTGCCGTCGGCACCGCCAGCGAGCTGGACATGTTCTTGACTACCGCTGCGGCCGCCCCGCGCAACACCTGCACCTCGGAGTCGGCGGCCGGAGCCGGGCCCGCGGACTGGGCGGGCTTGGCCGCCGTGGCGGGTGCAGCCTTCGCCGGGGCGGGCTGCGCCTGGGCTGCTGGGGCTGGGGTGGGCGGGGCAGGGGGTGTTGGTGCAGCCGGCGGGGGTGCGGGCGTGGGCGAAGGCGAGCCTCCGTCGAGGCTCGCTGAACCGCCGGGCTTGTAGTCGACCAGGAAGTCGTGCCAGCTCGGATCCACCGACGACGGATCGTCGCGGAACTTGCGGTACATCTCCTCGACTAGCCATTCGTTCTGACCGAAGGGTGAACTCACACCGCTCACGACTGCTTCTCGCCTCGATTCCTGGTCGTCCGGCGAGGCATGTGCGCCGCGCCCGCCTGCCTCATAAAGGCTATCCCCTCCCGGTTATTCCGCCAGGCTCGCCGCCGAATGTCCTACGGCCCTGATCAGGCCGAGGGTTGCGCGGGGCTGGCCGGAGAGTCAGGGTTGTCATGCAGCGCCGGGAGTAGATGCAAGGTGACCGGCCAGCGGTCGGCGGCCGGGCCGAACGCCTTGCGGGCGTTGCCGACGATCTTCTTGCCCATCATGCGGTTGCCCAGGGCCCCGATCACCGCGCCCAGGCCCACCGGCAACAACTTGCCGAACGCCAGGGCCCCGCGCCGCAGGGTGAAACGCTTGACGAAGTACCGCAGCAACCGCGAGTTCAGCTCCGACACCGCCGGCAGCGGCACCGCGGCGGTGCCCTCGGTGAGCCACGCGCCGCTGGTGCGGCCCGCGCCGAGCAACTCGGCCATCGCACCCTTGCCCTTGTCACCGACCAGTACCGCCAGCACCAGGGCGCGGCGTCGTTCCCGGTTGTCGACCGGAATACCGTGCACCTCGGCAACGGAGAGCACGAAGAACGCGGTTGCCTCCAGGAAGACGGCGGTCTCCCCGGCGATCGCCGACAGCGCGAGCAGCGTGCCGATCGCCGGCACCGCGGCGGTGGCGCCCACCGCGGCACCGCTGGCCGTCGCCGCCGCCAGGTACCGCTTCTCCAGCTTCGTCACCACCTGCGCGGGGCTGGTGCCGGGCTCGCTGTGGCGCAGGCGCTCCACGTAGGCGCGCACGGCCGGGCCCTGCACCCGCTCACTGCGCTCGATGACCCGGGACAGCGCCCGGGCCACCATGCTCGGCTTCTCACCGCCGGGAGCCGGCAACAGTTCCTGCGCCGGCCGCCGCCGTCGAAAGATGCCCATGGTTGCCTCCGTTCCGGTCGCTGTTGTTCAGGCTAACGCCCCGACGGGGGTTTACCCGCTTCAACGGCGCAGCAGCCGTCCGGCAGCGAATCACCGCGTCGGCGCTGCGAAGTTGTTCAAGACAAAATCTGTCCGTAGCGTCGCACCAAGTGGCTTCACACCCGGAACCGCAGAGCGCAGCGAGGGGAGGGTCGGCGCTTGTGAGCACCGCGAGCAGCCGGACTCGAACCGGCGACGACGCGAGACGCGCCGGCCCTGAGCGCCTCGCGGCCGGGCGGTCGGCCGGTCCGGTGGATTCGACCAATCCGTGGAACGCGCTGTGGGCGATGATGCTCGGTTTCTTCGTGATCCTGGTGGATTCCACGATCGTGGCCGTCGCCAATCCCAGCATCATGGCGGCGCTCGACGTCGGCTACGACACGGTGATCTGGGTGACCAGTGCCTACCTGCTGGGCTACGCGGTGCCGCTGCTGGTCGCCGGACGGCTCGGCGACCGGTTCGGCCCGAAGAATCTCTACCTGATCGGGCTGGCGGTGTTCACCGGCGCCTCGCTGTGGTGCGGTCTGGCCGGCGGCATCGCGATGCTGATCGTCGCGCGCGCGGTGCAGGGCGTCGGCGCCGCGCTGCTGACGCCGCAGACCCTGTCGGTGATCACCCGGACGTTCCCCGCCGACCGGCGCGGCGTGGCGATGAGCGTGTGGGGTGCGACTGCCGGTGTCGCGACGCTGGTCGGACCGCTGGCCGGTGGGGTGCTGGTGGACCGGCTCGGCTGGGAGTGGATCTTCTTCGTCAACGTTCCGATCGGTGTCCTCGGCCTGGTCCTGGCGTTCCTGCTGATCCCCGAGCTGCCCGTCCACCGGCATCGGTTCGACCTGCTCGGGGTGGCGCTGTCGGGGATCGGGATGTTCCTCGTCGTGTTCGCCCTGCAGGAAGGCGAGTCGCAGGGGTGGGCGCCGTGGATCTGGGCGGTGATCGTCGGGGGCGTCGGCTGCCTGGCGCTCTTCGTCTACTGGCAGGCGGTCACCGCCGGCGAGCCGTTGGTCCCCCTGCACATCTTCCGTGACCTCGACTTCGGCCTGGCCAACGTCGGGGTGGCCGTGATCGGCTGCGCGGCCACCGCGATGGTGCTGCCGGTGATGTTCTACGCACAGGCGGTGTGCGGGATGTCACCGACCCGGTCGGCGTTGCTGACCGCGCCGATGGCGATCGCGACCGGCGTGCTCGCCCCGTTGGTCGGCAGGATCGTCGACCGGGCCCACCCCCGCTCGGTGGTCGGGTTCGGCTTCGCGGTGCTGGCGATCGCGTTGACCTGGCTGTCGATCGAGATGACGCCCACCACCGCGGTTTGGCGACTCCTGCTGCCGTTCGCGGGGGTCGGCGTCGGGATGGCGTTCATCTGGTCGCCGCTGGCGGCAACCGCCACCCGTAACCTCCCGCCGCACCTGGCCGGCGCCGGCTCGGGGGTCTACAACGCGACCCGCCAGATCGGAGCCGTGCTGGGCAGCGCCGGGATGGCCGCGTTCATGACGTCGCGGATCTCCGCCAACCTGCCACCGCTGCCGGGTGGCTCGCACCCCGGGGCGCGACAGCTGCCCGAGTTCCTGCACGAGCCGTTCGCCGCGGCGATGTCGGAGGCGACGCTGCTGCCCGCCTTCGTCGCCCTGTTCGGCGTGGCCGCCGCGCTGTTCATGGTCGGCATCGTCATCCCTCCGGCCCGCCGGGCACCGCGGCTGATCGACCGCCCCGACGACCCGGACGATTTCAACGACCTCGACGAACTCGACGACGGGGGCCGGGTCGCTGGTGCGCTTGTGCTGGAACGCGTCAGCCTGCCCCGCCACTTCGGAGCGCTGCGCGCGCCCCGCCAAGTCGACGACGACGAGCCTACCGAGCTGATCCCGATCGTCGCCCCGAGCGAGCCGGAAGCCCGCCCTCAGCCTCGCCGGCTGGTCCGGCGTGACGATCCCGTCACCGAGCCGCTGACCGTCGAATTGCCGCCGGTGACGGCCGGGGAGCCGGAACGGGAGCTGCGACCGGTGAGCCGCAACGGCTTTCACGTCGATGCCGGTCATCACTTCCGTCCGATCGCCGACGGGAAGCCGGTGCCCGACGTGCTGGCCAAGTTCGGCATCACCGGTAAGGGCCCGGCGCGCCGCAACCGGCACTACCGGGAGGACCCCGACGACACCGATCCCCTCGGGCGGCGCCCCCACCGCGACAATTAGTGCCGGGTCGCGGCTAGCGGGTGGTGGTGCCGATGATCTCCACCCCGGTGCCGTTCCAACGGAACTTGACCAGGCCGCTCAACCCGGCGATGCCGCTGGCGTTCTTCAGAGCCACCGTGTCCGCGGTGCAGTGGGCGAGGTCGATCCCGCTGAACCCGTAGGTGTCGCGCACGGATTGGGGAACGAACACTCCGCGATGGAACAGCACCGCGCGGGTGCCGGGGCGTTCGGCGTTGGTGTTGGCCTTGACGATCACCGCCGACAGGTCGGAACACTCGCTGTAATTGCCGGCGACCGGTTCCGGGCTCCACGGCTGGCCGCTGCGCGGGTCTGGGGGCAGCTCCGAGACGGCCTTGGCGATCGCCGGGGCGGCCAGGTTGACCGCGCACGGGTCAGCGGGCCCCGGGCTGGTGCCCGTCGGCGACGCGGTCGTGGTGGGAGCACCGCCGGTTGCGGCGGGAGGAATGGTGTTCTGCGGTGTCTTGGCGACGGTGGAATCGCCCGAACTGCAACCGGCCAGCAGCGCCACGGACAGCGCGCCGACCACGGCCAACGGTCTAGCGGCGGCGAACACACCGGGCACCGTACCGTCGCACCGGCGACAACTCCGGGAGGCGCGGCCGACCACCCATGCCGGTTGTCTCGAGGATGGTTCCTGCTTCGGGGGCGCTCCTCGCCCGGATTCGGGCCTCA
The DNA here is from genome assembly GCF_010727125.1 of Mycolicibacter terrae. NCBI lineage: Bacteria > Bacillati > Actinomycetota > Actinomycetes > Mycobacteriales > Mycobacteriaceae > Mycobacterium > Mycobacterium terrae. The sequence continues at coordinate 3,031,915 of NZ_AP022564.1, read as the reverse complement.
ATCGTCACGATCCACTGCGGCAATAGGTAGGCCTGGTTGCCCGTAGACTGCTAGACGCCATGAGCTCCCCTGATACCCCTCCCGGGTCCGATTCCCACCCACCCGCCGCGACCTTTGCTGACCTGCAGATCCACCCTTCGGTGCTGCAGGCCGTCGCCGACGTCGGCTACGAGACGCCCTCGGCGATTCAGGCCGCCACCATCCCGGCGTTGCTGGCCGGCTCCGACGTGGTCGGCTTGGCCCAGACCGGTACCGGCAAGACCGCGGCGTTCGCCATTCCGATCCTGTCCCGCATCGACACCGCCAGCAAGGCCACCCAGGCGCTGGTGCTCGCACCCACCCGGGAGCTGGCCCTACAGGTCGCCGAGGCGTTCGGGCGTTACGGCGCGCATCTGCCGCGGGTCAACGTTCTGCCGATCTACGGTGGCGCGTCCTACACGGTGCAGCTGTCCGGGCTCAAACGCGGCGCCCAGGTGGTGGTCGGCACCCCGGGCCGGGTCATCGACCATCTGGAACGCGGCAGCCTGGACCTGTCGCACCTGGACTATCTGGTGCTCGACGAGGCCGACGAGATGCTGGCCATGGGTTTCGCCGAGGATGTCGAGCGCATTCTGGCCGACACCCCGGAATACAAGCAGGTGGCGCTGTTCTCGGCGACGATGCCGTCGGCGATTCGCCGGATCACCACCCGCTACCTGCATGACCCGGTCGAAGTCACCGTCGAGGCGAAAACCACCACGGCGGAGAACATCTCCCAGCGTTACATCGAGGTCGCCGGTCCCCGCAAGATGGATGCCCTGACCCGGGTGCTCGAAGTCGAGTCCTTCGAGGCGATGATCGTGTTCGTCCGCACCAAGCAGGCCACCGAGGAGGTCGCCGAAAAGCTGCGCTCCCGAGGGTTTTCCGCGTCGGCGATCAACGGCGACATCGCCCAGGTGCAGCGCGAGCGGACCATCGCCGCGCTGAAGAACGGCAACGTCGACATCCTGGTGGCCACCGATGTCGCGGCCCGCGGCCTGGATGTCGAGCGCATCTCACACGTGGTCAACTACGACATCCCGCACGACACCGAGGCTTACGTGCACCGCATCGGCCGCACCGGGCGGGCCGGGCGGTCGGGGGCCGCGCTGCTGTTCGTCAGCCCCCGGGAACGCCACCTGCTCAAGGCGATCGAGAGGGCGACCCGCCAGAAGCTCACCGAGTCGGCGTTGCCCACGGTCGAGGACGTCAACGCCCAGCGGGTGGCGAAGTTCGCCGACTCGATCACCGCCACCGTCAGCGCACCCGGCACCGATGTGTTCCGCAGCCTGGTCGAGGAGTACAGCCGCGAACACAACGTTCCGATGGCCGACATCGCCGCCGCCCTGGCGTTGCAGGCCCGCGACGGCGAGGCGTTCCTGATGGAACCCGAACCGCCTGCGGCCGAACGTCGTTCGCGGGAGAAGTTCGACCGGCCCGATCGCAAGGATGGCCGCAAGGGCGCTCCGAAAGAGGGATTCGCCACCTACCGGATCGCGGTCGGCAAGCGGCACAAGGTCGCCCCGGGCGCGATCGTCGGGGCACTGGCCAACGAGGGCGGCCTGCACCGCAGCGACTTCGGCAACATCAGCATCAGGGTGGACCACTCGCTGGTGGAACTGCCCGCCAAGCTGTCGGGCAAAACGCTCAAGGCGCTGGAACACACCCGCATCCAGGGCCAGTTGATCAATCTGCGCCGCGAGCGCCCGTCCGGCAGGCCCGACCGCCACGGCGACGGGGGGACGCACCGGAAACGGATGGGATGACGCTGCCGTCCGAGGAGGTCGCCCAGGGCGGGCTGGAGCAGGTCGCCCACGTCGATCGGGTCGCCTCGCTGACCGGTGTGCGCGCGGTGGCCGCGATCCTGGTCGTCGGCACCCACGCGGCCTACACCACCGGCAAGTACACCCACGGCTACGCCGGTCTGCTGGGTTCCCGGATGGAGATCGGGGTACCGATCTTCTTCGTGCTCTCCGGTTTTCTGTTGTTCCGGCCCTGGGTGCGCGCCACCGCTTTTCGCCGCCCGGCGCCCTCGGTGCGCCGCTACGCCTGGCACCGGGTGCGGCGCATCATGCCCGCCTACGTCGTCACCGTGGCGCTGGCCTACCTGATCTACCACTTCCGCACCGCCGGCCCGAACCCCGGCCACAACTGGATCGGGTTGCTGCGCAACCTGACCCTGACCCAGATCTACACCGACAACTACATGTTCGGCTATCTGCACCAGGGCCTCACCCAGATGTGGAGCCTCGCGGTGGAGGTCGCCTTCTACGTGGTGCTGCCGGGGCTGGCCTATCTCACGCTGGTCTGGCTGTGCCGGCGACAGTGGCGACCGGTGCGCCTGCTGGCCGGGTTGGCGGCGGTGGCGGCGATCACCCCGGCCTGGCTGATTCTGGTGCACGCAGGCGACTTTCTGCCCGACGGCGCCCGGCTGTGGCTGCCGACCTACCTGGTCTGGTTCGTCGGGGGAATGGTCCTGGCGGTGCTGCAGGCGATGGGGGTGCGCTGCTACGGCTTCGTGGCCGTTCCGCTGGCGCTGATCTGTTATGTCATCGCGTCCACGCCGATCGCCGGGGAACCCACCACCTCACCGGCCAAACTCTCCGAGGCACTGGTCAAGGCGGGCTTCTATGCCGTCATCGCCGCACTGGCGGTGGCGCCGCTGGCGCTGGGCAACGAGGGCTGGTACGCGCGACTGCTGGCCAGCAGGCCGATGGTGTGGCTGGGGGAGATCTCCTACGAGATCTTCCTGGTCCACCTGGTGCTGATGGAGGTGGTGATGGTGGAGGTACTGCGCGCACCGGTCTACACCGGTTCGATGCTCAACCTGTTCGTCGTCACCATGGTGGTCACCATCCCGGTGTCCTGGCTGCTGCACCGGTTCACCCGGGTCCGGTGATACCGGGTGAGCGGACGCCGGACGGTGTGACGACCGGGACCACGAACTGCATCAGCATCGCCCGCTCGTCGTCGGCGTCGTGGCCCGGAAAGCTCAGCAGTGACGTCATCACCCGCACCACCCAGCGGGCGCGCTGCTGTACCGCCTCGGTGTCGCCGGTCTCCAGCGCCGACAGGAACGTGGTGACCATCGCGGTGATGAGCTCGGAGCGCTCGGCCATCGCCGCACCGATCGGCGGCCCGGTCTCGGCGAACCACGACGCCAGTGCCGGGTTGCTCCGCACCAGCGCCAGCGACTCGGTGATCCCGGTGACCAGCCGCTGGGCCGGATCGTCGACACCGGCCAGCCGCTGGGTCAACTCGTGATAGAGCGTGTTGGCCCAGCGGTGTACGTAGGCGGTGTAGAGCGCGTCGCGGCTGTCGAAGTAGCGGTACAGCGTGGCGCGCGAACACCCCGCGGTGCGGGCGATTTCATGCATGCCGACCGAGCCGGGGTCATGCTGGGCGAACAGCTTCTCGGCCGCGTCGAGGATCTTCTCGGCCGCCAGCTCGCCGCGCTGATCCGACAGCCAGGCCCGCCCGGCCATCATGACCCGATGGTGAAGGGCACCGACAGCGGCCGGCGCACGTAACCGCCGCCGGCCCAGCGGATCCCGGCCTCGTCGACCGTGTAGTTCGGGCAGCGGGCAAGCAGTTCCTCCAGCGCCACCCGCGCCTGCATGCGTGCGGCCTGGTTGCCGATGCAGTGATGCGCGCCGTAGCTGAAGGTGAGGATCTGGTGCGGCTTGCGCAACACGTTCAGTTCTGCGGCGTCGGGCCCGAAGTGTCGTTCGTCGCGGTTGGCCGAACCGTAGAGCAGCAATACCTTGCGGCCCGCCGGAATGGTGGTGTCGCCGATGGTCACGTCGCGGGTGGTGGTGCGGGCCAGCCCCTGCACCGGCGAGGTCAACCGCAGCAGCTCCTCGACGGCGTCGCGGATCAACTCCGGCTTGTCCACCAGCAACTGACGCTGGTCGGGGGACCGTTGCAGCAATTGCACTGAGCCGCCCAGCATTCCGGTTGTGGTGTCGTTGCCGCCGGTGACCATGGTGAAAGTGAATGCCAGCACCGACAGCAGCCCTTTGATGTCGCCGTCGTCACCCACCCCGGCGGCTACCAGGTGCGAGACTGTGTCGTCGCCGGGTTCGGTGCGACGGCGTTCGATGAGCTCGGTGAAGTAGCCCATCATCTGCCCGATCGCGTCACCGGCCGAGGCGACGCCGTCTTGGCTGACGGTGGCCGCGACGATCGCGTCGGTCCAGCCGTCGAACTGGGCCCGGTCCTGCTCGGGCACCCCCAGGTAGTGTGCGACGACCATCGACGGCAGCGGCTTGAACAGGTCGACGACGATATCCCCGGTGCCGCCCTCGGCCTCCAGCCGCTCGAGGCATTGCACCACGAACTCGCGCACCTTCGGCTCCAGCAACTCCACCTGCCGCGGCATGAAGCCGCGGGCCACGAGCTTGCGGAACTCGGTGTGCACCGGCGGATCCTGCATCACCATCGGCGGGTTGTCGGCCAGGCCGATCATCTCCAGCTCGCCGTAGTTGACGGTCAGTCCCTGCGCCGAGGAGAAGGTCTCGTGGTCGGCGGCGGCCGCCCAGATGTCGGCATGCCGGGACAGCACGTAGTAGTCCTGGCCGGGGGCGTTCGCCGGGACCACGTGATGGACCGGGTCGTGATCGCGCAGCGCGGAGTACATCGGCCAGGGGTTGGGCCAGGTGTCGGCGTTGCACAGCTCGAACTTCGGATGAGACACAGCAGTCGTCATGTCTCATTGATATGACACAACGTACCGACTGTCAATCCCCGGGGCGTCGGCAGGTTCCCGGCCCGGGGGGCGTGGCGACGCCGGTCAGATCCCCGCACCCGGATTCAGAATGTTCAGCGGGTCCAGCGCCGCCTTGACCCGTTGGTTCAGCGCCATCGCCTCGGGGCCCAGCTGCTCGGCCAGCCACGGCCGCTTCAGCCGCCCGACCCCGTGCTCGCCGGTGATGGTGCCGCCCAGGGCGATCGCCAGATTCATGATCTCGCCGTAGGCGGCCTCGGCGCGGCGGACCTCGTCGGGATCGTTCGGGTCGTGCACGATCAGCGGGTGGGTGTTGCCGTCACCGGCGTGGGCGATCACCGCGATCATCACCCGGTGATCGGCGGCGATCTTCTCGATCCCGGTGATCAGCTCGCCCAGCTGTGGCAGCGGCACGCCCACGTCCTCGAGCAGTAGCGGCCCCTTGGCCTCGACGGCCGGGATGCAGAACCGCCGGGCCGCCACGAAGCCTTCGGCCTCGACCGGGTCGTCGGTGGAGAACACGTCCTTGGCGCCGTGCTCGGTGAACACCCGGGCCATCAGCTCGATGTCGTCCGCGCCGGCGTGGCCCCGCTCATCGGAGGCCGCCACCAGCATGGCGGCGGCGTCGCGGTCGAGCCCCATCCGCAGTTGGTCCTCGACGGCGTTGATCGCCGCGGCGTCCATGAACTCCAGCATCGACGGGCGCAGCCGCCCGGAGACGTCGAGCACCGCCTCGGCTGCGGCGGCCACCGAGTCGAAGGTGGCCACCACCACCGCGGACTTGGGCTGGGCCGGCAGCAGTCGCAAGGTCACCTCGGTGATCACCCCGAGGGTGCCCTCGCTGCCGACGAACAGCTTGGTCAACGACAGTCCGGCAACGTCTTTCAGGCGCGGCCCGCCCAGGCGCACCGCGGTGCCGTCGGCCAGCACCACCTGCAGGCCCAGCACGTAGTCGGTGGTGACGCCGTATTTGACACAGCACAGCCCGCCGGCGTTGGTGGCGATGTTGCCGCCGATGCTGCAGATCTCGAACGACGACGGGTCCGGGGGATACCACAGCCCGTGTTCGGCGACGGCCTTCTTCACCTCGGCGTTGAACAGGCCGGGCTGGCAGACCGCGGTGCGGGTGACGGGGTCGACGGTGATGTCGCGCATCTTCTCGGTGCTCAGCACGATCCCGCCGTCGATCGCGGTGGCGCCACCGGAAAGTCCGGTGCCCGCGCCCCGGGTCACCACCGGCACCCGGTGCTCGGCGGCCCAGCGCAGGACCGTCTGCACTTCCTCGGTGCGCAGCGGACGCACCACCGCCAGCGGTTGGCCCGCCAGCGGATCCAGCGCGTTGTCCTGGCGGTAGCCCGCGGTGATCGTCGGATCGGTGACCACCATCCCGTCGGGCAGGTCGGCGATCAACTGGGCCAGGGCATCGGAATCCACGCACGCGATCCTACGGAGCTGCGGCGGCCTGCCGCGTCGCTACGGGTCGACGGTGAACTGCTGCTCGCCGTGGGCTGAGCCGCTCGGCTCGCCCTGCAGGTCGACGATGTAGGTGTAGGTGCCGGGTTTAGTGAGCTGAAAATTCCAGCCGCCGCCCCCGTCGCAGGTCGCCAGTCGCTGCTTTCGCGCCAGCACGACGCCGCCACCGCTGTCGAGGACCTTCGTCTGCTCGGTGCAGTACGAAAACAGGCCCTTTCCGTCAGCGGTCTTCCAGCGCAAGCCCAAATCGACCCAGAAAGTGCCGTCGTGCTTGGTCTTGCTGAGCTGGAAATGGTTGGGCGCCAACTCAACTCCGGTATCACCGGGGTTGGTGCGCGAGTGGAACACGCTCAACTGCAAGGTGCCTGTACTCGGGGCCGGAGCGGTGGGGCCCTGGCCGTTGAGAGTGAACTGCAGGTGGTTCTTGCCGGTCACCTCGCCGATCGCTCCGGCGATGTTGGCGAAGAACTGGTCAGGCAGGGTGGTCACCAGCGACAGTGCCACACCGGTCCGGTGCACCACATCGCCCAGATACCCAGGATCGGCGCCCGCTGCGCCGCTGATAGGCCTGCCGGCGGCTCCGATCCCGGCCAGCAGGCATTGGGCGACGTTGCCGTACTGATCGCGGGCTTGGTAGGCGTCTTTGGGGAGCTGCAGGGCGTTCATCGCGGTCAGCGCGCAGTCCCAGGCCGACCGGCTGTTCTGGAACACCGTGACCAGTTGGTCGCCATCGATACCCAGCATCCCGAGTCCGGTCAGGATCGAATTCAATTGCAGCGCCACCGGATTGACATCGGCGTTGATGGTGGCGCTGGTGGTGCCGACCGGAAGTGCGAGCTGGCCGCCGGCGCGGGGTGTGAGCAGCCCGTTCTTGTCGCTGAACAGCCACACCGCGAGCTGGTCGTTGCTGTTCAAGGGTGTCGGATTGGTGAAGGCTCCGGGAGGCGAGGACGTGATCCCGTAGAACTGGCTACTGCTGTTGACGAAGTCGACGCCGACGCCGCCGTCGCTGGGGTCGCGCAGGCAGCCGGTCACCGGCGCGTCGGCGCTGGACGCGCTGAGCGTGTAGGAGATCGATCCGATGGTCAGTTGGCTGCCACCCGCACAGGCCGGGCTGGAGTTGGTGCCGGGCAGCAGCACACCCCGGATGGTGTCGACCACCTTGCCCAGGTCCGCGGCGACGACCTGAAAAAACGACAGGTGGTCGGTGGTCGCGCTCACCGTGCGGGTCGCCGGATCCCAGGTAGCCGGTATCAGGTCGATCACCGACCCGTCGGCGCCGGAGCCCGAGTGGATGACCGGTTTCACCGAATTGCTGAACGCCCCGGCAAGCTCCGGATGGGCGGACAGGTCGAACCGCAGCTCGATCGGCTGCTTGGGCTGCAGCCCTGAGCCCAGCGTGATCGACGCAGGTGCACTGGCGGCCACCGCGGCCGCAAATGGTTTGCCCTCGGTGTCTGGGCCACCCGAGATCGTCAGCGGCACACCGGGATCACTGACACCGGCCGGTGCGGTTGCGGTAACCCGCATCCCGTTCAGGGTGATCTCGACGCTCGCCCCGTCGGGGCCGATCACCGCCGACGGCGACACCGTCGGCGAGGGGGACGATGAAACGGTCGGCGTCGCCATCGACTCGGCCACCCGGTTCCCCGACGAGCAACCGGTCAGCCCGGAGGCAAGCAACACGACTGTCAGCGCGACATGACCGCTGTACCTGCGCATTCCGGGAGTGTAATGGCGGCGCTGGGATTTCAGCGGCGGATCAGCCGGCGTCGAACAGTGACGTGGCACCCTGCGCGATCAGCTCGGACATGTTCGCCCACTGCTGGGCGGCCTGCTCACCCAGCTCCGTCGGCCAGGCGTTGGTGGCGGTCAGGATCGTGGTGGCCAGGTCGTCGCGGGCATTGAGCAGGCCGGCGATGATGCCGCTGTTCGGGTCGAGCAGTGCGTCGCTCAGCAGCGAGCCGGACGTCCCGGGAAGCAGCAGCGACAGCAGCGATTGTGCTGCGGCCAGCTGGAACGGCAGGCTGACATCGCTCCACAGCAGCGGCAGGTTGTTGGCCACCGCGGTCAGGCTGCCGAACGGATCGCTCGTGATCCCGTGCCAGACGGCGTCCCAGTCCGGGCTCAGTGCGTCGGTGAACCGCAGCGCCAGCGGTGTGACCGGCTCCTCGCCGAAGACCGACGCGAAGTTGTCGTCACCGATGAGCCCCTTGAGCCCGGAGAACAGCACTTCCTGGATCAGCCAGCTGGGTTGGGCGTGCATCCGGGACACGTCCAGGGCGTAGTCATAGGACAGCACCCGCTGGGTCATGTCGGCGGCGTACTCGGCCGCGCTGACGGTCGGGGTGTCACCGGGCAGGTATTGGGCCACGTCGGCCACCGGCACCACCTGGGTGGTCACCTCCAGACCGGTCGGATCGGTTCCGGCGGCGAGGTTCTCGAACCGGGCGAAGATCTCCCCGTTGGGGATGCCTCCGGTGTCCAGCCAATTCGCCACGCCGGGATTGGTGGCGCTGATCACGTAGTAGGTGTAGCCGTCAGCGGCTTGAAACGCCGTGGTGTTGTTCAGGGTGGTCTGGGCCAGCGTGAACGGCAGTGCCGCGCCGTAGACGTTCATCAGCTCGATGCCGCTGTAGGCGGAGTCCACCTCCGGCACCTTCACGATCAGCGCCTCGCCGGCGTCCAAGTCGAAGTTCCCCGCGGAGACGTCCGCGCTTGGCAGACCCGTGGCGAACAGGCTCGTCTCGGTGGCCAGCGGGCTCATGGTGTTGGCGGGCTGCTCGATCCCGGCGATCTGGGCCAGTCCCATGTTCTGGGTGTTGAACGGCCCGGCGATCTTGGCGAAGGCACTGAACAGCAGGGTCAGCGCGTCGTCGATCGAGCTGATCTTCGGTGGCGTCACCGTGTCGTCACTGGGAAAGAATCCGCCCTCGGGGATGGCGAAGAACGGCGGGCAATCGGCCACGCAGTGGATGCTGATATTGCTGGGCCCTTTCGCCCAGTCTCCCAACACATCCCGGACCAGCAGCGAGGCGGCCCCCTGGATGGTGGCGCTGTCGTCGTCGATGAAGTTGACCGCACCGCTGGGCGCGTCGGGCCCGATGTAGACGGTGAACGTGCCGTCGGGGTTGACCACCAGATTGGTGCCGAGTTCCAGGCTCTCCTTGCTGACGGCCTGCGAACCGGTGATCTGCTCGGTGGCGATCGCGAACGCCTCGGTGCCACCGCCGAGCGTGCCGGTGAGCTCATAGGTCGCGCCCGGGGCCAGGCCCGCGGTCGCGTGGTAGTAGATGTCGGGGGTGAAGAACTGGAAGTACTGCCGCGGATTGGCGGCGTCACCGGCCATCACTTCGGGCGACTGGAAAAACCATCCGTCGAACAGCTCGGTCACCCGTGAGACCCCGGCCATGAGCAATTCGTAGTTCGTGTTCTGCAGCCCCGTCATCAGCATGGCGACGCCGTCGGGTGTCGCGAAGGGCAGTGCCGCGTCGTCGGCGGCGGCCTGCTTCATCACGTCGAGCAGGGCATCGATCGCCTGTTGCACCTCGGCCGAGACCGATGTCAACGCCACCGGCAATGAGCGTGCCAGGCGGGCCGGCTGGATCGGGCTCGCCGCGGTGCCGACGACCACCGCCGTCGCCAGCCCGGCCGCACACAGCGCACGGCTACACCGGTCCCCCCGGGGTACTTCACGTCGTCCGGCGGCCATGACCGGCTCCTCTCCGGCAATATGACAATTATTTGCCATATGAACGACAACTGAAAATACGATGAGACGGGACGCTACCGCTGGCCGAACGTCAGCGCAAGGGTCCGGGCCGGCGCCGTACGATCGGTGATTTCCCGCGAAGCCAGGGATAAGGAGGGCGATGGGCGGCCGAGATGACGACCAGCGGGTGGGCTCGCCGCCTACCGATCGGGTCGTCGCCGTCGTGGGGTTATTGGCTGCTCAGTCACAGCCCAGTTCGGTCGCCTCGATCGCCTCGCGGTTGGAGTTGAACCGTGCCACGGTGACGTCGATCCTGCTGGCACTGGAGCGGGCGGGATGGGCGGCCCGCCGCGATGATCGCAAGTACACCCTGGGCCCCGGGCTGATCGGCATCGCCGACACGGTCCGTCGACTCTGGCCGCTGTCGACCGAGAGCGCGCACGTGATCGAGCAGATGGCGGAGCGGGCCGGCTGCGGAGCGGGGCTCGCGCTGGTGGGGGCCGCCGAGCTGAGTTTTCTGACCCTGGTGCGCGGCCGCGGCCGCATCCCGGCCGGGGTCGGGGTCGGCGTCCGGCTGCCGCTGATCGCTCCCGTCGGCGCCACCGTCATCGCCCACCGCGATGCGCAGGCGCGACAGGCGTGGCTGGCCTCGGCACATGGGGTCGGCCCCGACCTGCTCGACGACGTGCTGGCCCAGGTACGGCAGAACGGCGTCGTGGTGTTCGGCCTGGGCGGTCCGGGCCTGGAGGCGCTCGACGTGCTGGCCGAGGTGGTCGATCTGCTGGCGGAGCATCCCCGCCGGGTCGCGCTGCGGCAGCGGGTCTTCGAGCTGCTCACAGGTGTGAACGGAAACCCCTATACCGCAGAACAACTCGCCACCACGCAGCCGTTGTCGGTGAGCTATCTGGCCGCGCCGGTGTTCGACAAGGGCGAGCCCACTTACGAATTGCAGCTGGGCCCGCTGCGACGAGACGTGAGCGCCGCCGAACGGGACCGCTACATCCGCGAGATCCGGTCGACAGCCCAACAGCTCTCGACGTAGTCGTTTCTCATCGCGCGGCACCCGGCAGGATGGTGCCATGCTCAACCACCCGCGCACCGGTCAGCCGTTCGCCTCCCCGGTGCCGCCCGGCACCGGCTGGCCCGGTGACCCGGCCACCCGGGAGACCCCGCAGGCGCCGGACGCCGCCCGGGTGACGCACTTGGCCGGCCAAGCCGGCTCGATCCCCGAACTGGACGCGTTGATCAGCGTCTGCCGGGCCTGCCCGCGGTTGGTGACCTGGCGCGAAGAGGTGGCCGTCACCAAACGGAAATCCTTTGCCGACCAACCCTATTGGGGACGTCCGGTGCCCGGCTGGGGCTCGCCGACGCCGAAGATCGTCGTGGTCGGGTTGGCGCCCGCCGCCAACGGCGCCAACCGGACCGGTCGGATGTTCACCGGCGACCGCTCCGGTGACCAGCTCTACGCCGCATTGCACCGGGCCGGCCTGGTCAACCAGCCGACCAGCGTCGACGCCGCCGATGGGTTGCAGACGAACACGATCCGGATCATCGCCCCGGTCCGCTGCGCCCCGCCGGACAATTCGCCGACGACGGTCGAGCGCAACACCTGCGCGCCGTGGATCGACGCCGAATGGCGGTTGATCGCCCCGCACGTCCGGGTGGTCGTGGCACTCGGCGGCTTCGCCTGGCAGATAGCGCTGCGGGTGGCCACCGATCAGCCGCCCAAGCCCAAGCCGAAGTTCGGCCACGGCGCTCTGGCCGAACTGAGCCCCACGTTGCGACTGCTGGGCTGCTATCACCCCAGCCAGCAGAACATGTTCACCGGACGGCTGACGCCGGCGATGCTCGACGACATCTTCGGCCGGGCGGCGGAGCTGGCGGGACTATCCGGCTGAGTGGCCGCGTTGACTATCGACGTGCGCCTATCCGTTCTTGATCTCGTGCCCGTCCGTACCGACCAGACCAGCGCCGACGCGCTGGCCGCCACGGTGCGGCTGGCCCAGACCGCCGACCGGCTCGGTTTCACCCGCTACTGGGTGGCCGAGCACCACAACATGCCCTCGGTCGGGGCCACCAGCCCGCCGGTGCTGCTCGCCTACCTGGCCGCCCAGACCGCTCGGGTGCGGCTCGGGTCCGGCGGGGTGATGCTGCCCAACCACGCCCCGCTGGCCGTCGCCGAACAGTTCGCGCTGCTGGAGGCCGCCGCGCCGGGGCGGATCGACCTGGGCATCGGCCGGGCGCCCGGTTCGGATCCGGTCACCTCGTTCATGCTGCGCGGCGGCAGGGAAGGCGCGGCCGAGCGAGAAATCCAAAATTTCCCCGACTATCTCGATCAGGTGCGGGCGATGATGAGCAGTCGCGGCGTGCAGGTCCAGCTACGCGACGGGGACTACCTGCTCAAGGCCACCCCGGCCGCGGTCGGCGAGCCGCGGCTGTGGCTGTTGGGGTCGAGCATGTATTCGGCGCGGCTGGCCGCGGCCAAGGGCCTGCCCTACGTCTTCGCCCATCACTTCTCCGGCCACGGCACCGAAGAGGCATTGGCCTACTATCGGGAGCATTTCACCCCGAGCGAGGTGTGCTCCGAACCGACGACGTTCCTCACAGTCAACGCGTCGGTCGCCGAAACCCGTGATGAGGCAACGGCATTGATGCTGCCGAATCTGCAGATGATGGCCCGGCTGCGGACCGGGCGACCGCTGGGAGCGGTCGACCTCGTCGAGGACGCCCAGGCGGCCCGGGTGTCCGATCAGGAGCAGCGCATCATCGACAGCGGGCTGCAGCGCGCGGTGGTCGGCGCGCCCGCCGAAGCGGCCGAGGCGCTCAAGGCGCTGGCCGAGGACTTCGACGTCGACGAGGTGATGGTCAACCCGGTGGCGTCGGCGCGGCGCGGCACCGACCCGGCGACCGCGCCCGGGCGCGAGCGGACCCTGGAACTGCTCGCCAAGGAACTGTTCTAGCGGTCGAAGATCGTCGACCCGAAACCGCTGGGGCGGTAATCGATGTAGATCGGGTTCTCCGAGAACGGGAAGTAGCCGCTGTTCATCGAGGTGTTCGACCAGACCCACGGGCTGTTCGTCGAGGTGGTCGTGTAGGAGTACAGCAGAGTCTGACCATCGGACGTGTACACCGAGATCTGGGTGCCGACCGGCAGTTGCGAGCCGATCCCGGCGCTGGGAACCAGCCACTGCGGGACGCTGCCGAACATGCCGCCGGAGTCGATCGACGTGGAAACCGCCTGCGGCACACCGCCGTTGATCGACACCATGGTGTCCACGAACGGGGAGCCCGGAAGTGACAGCTCCGGGTCGAGCTGGTTGGGGCCGAACACCACCTCGCCTCGGGTGGCGTCGACGAGCACACCCTGGTTGAGCGCGCCGGGCAACGCCGAGATGATCGTCGAGGTTCCCGAGAAACCGTTGTTCGGCCCGATGCCCAGCACCCCGACGATGCCGTACTGGTTGAAGTAGCTGGTCATCAGAGCGGTCGATGCCGGGTCGACGATATTGACCGCGGTGGGGTCGGTGACCAGACCATCGGGGCAGACGCCCGCCTTGTCGCAGAAGCCGACCGTGGTGTCGTAGGTGTGGTAGCCGTAGGACTGATTGCCCAGTCCGGCGTAGCTCGCACTGCCGGAAAAGACCGAGTCTCCCAGGCCCTGGCTGTTGCCCAGGATCGTCAACCCGGTGGAACCGGTGTCGATCTGCACCGCGACCGGTGGGCCGCCGTTGAGGGAGATGTAGACGATCGGGCTGATCCCGCCGCTTTGCAGATACAGCGGGATGGACGCGTTGACCAGGCCGTCCGGGCCGCCGGTGGCCCCATCGGCAGCCGACCCCGAGCCGTCACCGCCGGCACCCCCGGCGCCGTTGGCCCCGGTGCTGCCGACCGTCCCGCCGTAGCCGCCCACTCCGCCGTCGCCGCCGTCGCCGCCCTTGGCCCCGGCGCCGCCGGCGGCCACGTTGCCCGCGGCACCTCCGGCGCCGCCGTCGCCGGCCGCGCCGCCGTGCACGTTCGTCGAGGCCAGGGTGGCGGTGCCTCCGTTACCTCCGTCGCCGCCGTGGCCGCCCGCACCGGCGTTGCCGCCGGCGCCAGCACCGGCACCCGAACCGCCCGCTCCGCCGACACCGGCGTTGCCGCCGTCGCCTCCGGAGCCGCCGTTGCCGCCGCTGGAGCCCTGCGAGTAGAAGCTGCCGCTGCCGTCTCCGCCGTCTCCGCCGGAACCTCCCACACCACCGTTCCCGCCGGCGCCGCCGGTGAATCCGGCCGCACCGATCCCGCCGGAACCACCGGCTCCCGCACCGCCGCCCTCGCCGCCGGCGCCGCCGATCCCGACCGGTGCCTTGTTGATTCCGGGTTGGGCGAAAGCGCCGGTGCCGGGGGCTCCGCCGTCTCCGGCCGTCCCGCCGTTGCCGCCGTTGCCGCCGGTGCCGCCCGCACTGGCCAGCCCGGTGCCGCCGGTGCCACCACCGCCGCCGGTCCCGCCGCCACCACCGGCGCCGCCGTCGCCGTTGGTGCCGAAACGCCCGTGCTCGCCCAGGGCGGCGTTGCCCTGGTAGGACAAGCCACCGGCGCCGCCCTGGCCGCCGCTGCCGCCGCTGCCGCCGTCGAAGCCGGCGTTGGGGCCCGCGGCGCCGTGGTCACCGAGGCCGCCGTTGCCGCCGACGCCACCCGCCCCGCCGTCGCCGCCGCTGCCGTATTGCACGTTGTTGGGCGCGTCCACGGTGGCGATGCCATTGCCGCCGCCGTTACCGCCGGCCCCGCCCGTGCCGCCCGCGCCGCCGTTACCGGTGCCGGCGCCGTGCGCGCTGGCACTGCTGCCGCCGGCCCCACCGGCCCCGCCCAGCCCACCGTTGCCGCCGCTGCCGGGCAGGGTGGCGCCGGCGGGCTGGCCCGATTGGTCCAGGCCGCGGCCGCCGTTGCCGGCCGCGCCGCCGTTGCCGCCGTCGCCGCCGTTGCCGTCGCCGAGGGAGTTGCCGCCGGCGCCGCCGGCCCCGCCGTTGCCGCCATCACCGGCGTTGCCGCCGAAGAGGCCGGCGACGCCGTTCCTGCCGGTCGCCCCGTTGCCGCCGTTGCCGCCGTTGCCGCCGTTGCCGTGGGCGCTGCCGGTCCCGCCGTCGCCGCCCTTGCCGCCGCTGGCGCCGGCGGTGGTGGGGCTGTAGCCGTTGCCGCCGTTGCCGCCGTCACCGGCATGGCCGGTCGGGGCCGCCCCGGCCGCACCCGTCGCCCCGGCGGTCGAACCCGCCCGCCGGTACCACCGGAGCCGCCGGCCCCGGCGTTGCCGCCGTTGCCGCCCCGGCCGCCGTCGACGTGGGAGGCGCTGCCGTTGCCGCCTCGGCCGCCGGCGCCCGGATCGCCGCCGGTGCCGCCGGTGCCGCCGGTTCCGCCCGCGCCCTGCTGGCCCACGGTTCCGTGGGTGGCGGTGCCTCCCGCGCCGCCGGTCCCGCCGGTGCCGCCGGTGCCGCCGCGGCCACCGTCACCGCCGTTGCCGCCGGCGCCGCCGGCCACGCCGCTGGCCGTACCGTCGGTTCCGTTGCCGCCGGTCCCGCCGGTCCCGCCGACGCCGCCCGTCCCGCCGCGCCCGCCGTTGCCGCCGAGCGCTCCACCGGCCCCGCCGGTTCCGCCCGCGCCGCCGCTGCCGCCCTGGCCACCGTCCTGCCCGGTGGCACCGGTCCCGGAGGCGTCGCTGCCGTCGGCCCCGAGCCCGCCCTGGCCGCCCGCGCCGCCGTTGCCGCCGTCGCCGTACGCGCCGCCGTTGCCGCCGTGACCGCCGGCCCCGCCGGCTCCGGTAGCGGCGTCAAAGCCGGCTCCGCCGTTGCCGCCGTTGCCGCCGCTGTGGGCGGCCAAGCCGGCGGCCCCGGCAACGCCGTCCACACCGGTCCCGGCCAGCCCGCCGACCCCTGCCGCGCCGCCCGCGCCGCCGCCTCCGGCCAGACCCGGGTCGCCGCCATTGCCACCGGCCCCGCCGTCGGGGTGGACGGCCGTGCCGGCCGCCCCGACTCCGCCGGTTCCGCCCAGGCCGGCGGCACCGCCGCGACCGCCGTCCCCGCCGCTGCCGTTCTCACCCGCCGTGCCGTGCGCCGATGCGCCGCCGGCTCCACCGGCGCCGCCCACGCCGCCGGATCCGCCGTTGCCGCCATCGCCGGCGTCGCCGCCGGTGCCTGCGTTGCTCGCGAAGTCCCCGGCCTGCCCGTCGGCGCCGGCCTGGCCCGCTCCGCCGGTCCCGCCGGACCCGCCGGCGCCGCCACGCCCGCCATCACCGAATTGCGCTGAGAGGCTGGCTCCGCCGGCCCCGCCGGCACCACCCATACCGCCGGTGGCGCCCACGGCTCCGGAGCCGCCGGCGCCGCCGGCACCGCCGGCCCCGCCACTGCCGAAGAACCAGGCCAGCGCGTCGCCGCCGTCTCCGCCGGCGCCGCCGGCACCGCCCAGCACACCCTCGCCGCCGGCACCTCCGGCGCCGCCGTTGCCCATGAACCAGCCGCCGGCCCCGCCGATGCCTCCTGCGGCACCGGCTCCGCCGTCACCGCCGGCCCCGCCGTCACCGAACATTCCGGCCGCGCCGCCGTTGCCGCCGGCGAGACCGGCCAGGGTTTGGTCATATCCGTCGCCGCCGTCACCGAACCACAGGCCGCCGGCGCCGCCGTGGGGGTTGTCCGCGGTCCCGTCGATCCCGTTGCCGATGAGATACGACCCGGCGAGCTGGTTGATGGTGGTGTCGATCTGAATGCCCAGCGGGCTGGTGATCCAGGTCTGAACCTGGTCGTGCAGCGCGGTGTAGAGGTCCATGCCGAACAGGTCGGAGGCGTCGAGCGGCTCCGCGCCGGCGGCCAGGCCCGCGGTCGGGGCGAACAGCTCGACCAGCCAGTCCAGGTCTACGTCGGCGTGCGCCGGTGGCGCCGGGGAAAGGGGGCTGAGTCCGAATGCTCCGCCGATGGCTCCGGCGGCGACGAAGGCCCCGACCGCGGCGCGTGCCCCGCGCCGGCGAGTCGAGCGCGGATTACGTCGTCGGCTCATCGCCCCACCTTGTCTGGATCGAGGGCGAACCCTGCTCGGCAGCCCACGCGCAGAAGCGTGGTCAAGCCAAAGTACTACCTAAGCAGGCGCTTAACAACGGACAAGTGGTTTCCGCAGGAAGAAAGTCGACCGGTTAAGTGGACGCCGCGGGTGTGAGCACCACGACCGGGATCGGCCGAGCAGTGCGTCGCTGGTAGGCCTCGTAGCGATCCGCATTGTTGGCGTTGACGATCCGCCACATCCGGGCGTAGTCCGGGTCGTCGGGCAGCACCGCCCGCGCGGAGACGGGCAACCGTTTGGGCCCGACGTTGATCTCGACGTCGGGGTGTGGCTTGAGGTTGTGATACCAGCCGGGGGAGCGGGGCGCACCGCCCATCGACGCGACGATCAGGTAGTCGTCGCCATCGCGGGCGTAGGACAGGGTCGAGGTGCGGGCCCGACCGGTCTTGGCGCCGACGGTGTGCAACATCAAGCTGGGAGGCAGGCCCGGCAGCCGGTGGCCGACGCGGCCGTTGGTCCAGCGGTAGATCAGGTCGTGGAGGCCGAGCACGCGGACGCCCACTTTTTCGATCAACGGGAGATGGTCCATTGCTTCAGTCTGACGGCGCGGTGCCGGCATCCGCCAGTGCCGCCCGCAAGATCTGCCCGGTCTGCTCCCGATCCGGGTCGCGGCGCACCAGCATCCCCTTGGCGAACGACAGCTTGTCCCCGCTGCGGCGCGGTACCACGTGCAGGTGGATGTGGAACACGCTCTGAAAGGCCGCCCGCCCGTCGTTGATCGCCAAGTTGTTGCCGTCGGCGTGCAGTCCGGAGGCCCGCGCCGCGCGGGCGATCCGCTGGCCGACCGCGAGCATGCCGGCCAGTGTCTCGGCCGGGGTGTCGGTCAGGTCCACGCTGTGCCGCTTGGGGATCACCAGCGTGTGGCCGCGGGTGAACGGCCGGATGTCGAGGAACGCCAGGTAGTCGTCGTCTTCGTAGATCCGGACGGCCGGGGCGGCACCGGCAACCACAGCACAGAACACACAAGACACCCCCGCCACGTTAGCCGTTTAGCGCCACCGTCATCGTCTCGATCGCCCGGTCCAGGATCGCCCGGGTGGTGCCGAAGTTCAGCCGGGCGAATCCCGGGCCGCCACCGAACGGGATGCCCGGGCTCAGCGCTACCCGCGCGTGGCCCAGCAGGTACTCGGCCGGTTCGGCGGGCAATCCCAGCGCCCGGAAGTCCAGCCACGCCAGGTAGGTGGCCTGCGGGTGGCTGACCCGAACCCCCGGCACCGCCTCCGGAAGCACACGGCTGAGGTGATCGCGGTTGGCCCGCAGGTAGACCAGCAGACGGTCCAGCCAGTCGCCGCCGTCGGTGTAGGCGGCGATGTTGGCCCGGATGCCGACGGTGGAGGCGCCCATGGTGTGCATCATGTTGATCCGGTCCCAGGCGTCGGCGTCGCGCTGGTTGGACAACATCACCTGGGCGCACATCAGGCCGGGCAGGTTCCAGCCCTTGGACGCCGACATCAGCGTGACGACGGTGTCGGCGGCGACGTCGGACACCGAGGCGGCCGCGACGTGCGGGCGGTCGTAGACCAGCGGGGCGTGGATCTCGTCGGCGATCACCCGGGCGCCGTGGTGGGCGGCGATCTCCACGATCGCGCGCAGCTCCTCGGCGGTGAACGCGGTGCCCAGCGGATTGTTCGGGTTGCACAGGATCAGCGACCCCGCACCGGCGCTGAACGCCGCGTCCAGCGCATCCAGATCGATCAGGTAGCGACCGGAATCATCTTGTGTCATCGGGATTTCCACCCGCTGACGGCCGGAGACCAGCAGCAGGTCGAAGAACGGCATGTAGGCCGGGACCGGCAGCACCACCGGGCTCTCCGGGCGGGTGAGGAAACCGATGACCACCTCCATGCCCTTGAGCACGTCGGGCACCACCCGCACCCATTCCGGGCGGGCGGCCCAGCCGTAGCGCCGCTCGCACCAGCGTGCCGCCGCCACCGGCAGCGCATCGGACCCGAACGCCGGGTAGCCGAACTCCTCGGCGGCCACGCAGGCGCGTATACCGTCCAGCACCGCCGGCGCGGTGGGGAAATCCATCTCGGCGATCCACAGCGGCAACACGTCCGGCTCGAAGTGGTTCCACTTGATCGTCCCGCGGGCGCGGAGTTGGTCGTCGGTCAGCGCATCGAAGACTTCAGCCACCCCGACAGTCTGCCGGGAGATACGTTTGCGTCGTGGCTGATCCCAAGATCGAGGAATTGCTCGACGGGCTGGATGGCGCCGCGCGCGCCGAACGCGCCGAATTGATCGAATGGCTGCTAGGACAGGGCATCACCACTGATGAGATTCGTGGGAACGTCTCGCCGATGCTGTTGGCGTCGCGACGACTGGTCGGCGACGACGGCATGTACGTGTCGGCCCGCGAGATCAGCGAATCCACCGGGGTCGATCTCGAGCAGTTGCAGCGGCTGCAGCGGGCGGTCGGGCTGCCCTGGGTCGAGGATCCGGACGCCCCGGTGCAGATGCGTGCCGACGCCAGCATCGCCGTGCATGCGCGCCGCTTCATCGAGGCCGGTATCGGCCCCGAGCAGGCGCTGCAGACCGCACGCGTGCTGGCCGACGGTCTGGCGCACACCGCCGAGTTCATGCGCTTCACCGTGTTGTCGGCGATCGGCGAGCCGGGCGTCACCGAGCTGCAGATCGCGCAGCGGTCGCGGGACCTGGTGGCGGGGCTGGCGCCGATGCTGGGCCCCTTCGTCCAGGACATGCTGATGATGCAGCTGCGCCATCAGCTCGACATCGACGCCGTGACCGCCGTGGAGCGCATGGCCGGCGCACCGCTGCCGGGGGCGCGGCAGATCACCGTGGCGTTTGCCGACCTGGTCGGGTTCACCCGACTCGGGGAGATGGTGCCGCCCGAGGAGCTGGTCCAGCTCGCCGAACGTCTGACTGTGCTGGGCCGTGAGATCGCCGTCCCGCCGGTGCGATTCATCAAGACCATCGGCGACGCGGTGATGTTCGTCTGCCCGGAGCCGGCGCCCATGGTCGATGCGGTGCTGCGGCTGATCGAGGCCGCCGAGGCCGACGGCGAGCTGCCGCGGCTGCGCGCCGGTATCGCCGCGGGGGAGGCGGTGAGCCGGGTCGGGGACTGGTTCGGCAGCCCGGTGAATCTCGCCAGTCGGGTGACCGGGGTGGCGCGGCCCGGCACGGTGCTGGTCGCCGGGCCGGTGCAGGCCGCGCTCGCCGACGACGATGCGTTCCGCTGGTCGTTCGCGGGAGCGCGGCACCTCAAGGGCATCAAGGGTGAGGTGAGCGTGTACCGGGTCCGGCACCGCGGCGAGGGTTCCGAGAGCTGACGGTCCAATGCCGACCGTCCCGGGGACTAACGGCCCTGTCGAGCGGGCCGCCCCCCGGGGAACCTGTGAGGTGAGGTGGAGGTGAGTCATGGTGGACACATTGGTGAAGCCCGAAGTAGTGGCCGAAGCGGTGCGATTGGCATGCCGCGCGCCGTCGCTGCACAACAGCCAGCCCTGGCGGTGGGTGGCTGAGCCCGGCCGGCTGGACCTGTTCCTGGATCCGAACCGCGCGGTGCACGGCGATCAATCCGCGCGTGAGGCGCTGATCAGTTGCGGGGCGGTGCTTGATCACCTGCGGGTGGCGATGGACGTAGCCGGATGGACGGCCGAGGTGCAGCGGTTCCCGGATCCGCAGCGACCCGAGCATCTGGCCTCGATGGGCTTCACCGCTGCCGAGCGGGTCAGCGATATCCAGCGATACCGCGCCAACGCGATCCTGATGCGACGTACCGACCGGTTGCCGTTCTTTGCCCCGAGTGCCTGGGAGCCGTTCGAGGCCGTGCTGCACAGCAGTGTCGACGATCCGGTGCGGTTGTGCGTGCTGGCCGACGACGTGCGTTCCCAACTCGCGGAGACCTCTCAGGTCACCGAGGCGCTGAGGCTCTATGACTCGTCGTATCACGCCGAAATAAGCTGGTGGACAGCACCGTTCGAGGTCTCGGACGGGATTCCGCAGAGCGCGCTGGTCTCGGCCGCGGAGAGCGACCGGGTCGACATCGGCCGGAGCTTCCCGGTCACCCACAACCGGGAGCGGCGTATCGAGGTCGGTGACGACCACTCGAAGATCGTGCTGCTGTCCACCGCCAGCGACGCGCCGGAAGATGCGCTGGCCTGCGGTGAGGCACTCTCGACCGTGCTGCTGGAGTGCACGATGGCCGGTCTGGCCAGCTGCCCGGTCACGCATCTGACGGAGGTGCCGGCCGGGCGGGCGATGCTCGCCGGGCTGGCCGGGCGTGATGACCTGCCGCAGGTGCTGATCCGGGTCGGTGGCGCACCGGCGCTGGAGCAGGTGCCGCCGCCGACGCCGCGACGTCCGCTGGCCGATGTGCTGCAGCTGAAATATTGAGCGGCGGAACACAATGGGGCAGGCCCGGCTGACGTGGGGAGCGTCTTACACTTCCTGCGCGGCTGGCTTTCATCCACTGGGCCAGCTCTTCGGTTCGGTCAGTTCCGGGCCTGCTTCGCGGTCGAATCTACGCCGGTGACCACCGGTCAGCAATGGCTGATTCGGACCTAATTCTTCGGGTCCGTTGGTCACGGTATTCACTTGTGTCACTGTGGTTTTGCTTGTGGATGGATTCGGTGGGTTGTCGGGGTGCGCCGCTATGATTAGCACATGTGTTCGAACAGTCGGGACGAGGTCGTCGAGGTCTTCGACGCGCTGACCGCCGGGCTGGACCGGGCGCTGGAACTGGACTTCGAGGTGTTGACGCCGCGGGAGTGCGTGGCGTTGTTGCGGCGTTGCGAGGTGCTGCGGCGCCGGCTGCCCGCCGTGGAGCACCCTCTGGTGAATCGGCTGGCGGCGGCCGATCCCGACGAGCTGGGCGGCAAGGCACGCTGGGTGCTCGCCGACGAACTGCATCTGACTCGCGGGGAGGCTGGGCGGCGCATCACCGAAGCCGCCGAACTCGGGCCGCGACGCAGCCTGACCGGTGAGCCGCTGGACCCGGTGCGCCCGGTGGTGGCCACCGCCCAACGGAACGGGGAGATCGGGGCCGCGCATATCGCGGTGATCCGCTCCTTTTTCACCTACCTGCCCGACGACATCGACACCACCACCCTGGCCCGCGCCGAAGCAGAACTGACCGAGCTGGCCGCCGGCTACCGGCCCGATCAACTGGCCACCCTGGCCCACCGCATGGCCGATCACCTACACCCCGACGGCAACTACACCGACGAGCAACGCGCCAAACGCCGCAGCCTGGTGTTGGGCCCCCAAGACCGCGACGGCATGAGCCCGATCAGTGGCTACCTGGACCCGCACGCGCGTGCCACCCTCGATGCGGTGCTGGCCCGCTGGGCCGCCCCGGGCATGTGCAACCCCGACGACCCCACCCCCTGCGTAGCCGGCACGCCGACCCAGGCCCAGATCGACGCCGATGCCCGCAGCGCACCGCAACGCAACCACGACGCCCTGACCGCCATGGCACGTGCCCTGCTGGCCTCCGGAGACCTCGGCCAGCACAATGGGCTGCCGGCCACCATCATCGTCTCGACCACTTTGGCTGATCTGCAGGCCGGTACCGGTAAAGCCCACACCGGCGGCGGCACCTGGCTACCCATACGCGACGTCATCGCGATGGCCTCCCACGCCCATCACTACCTACGCATCTATGACGGCGCCACAGAACTCGCGTTGTTCCACACCAAACGCCTGGCCTCACCCGGGCAGCGCATCGTGCTCTATGCCAAAGAACGAGGTTGTAGCCACCCCGGCTGCCCCATCGGGGGCTACTACTGCGAAGTCCACCACGACACCGACTACGCGCGCACCGGGCGCACCAACATCAACGAACTGAGCCTGCGCTGCGGCCCCCACCACCAACTCATCACCTCACACGGCTGGAAAACCCGCAAAACCCACAACGGCACCACCGAAACCCTGCCCCCACCCCACCTCGACCACGGCCAACCCCGCACCAACCACTACCACCACCCCGAAAAACTACTGCGCGACAACGACTCCAGCGAAGACGACGACGAAGATCCGTAACCCGAGGATCACAGATCAATTGCCCTCGGCCATCGCCCAGTACGCCCCCCGGCGGCCAGCAACTCGGTGTGGGTGCCCTGCTCGACGATGCGGCCGGCCTGCATCACCAGGATCAGGTCCGCGTCGCGGATCGTCGAAAGTCGGTGGGCGATGATGAAGCTGGTGCGGTCCCTGCGCAATTCGCGCGTCGCCCGCTGAATGAGCAGTTCGGTGCGGGTGTCCACCGAGCTGGTCGCCTCGTCGAGGATCAGTAGTTGCGGGCGGGCCAGGAACGCCCGGGCGATCGTGATCAGCTGCTTCTCTCCGGCACTGATCCCCGCCCCGTCGTCGCTGACCCTGGTGGCGTAACCGTCCGGAAGCGCCTCGGCGAACCGGTCGACGTGCGCGGCGCGGGCGGCCGCCAGCACCTCGTCTTCCGATGCGTCGGGCCGTCCGTAGCCGATGTTGTCGGCGATCGTCCCGGTGAACAGCCAGGTGTCCTGCAACACCATCCCGATCGAGGAGCGCAGCGCCGAGCGGTCCACCGAGGTGATGTCGACGCCGTCGATCAGGATCTGCCCACGCTCCACGTCGTAGAACCGCATCAGCAGGTTGACCAAGGTGGTCTTGCCCGCCCCGGTCGGCCCGACGATCGCCACCGTGGTGCCCGGCTCGACGGTCAGCGACAGGTCCTCGATCACCGGAACCCCGGGCCGGTAGCCGAAACTGACGTCGCGGAACTCGACTCGCCCGCGCGGCCCGGAACCATTGAGCGACAGTGGTACCGCGGGGGCCGGTGGCTCCTCGGGCTCGTCGAGGAAGGCGAAGACCCGCTCGGCGCTGGCCGCCCCGGACTGCAGCGTGTTGTACATCGCCGCGAGGTTGCCCAACGGCTGGTTGAACTGGCGGACGTAGGCGATGAACGCCTGGATGCTGCCCAGGGTGATCTGACCGGTGGCTACTTGGAAACCGCCGATCACCGCAACCGCGACATAGCCCAGGTTGGCGATCACCCCGGTCGCCGGTGCCACCAGGCCGGAGAGGAACTGGGCGCCGAACCCGGCCCGGTACAGCTCGTCGTTGCACTCGTCGAAGCGCTGCTGCGCCCAGTCCCGGTGACCGAAGGTGCGGATCAGGGTGAAGCCGCTGTAGGTCTCCTCCAGGTGGGCGTTGAGCCGTCCGGTGGCCGCCCACTGCGCGGCGAACAGTCGCTGCGAGCGCCGGGTGATCGCCCGTACCGCCAGCAGCGACACCGGAACGCCGAGCAGCGTGATCGCGGCCAGCAGCGGCGAGATGGACAGCATCATCGCCAGCACCACCAGCACGGTCAGCACCGAGGAGAACAGTTGGCTGATCGTCATCGACACCGACGTCGCGGTGTTGTCGACGTCGTTGGTGACCCGGCTCAGCAGTTCGCCGCGGCGCTGGGTGTCGAAGTAGCGCAGCGGCAGCCGGTGCAACTTGTCCTCGACGTCGCGGCGCAGCGTGCGCAGGGTGCGTTGCAGGATCACGTTGAGCAGCCGCGCCTGGGTCCAGACCATCAGCGCGGCAACCAGATACAAACTCATCGCCAGGGCCAGCGTGCGCGCGACCGCGGCGAAGTCGACGCCGGCGCCCGGCACCACGGCCATCCCGGACAGCATGTCGGCATAGGTGCCCCGACCCGCGGCGCGGGCGGCCTCGACGGCCTGCTGCTTGGTCATGCCCGACGGCAGGCCGCGGCCGATCACCCCGTTGAAAATCAGATCGGTGGCATGGCCGAGGATCCGCGGGCCGGCCACCCCGATCGCGATGCCGCCCAGCGACAGCGCGATCACCGCGGCGATCAACCGACGCTGCGGGCCCATCCGCCGCACCAGCCGCATCGCGGTCACCGAGAAGTCGGTGGGCCGCGCGGTCGAATCCATCACCGGGGCCGTCACGGCAGCCCTCCGGCCATCACTGACTGGGATTCGGCGAACTCGGCGTAGGTAGGACACTCGGCCAGCAACTGCTGATGGGTGCCCGCACCGACCACCTGCCCGTCATCGATGACGATCACCTGATCGGCCTGCACCACCGTCGAGATCCGCTGCGCCACAATGATCACCGTCGCATCGGCGGCCACCTCGCGCAGTGCCGCCCGCACCGCGGCGTCGGTGCGGGTGTCCAGTGCGGAGAACGCGTCGTCGAACAGATAGATCGACGGCCGGCGGATCACGGCCCGGGCGATCGCCAGCCGTTGCCGCTGCCCACCGGACAGGTTGATCCCGCCCTGGGCCACCGGCATCGCCAGCCCGTCGGGGTGCGCGGTCACGAAATCGTCGGCGGCCGCCACCCGCAACGCCTCCCACATCTGCTCGTCGCTGACCTCGGCGCCCGCCGGGGCGCCGTAGCGCAGGTTGTCGGCGACGGTCCCGGAGAACAGGTAGCCGCGTTGCGGCACCAGCCCGATACCCGACCACAGCTCTTCGGGGTCGCGGTCGCGCACGTCGACGCCGTCGATGAGCACCGCGCCGTCGGTCACGTCGCGCAGCCGGCAGATCAGCGACACCAGGGTGGACTTTCCCGACCCGGTGGAGCCGACCACCGCGGTGGTGGAGCCGGGCCGGGCGGTCAGCGACACGTCCTGCAGCACCGCCCGGTCGGCGCCGGGATAGGCGAAGCCGACCCCGGCCAGCCGGACCTCGCCGGTGGCGGCCGACGGTGTCACCGGGTTCACCGGGGTGCTCAGCGCCGGCTCGGTGGACAGCACCTCGGTGATCCGCTCGGCGCATACCGCGGCGCGCGGCAGGATCGCCACGACCATGGTGGCCATCAACACCGCCATCAGGATCTGCATGAAATAGGACAGGAACGCGATCAGTGAACCGACCTGCATCTGCCCGGCGTCGATGCGCAGCCCGCCGAACCAGATCAGCGCGACGCTGGAGGCGTTGATGATCAGCGTGGTGGCCGGCAGCATCAGCGCCTGCAGGTTGCCGACGGTCATCGAGGTGTCCGACAGTGCCGTGTTGGCGCGGGCGAACCGGTCCTGCTCGTGGGTTTCCCGGGCGAAGGCGCGGATGACCCGGATCCCGGTGAGCTGATCACGCAGCACCCGGTTGATGTTGTCGATCAGCATCTGCATCCGGCGGAACAACGGCAGCATCCGCACCACGATCGCGTAGTTGGCCCCCGCCAGTACCGGTACGGCCACCGCCAGCAGCCAGGACAGTCCGACATCCTGGTGCAGCGCCATCAGCAGCCCACCGATGCTCATGATCGGCGCGGCGACCAGCACCGTCGTCCCCAGTTGCACCACCAGCTGGATCTGGCGGACGTCGTTGGTGGTGCGGGTCAGCAGCGTCGGCGTGCCGAATCGGGTGGTCTCGCGCTCGGAGAAGCCGATCACCCGGTTAAACACCGCCCGGCGCAGATCCCGGCCGAAGCCGGTCCCGGTCCGCGCGCCGAAGTAGACCGCCGCGATTGCGCACAGCACCTGCAGGCCGGTGACCGCCAGCATCACCGCACCCAGCCGGGTGATGACGGCGGTGTCGCCGCGCACCACCCCGTCGTCGATGATCGAGGCGTTGACGGTCGGCAGGTACAACGAGGACAGGGTGCTGATCAGCTGCAGGGTCATCACCGCCGCGACCGGCCAGCGGTACGGCCTGAGGTAGCAGCGCAGCAGCGCCAGGAGCATGGGCTTACTGTCGCACATCCGTGCGGGCCGCATGCGGTGGTGACAGTGCCGGGGCGACACAAACCGACTGGTCACCCGGTGTGTCGTGGTTGCCCGGCGGTGGTGCCGCTACAGTGCATCGTGTGCGGCTCAAACTGACGGTCCCGGCCCTGGCGGTCGCTACCGTGATTCCGATGCTCGCCGGGTGTTCCGACTCCGGCTCGACCGAAGCCCAGTCCGGCGAGTCCTCGGCGACCAAGTCCGACCAGAGCACTCACGGGCCGTCCTTCCCGCAGTGCGGGGGCATCAGCGACGAGACCGTCACCAACCTGACCCGGGTGTCGGGGCTGGTCAACACCGCGCAGAACTCGGTGGGCTGCCAGTGGCTGGCCCGCGGCGGGATCATGGGACCGCACTTCTCCTTCTCCTGGTATCGCGGCAGCCCGATCGGGCGCGAGCGCAAGACCGAGGAGGTGTCGCGCACGTCGGTGGAGGACATCAACATCGACGGCCACAGTGGCTTCATCGCGATCGGCACCGCCCCGACCATGGGCGACAACCTGTGCGAGATCGGCATCCAGTTCAAGGACGACTTCATCGAGTGGTCGGTGAGTTTCGCCCAGAAGCCGTTCCCGGACCCGTGCGACGTCGCCAAAGAGCTGACCCGCCAGTCGATTGCGAACTCCAAATGACCCGCCGGATTCTGGCCGTTCTCGGGGCGCTGGCCGTGCTGATCGCGCCAACCGCCTGCTCCCGTGAGGTGGGCGGCACCGCGGTCAAGGCGGGCTCCGGGGATACCCAGCGCAACAACAACTCCGAGCGGCAGTACCCCAATCTGCTCAAGGAGTGCGAGGTGCTGACCACCGACATCCTGGCCAAGACGGTGGGGGCGGACCCGCTGGACATCCAGAGCACCTTCGTCGGCGCGATCTGCCGCTGGCAGGCGGCCAACCCGGCCGGGCTGATCGACATCACCCGGTTCTGGTTCGAGCAGGGCAGCTTGGACAACGAGCGCAAGGTCGCCGAGTTCCTGCAGTATCAGATCGAGAACAAGACGATCGTGGGCGTGCCGTCGATCGTGATGCGCCCCGCGGACCCGAACGGCTCGTGCGGAGTCGCTAGCGACGCCGCCGGCGTGGTCGGCTGGTGGGTGAACCCGCAGGCTCCGGGGATCGACGCGTGCGAGCAGGCGATCAAGCTGATGGAATTGACGCTCGCGACGAACTCGTAGCGGGACAGGGCGGACCTCAGCCAGGGATGCCGACGCTTTCGCTTTGAACCAGGTGGTTCGAAGTGATGGTTCCTATTGCGGCCCAGACTATCTCGCTGACCAGCGGGATTCACAAGGGGCGGTCGTTGCCGAAGGGTGTTCGCGCACCCACGGATCGGCGAGTGGGCGAGACAAGCGAGCAACGCACCGGGCAACCGTTTCCGGGTTTGAACGGGCGGTTACCGCATCCCCATACCGATTCCAGGACAACGGGCCTGCTGGCGGCTAGAGTCACCGTCTGGTAGCTGTCAGATTCACTGTCGTTGCGCAGGTTTGACTCCCAAGGAGAGGGCAAGGATGATGCGTCACCGTCTTCTGATCGCCATCGTCGTGAGTGCGGCGACTGCCGGTGTGGCAGTCGCCCCGGTGGCCATGGCCGACCCGCCCTACAAGAATTGCTCCGAAGCCCACGCGGATGGCCGGTACAACATCACCCAAGACGATCCCGCCTATTCGTCGAAGCTCGACCGCGACGGTGACGGGCTCGCCTGCGAACCAAAGCGCTGAGTCCGGCCCCGAGCGCCACATGCGCGGGGCCGATCAGCGCGGCACGTGAAAGTCCACCAGGGCTGCTGTCCCGAGTTCCAAGTCCGCCCAACCGCCGTTGACGTGCAGCACGGCGATCCCCGAGGTCGGGAATTTCTCTGAGATCTGCTGGGCAACAGCGGCATCGGTTCCCGGTGCGCCGGCCAACCCGAGGGCGACGCTCGACATGGCCGGTTCGTGGCCGATCACCAGCAGGGTGTGCACGTCGTCGCCGACGGTGTTGATCGTCGCGATCACGGTTCCGGGCGCGGCCTCGTAGAGGTCGTCGAGATAGCGCACCGGTGCGCTTACCCCGGTCTGCTCGAGGGTCTGCCGGGTGCGAGTCGCCGTCGAACACAGCACCGCGTCGATCTCGGGGTTCCGGGCGCGCAACCAGTCGCCGGCCAGCCCGGCCTCCCGGATTCCGCGCTTGGCCAGCGGGCGTTCATGGTCGGCCGCCCCGGGCGGATAGTCCGACTTGGCGTGCCGAAGCAGGATCAAGGTGCGGGTGCTCACCGGTCCCAGGGTAGGGGCCGTCGTATCCCGGCATCCCTGCTGATGCTGAAGTGCCGGGTGAGACGTGCGGGATGGGGTTGTCCGCCGGGCGTTGAGACCTGCCGAGCAAGGTCCGCGGGCTTGTCGGTGACCGGCCATACACTCGCGATGCCCGGCCGACAGCCGGCGGAAAGGGACGGGACCGACATGCGATTCGTGCACACCGCCGACTGGCAGCTCGGCATGACCCGGCACTTCCTGGCCGGCGACGCCCAGCCGCGCTACTCGGCGGCCCGGCGCGACGCGGTGGCCGGCCTCGGCGCGCTGGCGGCCGAGACCGGAGCGGAGTTCGTCGTCGTCGCCGGGGACGTGTTCGAAGACAATCAACTCGCCCCCGAGGTCATCAGCCAGTCCCTGGAAGCCATGCGCACCATCGGAATCCCGGTCTACCTCTTACCCGGAAACCACGATCCGCTGGATGCCGCATCGGTCTACACCAGCGCGTTGTTCACCGCAGAGTGCCCCGACAACGTCGTCGTGCTCGACACCGCGGGCGTGCATCGGGTGCGCCCCGGTCTGGAGATCGTCGCCGCGCCGTGGCGATCCAAACGGCCCACCACCGACCTGGCGAGCGCCGTGCTTGACGGCCTGCCCGCCGACGGCACCATCCGGGTCCTGGTTGCCCACGGCGGCGTCGACGCGCTGGACCCCGACCCGAACAACCCCGCGCTGATTCGGCTGGCGGCCCTGCAGGACGCCCTGGACCGCGGCGCGATCCACTATGTCGCGCTGGGGGACAAGCACTCCCGCACCCAGGTGGGGGCAACCGGACGCATCTGGTATTCCGGATCGCCGGAGCCGACCAACTTCGACGACATCGAATCCGATCCCGGCCACGTGCTGGTGGTCGATATCGACGAGACCGACGGCGCCGTGAGCGTCGACTCCCGACACGTCGGCCGGTGGCGTTTCCTGACACTGCACCGCCAGCTCGACACCGGCCGTGACGTCACCGACCTGGACATCAACCTCGACCAGTTGCCGGACAAGGAACGCACGGTGGTCCAGCTGGCCCTGACGGGTTCGCTCAGCGTCACCGACCGGGCCGCTCTCGATGTCTGCCTGGACCGCTATTCGCGGCTGTTCGCCTGGGTGGGCACCTGGAAGCGTCATACCCACCTGGTGGTGGTTCCCGCCGACGGCGAATTCTCCGATTTGGGAATCGGCGGTTTCGCCGCCGACGCGGTCGAGGAACTGGTCGCCGCCGCGCGCGCGGACGACACCGGCGCTGCCGAGGATGCCCAAGCCGCGCTGGCGCTGCTGCTGCGCCTGGTCGATCGGGGGGTGGCATGAGACTGCACCGGTTGGCGCTGACCAACTACCGCGGCGTGGCGCATCGGGAGATCGACTTCCCCGACCACGGCGTGGTGGTGGTGTGCGGCGCCAACGAGATCGGCAAGTCCTCGATGATCGAGGCGCTGGACCTGTTGCTGGAGTCCAAGGACCGCTCCGCCAAAAAAGACGTCAAACAGGTCAAGCCGACTCACGCTGACGTCGGCGCCGAGGTCACCGCGGAGATCAGCACCGGCCCGTACCGTTTCGTCTATCACAAACGCTTCCACAAGGCGCCCCGGACGCAATTGACCATTCTGGAGCCGCGCCGCGAGCAGCTCACCGGCGACGAGGCCCACGAACGAGTCCGCGCGATGCTGGACGAGACCATGGACACCGGCCTGTGGCAGGCGCAGCGAGTGCTGCAGGCGGCCTCGACCGTGGCGGTGGACTTGTCCGGATGCGATGCGCTGTCGAGGGCGCTGGACGTCGCCGCCGGTGACACCGCGAGCCCCAGCGGAACCGAGCCGCTGCTGATCGAGCGGATCGATGCCGAGTACGCGCGCTACTTCACCGCGACCGGACGCCCCACCGGCGAGTGGGCGAGCGCCATCGCCGCACTGGCCGACGCCGACGCCGAGGTGGCGCGGTGCGCCGAGCTGCTCGCCGAAGTGGACGAGCGGGTGCACCGGCATGCCGAGCTGTCCGAGCAGTTGGCGAGGTTGACCGAGGAGCAGGCCGCCGCCGATGCCCGGCACAGCGCCGCGCAGGCCGCCGGCGCGGCGATCGCCGACTTGCGCAGCCGGCTTCGCGATGCGCAGTTGGTGGCTACCGCGGCCGAAGCGACCGGCTCCGCGACCGGCTCCGCTCAGGCCGAGCGGCAGCGGCTGCGCGACGACCTCGAATCCCGCGCGGCCGCGATAGCCCTGTTGGACACCGAGATCGGCGACGCCGCCCAGGCGCAGGCCACCGTCGAGGCCGAAGCCACCGCGGCAGAGGCCGCCGCGGCCGGCGCCGCACACGCGCTGGCCGCCGCCACCGAACGCGCTGTTTCCGCCCGCCGGGTCGTCGACCAACTCGCCGCCCGCGACGAGGCGGACCGGCTGGCCGCCCGGCTCGAGCGCCTCGACGCCACCGAGGACCAGCTTGCCCAGGTGGCGGCGGAGCTGGCGCAGATCGTGGTGACCGAGCCGATGCTGCGCCGGGTCGAAGACGCGGTCGCGGCCTGCGACCGCACCGAGGCGTCGCTGGCCGCGATCTCGGCGACCCTGGAATTCACCGCGGTCGCCGACATCGATCTGGTGATCGCCGGCGAGCACACCCCGCTGTCCGCCGGCCAGAGCTGGTCGGCCACTGTCACCGACGGCATTGAGGTCGGCCTGCCCGGCCTGCTCAGCGTGCGTGTTCGGCCCGGCGACAGTGCACGGGAGGCCAGCACCAAACATGCTGCGGCACAGGCCGAGCTGGCCAACGCTCTGGCAGCAGCGGGAGTGACCGAGCTGGCGCAGGCACGTCACGCCGATCAGCGGCGCCGCGAACTAGAGGGCAGCCGCGACCAATTGATCGCCGCGCAGGCAGCGTTGCGCGGCGACGACGACGTCGCAGAACTGCGCGCCCGGCTAGCGCGGCTGCGCGGCGAGCACGGCGAGATCCCCGCCGGGATCACACCCGAACAGGCCCGCGCCGACCGTGACGCGGCCGAGGCGCTGCGGGTGCAGGCCGACACCGACTGCGAAGTCGTGCGCCAAGCAGCTCAGGAGGCTGCTGCGCGTCGCACGGAGGCGGCCACCCGGCTGACGCTGCTGCGTGGCAAAGTGGCGACGCAGCGTGGCGAGCTGGAGACGGTCAGCCAGCGTCTTGCCGCGCAGCGGGCAACGGTCAGCGATGACGACCTGGCAGCCGGCGCCGAGGCCGACATGCAGGCCGTGCGCACCGCGCAGCAGCGGGTGGCCGAGTTGACCGAACAGTTGGGCGCCGCGGCGCCCGACGCGGTCGACGCCGAACTCGCCGCTGCGCAGACCGCGGCCCAGGAACTTGATGCCCGGCACACTGAGACCGCCCGCGCGCTGCACGAGGTGGAGGTCGAACTCGCGGTGTTCGGGACCCAGGGTCGCCGGGGTCAGCTCGACGCCGCACGGACCGCGCGGGAACACGTCGCGGCCGAACATGATCGGATCGGCCGGCGGGCGCGCGCGGCGGCCCTGCTGCGGTCTACGATGAACCGCCACCGAGACGACACCCGCCGCCGCTACGTCGAACCGTTCCGCGCCGAGATCCAGCGGCTCGGCGCGAAGGTGTTCGGCGACGACTTCGAAGTCGACGTCGACACCGACCTGAAGATCTGCACGCGCACCCTCGACGGTCGCACCGTGCCCTACGAGTCACTGTCCGGTGGCGCCAAGGAACAGCTGGGCATCCTGACCCGACTGGCCGGGGCGGCGCTGGTGGCCAAGGAGGACAGCGTCCCGGTGGTGATCGACGACGCGCTGGGCTTCACCGACCCGGACCGGCTGGAGAAGATGGGTGCGGTGTTCGACGCGGTCGGTTCGCACGGCCAGGTTATCGTGTTGACCTGCAGCCCGGACCGCTACGGCAGCGTCAAGGATGCCCACCGCATCGACTTGAGTGCGTGACCATTTCGGCACGCTGTGACCGCGGTGCCATTGTGCGCCGAACGTGTACCCAGTGCGAAAAAATCGCGGGATCGTCGCTGTCAGTACACGTTCGGCAAAGAAGAAGACCGCGTCAGTCCTTCATGAAGCCGATCACCGTGTAGTCCAGATCCGCCAGGCCCGGCGCGCCGAAGTTCGCCAGCGAACTGCGCACCGCCACATTGCCGGTGGTCTGGATCAGCGGCAGGCTGAACCCCTCGGCCCACAGCAGCGCGTCGACCTCGTTGGCCCTGGCGCGGGCCACCGCCGGGTCCAGCGCCTCCAGGGTCTCCTCGATCTTCGCGTCGATCTCCGGGCTGCCGATCTTGCCGAAGTTGGCCTCCCCGTAGGACGCCGAGATCTGCGTCAGCCCGGCCAGCGGGAAAGCATCACCCACCCAACTGAACTGGGCGATGTCGAAGTCGCCGACATTGACGTAGTCGGTGAAGAAGCCGCCGCCGGCCTTGGAGTCGAGCTGCAGCTTGACCCCGATCTGGGCCAGATTGTGCTGGGCCACCTGAGCGAACTGCCGGGTGCTCGACGCGTCGTAGAACAGGTGCCGGATCACCAGCGGGCGCCCGTCCTTCTCCCGGAACTTCCCGTGCAGTTTCCAACCCAGTTCGTCGAGCTCGCGCGCGGCGCGCTGCGGGTCGTAGGCCACCACCGCGGAGTTGTCCTGGTAGCCCTCCTGGCCGGCGACGTAGATGTGGTTGTTCAGCGGCACCGGGTCGGCGGTCAGCCCGCGCTGGGTCACCTTGGCAATCGTGGTCCGGTCGATACCGCGCATGACCGCCAGCCGCAGCGCCTTGTCGGACAGGATCGCCCCCGGCGCCCCGTTGAAGGTGAAGTGATTCCAGGCCGGCGTCGGTGCCCGGCGGATCGCGATCCCCTCGGTGCGCCGCGCGATCGTCAGCTGGTCCAGGGTGGCCACCCCGGTGGCGTCGATGGTGTGGTTCTGCAGCGCCGGCATCCGCGCGGACTCGTCGAGCACCAGGTAGGTGATGGTGTCCAGCTTCGGGCGCTTGCCCCACCAGGCAGGATTGCGCACCAACGTGATTCGCTGGCTGGTGCGGTCCAGCGACGAGAGCATGAACGGCCCCGCCGACGGCCCCGGCCGGCTCAGCTGTGCCTTGTTGAAGGTGTCCGGGTCGGCGGTCATGCTCTTGGGCAGCAGCATCGAGTTGCCGGCGAACATGCCCCGCCACTCCGCGTAGGGCTTGGCGAACCGCACCACGGCCTGGCGGTCGTCGACGCCGCGGGTCACCGAGGCGACCCGTTCGGCGCCGTTGGTGGTCGCGATCGCATAGCCGGGATCGTCGCCGCTGGTGGCATGGATCTGGCTGGCGATGTCGGTCCAGGACAGCGGGGTCCCGTCGCTCCACTTGGCTTTCGGGTTGATGGTGTAGGTGACTACCTGCGGGTTGGTGCCGGTCAGCTCCACGCTGGTGAAGTAATCGGGGTCCACCGTCGCCGAGCCGTCGGGTCCGATGATGAAGGCCCGCGGCATGGTGGCCTTGAGCATGGCGGCGTTCTCGGCGAGGTTGCCGTCGATGTGCAGCGGGTTGAAATTCGGCGGGAACTGGCTCATCGACAACCGCAGGTTGCCGCCGTCGCGCAGGCTGGCCGGGTCCTGCGGGTTGATGTCGCTGGCGGTGCCGACCGCGGAGATGCCTTCCGGGGCGGTGATGTCGACCGCCGCGCACCCGCTCAGGGCCAGCCCGACAGCGATTACCAACGCCGCCACCCCGTTGACTCTGCGCCCACCAGGCGTTCTTCTCGCACAACTCCCTGGTGAGCGCAGAGTCAACGTCGGATTCATGAGTTCACCACCGGTTGCGGCACGGCGGTCAACAAGCGGCGCGTGTAGTCGTGCTGCGGGTCACCGAAAACCTGATCCGCCTCGCCCTGTTCAACGATTTCCCCGCCGAACATCACCGCCACGTGGTGCGCCAGATGCTTGACCACCGACAGGTCGTGTGACACGAACAGATACGACAGCCCGAACTGCTGCTGCAGGTCCAGCAGCAGGTTGATGATGCCGGCCTGGATCGACACATCCAGCGCGGACACCGGTTCGTCGAGCGCGAGGATCTTCGGCTGCAATGCCAGCGCGCGGGCGATACCGATCCGCTGCTTCTGGCCGCCGGAGAACTCCGACGGATACCGTGCGGCGTCGCTGCGTCGCAGCCCGACCAGCTCCAGCAGCTCAGCCACCCGGGCATGCGTCGTTGACTTGTCGGAGCCGTTGGCGCGCAAGGGCTCCGCGAGCACCTCGAAGACCGGCAGCCGCGGGTCCAGCGAGGCGACCGGATCCTGGAACACCACCTGCAGATCCCGCCGTAGGGCGCGGCGGCCCTCGCGCTTGAGGGTGGCGACGTCGGTGCCGAGCACCTCGATCGAACCTGACTGCGGCGCCGACAGTTCCAGGATCTGATGCAGCGTAGTGGATTTACCGGATCCGGACTCGCCGACGATCGCCAACGTGCGGCCTTGCTCCAATGTGAAGCTCACGCCGGAGACCGCGCGGACCTCGCCGACGTTGCGGCGCAGCACGCCCTTGGTCAGCGGGTAGGTCTTGACCAGGTCACGCACCCGCACCACGGTGGGGGAATCACCGGGCTCGGATACGGCAACAGCGGTGCGAACGCCATAGATGTCAGCGGCGCTGCGCTCGCCCACCTGATCGGTGTGGATGCAGGCGGCGGAATGCTCAGGCCCGACCATCAGCAGCGCCGGCTCCTGTGCCCGGCACTCGTCGGTGACCAGCGGGCAGCGCGGCGCGAACGGGCAGCCGGGCTCGACACCGGCCGAAGACGGCGGTGCGCCCGGAATCGGCACCAGCCGGGTGCCCTGCGGTGCGTCCAGGCGCGGCACCGAACCCAACAGCCCCACCGTGTAAGGCATTTTGCGTCGGCGGTACAGCGCTTCGACCGGCGCGGCTTCCACCACCCGCCCGGCGTACATCACCAGTGCCCGGTCGGCGAACTCGGCGACCACCCCGAGGTCGTGGGTGATGATCAGCACCCCGGCGCCGGTCACGTCGCGTGCGGTCTTGAGCACCTCAAGGATCTGGGCCTGCACGGTGACATCCAGCGCGGTGGTGGGCTCGTCGCAGATCAGCAGGTCGGGGTCACACGAGATGGCGATCGCGATCACCACCCGCTGGCGTTCCCCGCCGGACAGCTCATGGGGGAACGCCCGCGCCCGCTCCTGTGGCCGGGAGATCCCGACCAGCTCCAGCAGTTCCACGGCACGCCGCCGGGCTGCGGCCCGACCAATCCGGGGATTGTGCACCTCGATGGCCTCGGCGATCTGATCCCCGACGGTGTAGACGGGCGTCAACGCCGACATCGGGTCCTGGAACACCATTCCGATCGAGGCGCCGCGGAACTTCGACATCGCCGTGTCGCCCAGGCCGATCAGCTCGGTGCCCGAAAGGCGCACCGACCCGGACACCCGGGCGTGCTCGGGCAGCAACCCCATCACCGCCATGGCCGCCGCGGACTTGCCGGAGCCGGACTCGCCGACCATCGCCACCACTTCACCCGGGGCGACCCGATAGCTGATACCGCGCACCGCGTGCACCGCCTCGGCGCCGGCGCCGAACGTCACGGTCAGGTCGGTCACTTCCAACAGGGCACTCATCCGCGGCCCCGCAAACTCGCGGCGTCGGGGTCCAGGGCGTCGCGCAGGCCATCCCCAGCGAGGTTGGCGCAGACCAGGATCGTGATCAGCACCCCGGCCGGAAACAGGAACACCCACGGAAAGGTGATCGCCGAGGCGGTGCCGTCGGCGATCAAGGTGCCCAGTGAGACGTCCGGCGGTTGAATGCCGAAACCCAGGTAGCTCAAGCCGGTTTCGGCCAGGATCGCCACCGCGACGTTGAGTGCGGTGTCGATGATCAGGATCGACGCCACGTTCGGCACGATGTGGTCGATGATGATGCGCCGGCTGGAGACGCCCATATACCGTGCGGCCCGGATGAATTCACGTTCGCGCAGGCTCATCGTCAGCCCGCGCACCATCCGGGCGCTGATCATCCAGCTGAATCCGGCCAGCAGCAGCACCAGTAGCGCGATGTTGCCGCTGTTCTTGGTGCGCGGGGTGATGATCGCGATCAGGATGAACGCCGGCACCACCAGCAGCAGGTCCACCAGCCACATCAGCATCCGGTCTCGCCAGCCGCCGAAATACCCCGAGATCGCCCCCACCGTCGCGGCGATCACCGTAGAGATCAGCGCCACGCACACCCCGATCAGCATGGACTTCTGCATGCCGCGCAAAATCTGGGCCAGCAGATCTTGGCCCAAAGCGTTGGTGCCCAGCCAATGTCGAGCCCCCGGCGGAACCAGCAGCGCGTCGTAGTCCAGGTCGGTGTAGGAGTAGGGCAGCAGGCCCGGCAGCGCGTAGCAGCCGACGAACATCACCGCCAGCAGCGCCAGCGCACCCACCGCGGTACGGCTGCGCAGGAAGCGGCGCAGCACCAGGGTGCGCCGGGAGGCGAACTCGATCTCGGCGGTCATGACACTCGCACCCGGGGATCGAGCAGCGCATAGATCACGTCGGAGAGCAGCCCGGCGGCCAACACCACCGCACCGGAGAACACTGTGATCGCCGCGACGATATTGGTGTCCTGGGTCGCCACGCCCTGGACCACCCATTCGCCCATGCCGTGCCAGCCGAAGATCTTCTCCACGAACACCGCCCCGGTGACCAGCCCGGCCACCCCGTAGGCGAACAGTGTCGCCATCGGAATCAGCGCTGTGCGCAGCCCGTGTTTGAACAGCGCACGCCGGCGCGTCAAACCCTTGGCGCGTGCGGTGCGGATGAAGTCCTGGCCCAGCACGTCGAGCATCGCGTTGCGCTGATAGCGGCTGAAGCTGGCCGCGGCGCCCAGCGCCAGGGTCAGCGACGGCAACACCAGGTGTTGCAGGCGGTCGGCCAGGCCCGGCCAGAAGCCGGTGACCAGCCCCGGCGAGGTCTCGCCGGTGTAGTCGAACAGTTGCGCGCCCAGGGCCCAGTTCACCCGCAGCGCGCTCAGGATCACCAGGTTGGCCAGCACGAAGGTCGGCACCGACAACACCAGCAGCGCCGCGAGGGTGATCACCCGATCGGAGAACCGGTACTGGCGTACCGCCCCCCAGGCACCGGCCACCACGCCGATGACGGTGCCGGCCAGCGAGCCGACGACCAGCAGCCGCAGGCTGACCCCGATGCGCCGCCCCAGTTCCCCCGAGACCGGCTGGCCGGTGACGGTGACGCCGAAATCGCCGCGGACGGCGTGCGAGGCCCAATGCGCGTAACGCAGCGGAATGGGCTTATCCAGGCCCAGTTCAGCGGCCTTGGCGTCGATGACGGCCTGCGGGGGACGGGGATTGCGCTGCATCAAGGAGTCCAGCGGGGCGAACGCCAGCGAGGTCAGGCAGAACGTCAGGAACGATGCCAGGCCCAGCAGCACCAGGTAGTTCAGCGCCCGGCCGGCCAGGAACCGCATCACGGCGCGGCCTCGCAGACGTGCGGCATCAGCACAGGGTAGAGGGTGGGCGGCGCCGTCCGGGTGAGCCGGGGGAGACGCTTGGCGCAACGCAATGATTCCGATGATTTTTATCCGTTGATTCCCGGGGAACTTTTATTAGGCTCGGCATGCGGACTGCGACAGATGGAGAAACCCTGTGACCGTTACCGACGACTACCTGGCCAACAACGCGGAGTATGCGAAGACCTTCGAAGGTCCGCTGCCCATGCCGCCGAGCAAGCACGTCGCGATCGTCGCCTGCATGGACGCCCGGCTCGACGTGTATCGCGCGTTGGGCATCAATGAAGGCGAAGCGCACGCGATCCGCAACGCCGGGGGCGTGATCAGCGACGACGCGATCCGGTCGCTGGCGATCAGCCAGCGCCTGCTGGGCACCCGCGAGATCATCCTGATCCACCACACCGACTGCGGGATGCTCACCTTCACCGACGACGAGTTCAAGCGCTCGATTCTGGAGGAGACCGGCATCCGGCCCGGCTGGGCGCCCGAGGCGTTCCCGGACCCGGCCGAGGACGTCAAGCAGTCGTTGCGCAGGGTCAAGGCCAGCCCATTCATCACGGCGACCACGTCGTTGCGCGGGTTCGTCTTCGACGTCGCCACCGGAAAGCTCGGCGAAGTCACCCTCTGACCTCCCCGCCCCCTCACCCTCTGACCTCCCCGCGAGCGTGCGTGTTTGCCCGCCGACACGCCGAAATTCGCGTGCAACTATGCACCCTCGCGGGGAAGCCGGGATCACATCGCGGGGAAGCCTGGATCACATTGACAGCACCCCGAGCGCCTGGTTATATACCCGGCTATAACCATTAATCTGGTAAATCTCACCAAGATTATCGGATATCCCGGCAAGGACATCATGACCAGTAACATCACCGCGCCGCCGGCCGCCGCCACGGCCGGGCAGTATCAGCTGACGCACCTGCGCACCCTGGAAGCCGAGGCCATCCACATCATCCGCGAGGTGGCCGCGGAGTTCGAGCGGCCGGTGCTGCTGTTTTCCGGCGGCAAGGACTCCATCGTCATGCTGCATTTGGCGGTGAAGGCGTTCGCGCCGGGCCGGCTGCCGTTCCCGGTGATGCACGTCGACACCGGCCACAACTTCGAGGAGGTCATCGCCGCGCGCGATGAGCTCGTCGAGCGGACCGGGGTCCGACTGGTGGTGGCTTCGGTGCAAGACGACATCGATGCGGGTCGGGTGGTCGATGACGGACCGTCGCGTAACCCTCTGCAGACCGTCACCCTGCTGCGGGCGATCCGCGAGAACAAGTTCGACGCGGCGTTCGGCGGCGCCCGGCGCGATGAGGAGAAGGCGCGCGCCAAGGAGCGGGTGTTCAGCTTCCGTGACGAGTTCGGCCAGTGGGACCCCAAGGCGCAACGGCCCGAGCTGTGGAACCTCTACAACGGGCGGCACCGCTCCGGCGAGCACATCCGGGTGTTCCCGCTGTCGAACTGGACCGAATTCGACATCTGGTCCTACATCGGCGCCGAGGAAATCACCTTGCCGTCAATCTATTTCGCGCACCAGCGCAAAGTCTTCCGGCGTGACGGGATGTTGCTGGCCGACCACGAATTCCTGCGGCCCGCCGAGGGTGAGGAGGTGTTCGAGACCTCGGTGCGTTTCCGCACCGTCGGCGACGTCACCTGCACCGGTTGCGTGGAGTCGACGGCGGCGACCGTCGAGCAGGTGATCGACGAGACCGCGCTGTCTCGGCTGACCGAGCGCGGAGCCACCCGTGCCGATGACCGTATCTCCGAAGCAGGCATGGAGGACCGCAAGAGGCAGGGGTATTTCTGATGGCTGCGGCAACCACGCTGCTTCGTATCGCGACGGCCGGATCGGTCGACGACGGCAAGTCGACCCTGATCGGGCGGCTGTTGTTCGACTCCAAGGCCGTCATGGAAGACCAGCTGGCCTCGGTGGAGCGCACCTCCCGCGAGCGCGGCCACGACTACACCGACCTGGCCCTGGTCACCGACGGCCTGCGCGCCGAGCGTGAGCAGGGCATCACCATCGATGTCGCCTACCGCTACTTCGCCACGCCCAAGCGGAAATTCATCATCGCCGACACGCCCGGGCACATTCAGTACACCCGCAACATGGTGACCGGCGCCTCGACCGCACAGCTGGCGATCGTGCTGGTCGACGCGCGGCACGGTCTGCAGGAGCAGTCGCGCCGGCACACCTTCCTGGCGTCGCTGCTGGGCATCCGGCACATCGTGCTCGCGGTCAACAAGATGGACCTGATCGACTGGGACGCCGAACAATTCGAGGCGATCCGCGACGACTTCCATTCGTTCGCCACCCGCCTGGACGTACACGACGTGACGACCATCCCGATCTCGGCGCTGCTCGGCGACAACGTGGTGACCAAGTCTGACAAGGCCCCCTACTACGAGGGTCCGGCACTGCTGTCGCACCTCGAAGACGTCTACATCGCCGGTGACCGCAACCTGGTCGACGTGCGCTTCCCGGTGCAGTACGTGATCCGCCCGCAGACCCACGAACACGCCGACCACCGCAGCTACGCCGGCACGGTCGCCAGCGGTGTACTGCGTCCCGGTGACGACGTGGTGGTGCTGCCGTCCGGGAAACCGAGCCGGGTCGCCGCGATCGAGGGCCCCAATGGTGCGGTGGGCGAAGCGTTTCCGCCGATGGCGGTCTCGGTCATGCTCGAGGACGACATCGACATCTCCCGTGGCGACATGATCGCCCG
The DNA here is from genome assembly GCF_010727125.1 of Mycolicibacter terrae. NCBI lineage: Bacteria > Bacillati > Actinomycetota > Actinomycetes > Mycobacteriales > Mycobacteriaceae > Mycobacterium > Mycobacterium terrae. Next base: position 2,990,764 of record NZ_AP022564.1, on the reverse strand, counting down.
CACCAACAACCAGCCGCGCGTCGCCCAAGACTTCGACGCCACGGTGTGCTGGATGGCCGACGGTGCGACGCTGCAGCCGGGCAACGACTACGTCATCAAGCACACCACCCGCACCACCCGGGTGAGGGTGATGGCGTTGGACTACCGCCTCGACGTCAACACCCTGCACCGCGACAAGGACGCCGGGGAGTTGAAGCTCAACGAGCTCGGACGTGTCTCGCTGCGCGCGCAGGTGCCGTTGATGCTCGATGAGTTCAGCCACAACGATGCCACCGGTTCGTTCATCCTCATCGACCAGGGCACCAACGGAACCGTGGCGGCCGGGATGGTGCTGCGTGACGTGTCGGGCCGCGCAGCCAGCCCGAACACGGTGCGCCACGAGTCTCTGGTCACCGCGACGGACCGGTTGTCGAAGGGCCGCACGGTGTGGTTGACCGGACTGTCCGGCGCCGGCAAGTCGTCGGTGGCCATGCGGGTCGAGCAGCTGCTACTCGAAAGAGGTACGCCCGCCTACGTTCTCGACGGCGACAACCTGCGGCACGGGCTCAACGCCGACCTCGGGTTCTCGATGGCCGACCGCGCCGAGAACCTGCGCCGGCTGGCGCACGTGGCGACCCTGCTGGCCGATTCCGGGCAGATCGTGCTGGTGCCGGCGATCAGCCCGCTGATCGAACACCGCCAGCTGGCCCGCCAGGTGCACACCGACGCCGGGTTCGACTTCATCGAGGTGTTCTGCGACACCCCGCTGGAGGAATGCGAGCAGCGAGACCCCAAGGGGCTGTACGCAAAAGCCCGCGCGGGCCTGATCACCCACTTCACTGGCATCGACAGCCCGTACCAGCGGCCGCGCAACCCGGACGTGCGGTTGAGCCCGCAGGACAGCGTCGACGCGCAGGCCCGCCAGGTCATCGCCGCGATCGATGCCCGACGGTGAACGATCACCAGCTGGCCGCCCAGCTCGCCGCTGAGGCGGGCCGGTTGCTGCTGGGCGTCCGCGAAGAGCTGGCCGACGCGCCACAGGCGGAGCGGAAAGCGGTTGGCGACAAGCGCTCTCACGACTACCTGATGACCGCGCTGGGCGCCGAACGCCCGGACGACGCAGTGCTGTCCGAGGAGGGCGCCGATGACCCGGTGCGGCTGCAGGCCGAGCGGGTGTGGATCGTCGACCCGCTGGACGGCACCCGCGAATTCTCCGAACCCGACCGTGACGACTGGGCCGTGCACGTCGCGCTGTGGCAGGCCGGAGAACTGACTGCCGGCGCGATCGCCCTGCCCGCCCGCGGCATCACCCTGGCCACCCCGACCGTGTCCGCCCCACCCGAACACTCCGGGCCGCCTCGCATCGCGGTGTCGCGCAGCCGGCCCCCGGCGCTCGCCGAAACCGTCCGCGACCGCCTCGACGGCGTGCTGGTGCCGATGGGCTCGGCGGGAGTGAAGGTCGCCGCCGTCATCCAGGGCATCGCCGATGTCTACGTGCACGCCGGCGGGCAGTACGAGTGGGACTCGGCCGCCCCGGTGGCCGTCGCCCGCGCCGCCGGCCTGCACACCTCGCGCATCGACGGCTCACCGCTGGCCTACAACCGGCCCGATCCACTGCTGCCCGACCTGGTGGTGTGCCGCCCCGAATACGCCCGCACGGTGCTCGCCGCGATCGGCTGACATCGCCGGAATCCGGCCGGATGGCAGAATCCCCAGGATGCGGATGTCGGCCAAGGCGGAATATGCGGTGCGCGCGATGGTTCAGCTTGCCACCGCCGAGCCCGGCACGCTGGTCAAGACCGACGACATAGCGGCTGCTCAAGGTATCCCAGCGCAGTTCCTCGTCGACATCCTGTCCGATCTGCGCACCGACCGACTGGTGCGCAGCCAGCGCGGGCGCGACGGCGGCTACGAACTGGCCCGCCCGGCCATCGAGATCAGCGTCGCCGACGTGTTGCGCTGCATCGACGGCCCACTGGCCAGTGTCCGCGACATCGGGCTGGGCGACCTACCCTACTCAGGCCCGACCGCGGCGTTGACCGACGTGTGGCGGGCGCTGCGGGCCAGCATGCGTTCGGTGCTCGAGCAGACCAGCCTGGCCGACGTGGCCTCGGGGGAACTGCCCGCGCACGTCGCGGAATTCGCCGCGGACTACCGCACCCAGGAGCGCCAGCGCGGCCACGGCAGCTGATTCGGCGGTCCGGCTTCGCCTCTCCTTCGTCGAGCCTCGCTAACCGCCGGGGGCTGAGTGCTACGAACCCGAGCCGTACGGGCGGGTGAGGATCTCCATCGCGTGGCCGCTGGGGTCGCGGAAATACACGCCGCGGCCGCCGTCGCGGCGGTTGATCTCGCCGGGGTGCCCACCGCGCGGGTCCGCCCAGTGCTCTATGCCGCGCGAGGAGATCTTGCCGTAGATGGCGTCGAAGTCGTCCTCGGAGACCAGGAATGCGTAATGCTGCGGCCGGATCTCCTCGCTGTCGGGTACGTCGGCGTAATCGAGGCTGGCGTCGTGATCGAGCCCGACGACCATGAAGTGGCCGAACGGCTGCGGGTCGGGCAGGCCGAACAGCTCTGCCAGGAAGGCAGCGGAGGCGTGTTTGTCGTGGGCGGCGACGATCGTGTGATTGAAGGAAATGCTCATTCCTCCAGTGTCGGTCCCGGGTGTCGTCCATGCCACAATCTCGGGCATGCAGGTGGGAATGACCATGCCCGTAATGGAGCCGAATCTGGACGCCACGCTGCTGCGGGACTGGGCGTGCGCGATTGATGAAGGGCCGTTCGCATCGCTGGCCTGGGGCGAGCGGATCGCCTTCACCAACCCCGACAGCCTGACCCTGCTGGGGGCGCTGGCGGCGTGGACCGAGCGGGTGCGCTTGGTGACGACGGTGATCGTTCCGCAACTGCACGATCCGGTCATGCTGGCCAAGGCGCTGGCCACTGCGGACCTGCTGAGTGGCGGGCGGCTCACCGTCGGCGTCGGTGTGGGCGGCCGTCACGAGGACTACTGCGCGGTGGGCGCTGATCCGGCGACGCAGACGATGCGGGACCTGGCCGAGCGGGTCGCGATCATGAAGCGGATCTGGGCGGGGGAGAAGCTCACCGAGTCGGTGCTGCCGGTCGGGCCGGCGCCGGCGCAGCCCGGCGGCCCGCCGCTGGTGGTCGGCACCATCGGCCCCAAAACTCTGCGCAGCGCGGCGACCTGGGCCGAGGGCCTGGCCGGCATCACGATGGACCTCGATGTGGCCAAGCAGAACGAGCTCTTCGATGTCGCCCGGCAGGCGTGGCAGCAGGCCGGCAAGGCGAAGCCGTACCTGGCGACCTCGTTCTGGTTCGCGCTGGGCGAGCGCGACGCCGCGCGCGACCAGGTGCGCGAGCATCTGCTGCGCTACATGAACTGGATTCCCGCCGAATACGTCGAGGCGATGGCCCCAACCACCGGCTGGGCCGGCAGCGAGGACGAGCTTCTCGACCTGCTGCGCAGCTTCCAGGCGGTGGGTGCCGACGAGATCCACCTGATTCCGACCAGTTCCGACCGTGACCAGCTGCGGCGCGCCGCGGAGGTGGTCGCCGAGTTCCGCCGCTGAGCCCGCACGCCGCCCTGCGGAGCTGTTGCGACACGGTCACGGAAGCGTCTCTATCACCATCTCACTAGTCACAACCGTCTCACCAGCAACTATCGTCACAGCAGGCGAGGCCCGGAGCGGTCCCGGAAAGGTGTGACATGTCGGCGACGCGTCGGATCGTCTCGGCAGCGATGGTGCCGGCGATCGTGCTCGGGACGGTGCTCGCCACCGAGTTCGCACCACCGGCGATGGCGGCGACCTGCAACGCGCCCGAGGCCAACATCGACCCCCCGCCGGGTTCGCCGACGACCGGGGCCGGTCAGATGCCGAGCGGGCGGCGGCCCCGCGGCACCAACGATCAAGCGCCACTGCCCAAACTGGGCCCGCTGATCGCCGCGCTGATCAACCCCAACGGCACCATAAAACAGCAGGCCGCGGTGGTGCCCCCGGCGCCGGTCCCGGACGGTCAGGTCGCGCCGAACGCCGCCCAACCGGTTCAGCCCGTTCCGAACGCCGGCGCCGATCCGGGGCTGTCGACCGCCGATGCCGCCGGGGCGATCGCGGGTTCCCAGACGTCGCTGGTGGAGTGGATGACCGGGCCCAACAGCCCCAACCAAACCCTGCAACGCTTCGGCATCTCCGGCACCGACCTCGGAATCCCCTGGGACAACGGCGATCCCGCCAATCGCCAGGTCCTCTACGCGTTCGGTGACACCTTCGGGTACTGCCGCATTCAAGGCAAGCAGTGGCGGCAGAACGTGCTGTTCCGCAGTCCGGACAACAATCTGGCCGACGGGATCACCGTGGGGCCAGGTGCCGTCGGCAACAGATACTCGGGTTCGCCACTGCGCCAAGCGAACTTCTCCAAGCAGATCCTGCCCGCCGTCCAACTGGCTCCGCACCAGGAGGGCATGATCCCCACCGCCGCCATCGGGATCGCCGGCAACCAGTACATGAACTTCATGTCCATCAAGCAGTGGGGCCGCGACGGCGAATGGTCCACCAACTACTCGGCGATCGCGGTCTCCAACGACAACGGCGAAACGTGGGGGGTATACCCGGGGACGGTGCGTTCGACGGCGCCGGAGAACGTGCCCCGGGCGCGCTTCGTCCCCGGTAACGAGAAATTCCAGCAGGGTGCCTTCCTGCGCGGGGGCGACGGTTACCTGTACGCCTACGGAACCCCCCCTGGTCGCGGCGGCTCGGCGTTTCTGTCGCGGGTGCCCGAGCGCGCGATCCCCGACCTCACGAAGTACCAGTACTGGAATGGCGACAGCGGATCGTGGGTGCCGGCCAACCCGGCTGCGGCCACCCCGGTGATCCCTGGACCGGTGGGTGAGATGTCGGTGCAGTACAACACCTACTTGCGGCAGTACCTGGCCCTGTACGGAAACGGCGGCAACGACGTGGTGGCCCGGACCGCTCCCACGCCGCAAGGTCCGTGGAGCGCCGAGCAGACCCTGATTCCCACCGGCCAGATTCCCGGCGGCATCTATGCGCCCTACCTGCACCCCTGGTCGACGGGCAAAGAGGTGTACTTCACGTTGTCGCTGTGGAACGCCTACGACGTGATGCTGATGCGCACGGTGCTGGGCTGAGCCGGCCGGGACGGCCACCACATGCGTTCGCCGAGCAGGCTCATGGCCGCGGGAACCAGATAGGTGCGGACGACGGTGATGTCGAGCAGAAGGCCGATACCGACCGTGGAACCGATCTGGACAAGGTTGAGGACCGTTCCGCTGGTGAGCGCGAACATGGTGATCGCGAAGACGATCCCGGCAGTGGTGATGACACTGCCGGTGCTGCCGAACCCCCGGATGATTCCGCTGACCACGCCGCTGTGGGACTCTTCTCGGATTCGTGCGGCGAACAGCATGCTGTAGTCGGCGCCGACGGCGACCAGCGCCATGAACGAGACCGGCAGCACCGACCAGTCCACGTCGATGCCGATGAGGTGTTGCCAGATCAAGGTGGACACCCCGGCCGCGGAGGCGAAGGACAACACCACGGCTGCGATCATCACCAGCGGTGCCACAAGGCTGCGCAACATGACGATCAACACCAGTAGCACGGCGATGACAGCGACCACGCCGAACAGTGCGAAGTCTCGCCAGGTTTGATCGATGTGTCCCTGCGACAGCGATGCCAAGCCCGTGGTCTCGATGCCGGCGTTCTGCAGCACGGTCCCGGTGGCGGCGTTGCGCGCGGTCTCGACGATCCGGGGTACTGCGTGTAACGCCTGCGACGAGTAGGGATTCACGGCCCATACCGCCAGCATCCGTGCGGTACGTCCGTCCGGTGAGATGAGCAACTTCTGACCGGCGGTGAACCGCGGATCGTGCTGTGCCTGCGGAGGGAGGTAGAAGCCCCGACCGGCGCCGTCGGTGGTGTTCGCCGACAGTCCCTGCAGATACTGCGTCGCCCGGCTAAGTCCGTCGCTGAGTTCCCCGGTGAGCTCGACCATGGTGTCGGTGCCGGCTTTGACCTGGTTGAGTCCGTCGTGGAGTCGCCCGATGCCGCTGGCGAGTTCCTCGATCCCGGCGGTCAGGGCGTTAAGGTCCCTGCGTGCCTGCTCGGGGGTGCGAGAGCCGAGTTGGTCGAGCAACGAACGTAAGCCGTTGGCGGTGTCGCGCAGGTCGGGCAGGACCGACAGCGCGCTGGCTACGGCGTTGTCGGGGACGATCGGGGCCACCATCTGGGCGGCGGTGATCGCGGTCAGTGCGGCACCGCCAGTGGCATCGTTGAGTTCGTCGAATGCCGCGCGGGCACGAATACACCCCGGGTCACTTGCGCACATCGGCGACGCGGTCGGGGTAGTCAGCGGATCGAACACCGCGTGCAACCCCGTTGTCGATGCGGCGATCTTGTCGCGGCCGCTGTCGATCTCAGCGGCGACGGCGTCAAGGGCCGCGGTTGCGGTCGAGACGTTGTGCACCAGCGTCGCGACATCGAGTGAACCATCGGAGATCACTGACACCAGTCGGTTCGCCGATTCCAGTGTGCTCAGCAGGGTCCGGGCCAAGGTGACCACCTGGTGGGCGCCGGTGGTCAGTTGCGGGATACGTGCAGCCGCATCACCGGATCCGTCGCGCAGTTGAGTGACTCCCGAAGCCAGGAACCGTAATTCGGGCAATGCGGTCCCTACCCTGCGGTCCGCTTCGGCGAGGCCGTCGGCGACCCGTGCGGTCTGAAACCCCACGGCCGTTTCGGCTAAGGGTTTTCCGTCAGGGCGCGTGATCGAGCGGACGTAGGCGATCTCGGGTAGGTTGCCGACCGCCCTGGCGATCAGGTCCAGGGCGGCCAGGTCGCTGGTATTGCGCATATCGTGGTCGGCTCGGACGACGATGAATTCCGGGGCGGCTTCGTTGACTCCCCAGTGGCGGTATACCCGTTCGTATCCGCGTTTGCTGTCGGTGCTGCGCAGTTGCATGGCGTTCTCGTCGATATTCGGCCGGAACGTGAGCAGCACCGAACTGGTCGCGATGAGGAACGCCAGTGAAGCCGCGGCCAGCGCCGGGGCGTGGCGCACGATGGTGGCGCCACGCCGACGCCAGGCGCGCTCGTTGAGAGCTCGCGGTTCGGCATATCCGTGCCGGCCCCACAGCCCGACCAGCGCCGGGGTCAGAGTCAAGCTGACGGCGGCCGTGATCGCGATGGCCAGTGTGATAGGCGGGCCGGCGGTGCGGAACATTCCCACCTTGGTGAAGATCATCGCCATTCCGGCACCGGCGATGGTCAGCGCCGAGGCGATGATGATGGCGGCGGTGCGCGACCCGGAGCGGGCCACTGCGTCGTCGACGGGCACCGCCCTGCGTCGGCCCTCGTGGTAGTTGGCCAGGAGGAAGATCGCGTAGTCGGTGCCCGCGCCCAAGACCATGGCGGTGGCCAGCGCGATCGTGAAATTCGAGATCGACAGCAGTTCCCGGGCGCCCAGCCATGAAACGACCGGGCGCGCAACGGCCAGGGAGATGCCCACCGTCAGCATCGGAATCAACGCTGTCGCAAGCGATCGATACACCGCCAGCAGCATCACGGTGATCAATAGCAGTGAGACCGCGGTGATGATCAGTAGCGAGGTATCGATTGCGGAGAACAGATCCGACAGCGTCGGCGATGGGCCGGTGAAGTTCACCTCAAGGCCGTCCGGGCGCGCCAACCCGGTGATCTCGGCACGGATATTCTCCGTTGATTGGTGTGCGCGGGTCGAACCCACATCACCGATGGTGGCCAGCAGTAGGTGCAGTGACTTGCCATCCGGGCTCATTCCCAAGCCGCCGAGTCCGGGGTTGCTGAAGGTGTCCATCACGTAGGCGACGTCGTCCTTGTCGGCGACCAATCGCTGCACCAGTTCGTGGTAATACTCGAAATCGGCGCCGTCCAGGGCGCGTTCGCTGGAAAGCACGATGCTGCCGACGGCCGTTGAGGCCGGAACACCGAACTCTTGCGACATGTGACGCAGTGTCTCGGTAGCCGCGTTCTCCGGGATGAACGGGGCGGAATGCTCGGCAACCGTGTGTTCCAGCTGTGGCACAAGCATATTCAGTGCGCCGGCGCCGATCAGCCAGGCGGTGAGGACCCACCAGGCGTGCCGTGCGGCGAACCGCGAGACGCTGCCGAAAAACTTGAGTTCATGGTTGTGCGCCACGGTTATCCCCCGATCGTGTGGTGCCCACGGATTCGGTCATGGTCGTTCTCGTTGCTCGCAATCGACCCATTCGAGATATGCGGACCCGTTGACGTGGTTGCCGCACCAGCTTCCGTCGTAGCTGTACGCACCCGAATAGCCGCGGCCGTGGCCGAAGCGAAGGGGAGCGTCGACGGTGCCGGTAATGGAGCCGATCTCGCGATCCCGGTCGCGGATGGTCCAGCGGAACCGGCGCGGGACGCGCATGGCGCGGCCCATCGGATCGACTTCGGGTTCGCCGTATTCGAGGACTGCGAAATGGGTGTCGGTATGGACGACGGCCGGCCGGTCGGTCGAGCGCACCTGGGCCAGCCGGCAGGCGGAGGCGCCGGAAGCACGGACGTCGGTGAGCAAGAGCTGGGTGCCGTCGGGCAGCACGAGGATCTGGTAGGTGAAGAAATCGACCGGCAGGCGAGCCGCCGCCGGAAGGGGGCGCGAAGTCAGCGCTTGCGGGCTGATGCAACGGGCGTATTCCACGGTCCCGATTCCCGATACCGGAATTCTTGCGGTTCCGTCCTCCAGTGTGCCGCTGTAGGGGGCCAGCAGACTGAAATGGTCGTAGATCGGAGTTTTCACGAAATAGGAGACCTGCGGGGTGGCGTCGAACTCGAGCTCGACCCCGAAGGTGTCATAGGTGCCGCGCACCCGATACCGGGGGTGATCGACATGGACCTGCAGATCCTCGCCCCAGCGCAGCGAGGACCCGTCGGCGGCGAACCGGCATTCGTTGTGGGCGTCGTAGGCGCGGTAGTGATGATGGTTTCCCGCTGCGGTCGACGAGAAGACGGTCGTGTTGTCCCGGGCATCGGCTGGGGCGAACACACCGTTGTCGAAGATCACGGTGCCGGTGTTTCCGATCAGCGTCATGGTGTTGACGTAGCGATACGGCTGCGGCAGATCGGCGACGAAGAATCCGTAATGGGTCCAGGCCCATCGGCGACTGTCCAGCTCGGGGCGCATCTGGGCGGCCTGGGTGAACGGTTGCACCGAGGCCGTAAGCCGGCGATCCAGCAGCGGCAGCACCCGGCGGACGAGGCCGCGCCCGGCGGCGTCGAGCACTCGGCTTCGTCGGTCCGGCACGGCGGCGCTCACTGCGCGCCCGACCGGTCTCCGATCCGCGGTAGCGGCATCACGTTGAGTAACCCGGACATGCAAACCCCCTGAAGTGACCTGGCGGTAACATTGGCATTCGTGCACGTCCCGGTCAAAGTGATAGCTCTCACATCGCTAGGGTTGCCGGGGTGGCGAATCACCGTAGTGGAACCAAGGGCGTTCCGCGCGAGGTGCGGGAGACGGCGATATTGGACGCTGCCGGTGAGGAATTCGAACGACGGGGGTATGCCGGCGCAGTGGTCGGATCGATCGCGGCGCGTGTCAACGTCTCGAAAACCCTGGTGCTCAGCTATTTCGGATCCAAAGAGGGTGTGTACATAGCGTGCGTGCGCCGCGCGGGCAGGTCGCTGACCGACGCGATCGGCGGCGCCATGACAGCGTCCGGCACCGTCGAGTCGGGGGAGCGATCCGAGACGCCCGTGAGTGTGGCGAGCGAAACACGGGTGTTGGCCGCGATTTTCCAGTGCTTGGCTCGCCGGCCCAGCGACTGGCCGGTGCTTTACGACCGGACCGTGCCTGCCGGGCCCGCTCGCGATGCGGCCCGTGAACAACGACGTGCTTTGCGCCAGCAGGCTGCCGAGGGCGTGGCATCGGCCCTGGCCGGCCTCGGGGTCACCGACCCGCAGGACCTGTCGGCAATCACGTTGGTCTGGGAGAACGTGGTCTCGGCGCTGGTCGCCTGGTGGCGGCAGAACCCCGGCGAGAGCGCTGCCGACATGACTGCGCGCTCACAGCGGATCTTCGCGGCCATTCACCGCTTGTCGTCGTGACCTGACCGGGCCGAACCCGGTGGGATCAGGCGTCGAGCACCGCGCGCAACGCCGCACCCACCTCGGCGATCACGCCCGGGGTGTAGCCGGGGATGTGCATGGTCACCCCGCCCACGCCGGCATCAAGGACCTTGGTCTTGATCTGCTCGGCGAGCGATTCCGGACTGCCGGCCACCATCCGCTGACTCATCTCGGCGGGGATTTGGGCGGCGCTGACGTTCGGGCCGGCCAGCGCCGTGAGCAGCATGGTGGTCTCCAGAGTGGCCGGGTCGCGGCCGATCTCCTCACAGCTGCGGCGGACGGCGTCCACCTTCGCGGGCAGCTCGTCGAATCCGGTGATGAGGTTGAGGTGATCGAAGTGGCGTGCCGCCAGCGGGATCGTCTTCTTCTCGCCGCTGCCGCCGATCAGTAGCGGAATATGGTCGCGGAAGCGGGGTTCGGCCATCGCCTCGCGGGTGCGATACCACTTGCCCTCGACCGTCGGCCGCTCACCTTCGAGCATCGGCAGGATGATCTGCAGCGCCTCGTCGAGCCGGTTGAACCGGTCGGTGAAGGTACCGAACTCGAAACCCAACTGGTCGTGTTCGAGCTCGAACCACCCGGTGCCGATACCCAGGATCGCCCGGCCGGAACTGACCACGTCCAGCGTGGTGATGATCTTGGCCAGCAGGGCCGGGTTGCGGTAGGTGTTGCCGGTGACCAGCGTGCCCAGCTGGACGTGCTCGGTCGCGGTCGCTAATGCCCCCAGGGCTGTGTACGCCTCGAGCATCGGCTGGTCGGGGGAGCCCAGTACGGGCAGTTGATAGAAGTGGTCCATCAGGAAGACCGCGTCGAAGCCGGCGGCTTCGGCCTCTTGGGCTTGGGCGATAACGGTGGGGAACAGCTTTGAAATGTCGGTGCCGTAGGAGAAGTTGGGGATCTGGAAGCCAAGTCGAATCGTCACGGGAACGACCCTAGGGGCGACGAACGCTTACCGGAGGTGATTCTGCTATCCGCGAAGGGCGGAATCAGTCGGTCAACTTTCGAATCGTTGCTGCGTCGCTGGTGCGCGGCTTGAAATGGTGGCTTTGAAATGGGGTTGCGCCGGGCGATCAACGGCTGAACGGGCAGGCACCACGAAGGCGCAAATGCGCACGCCGGTCAGAACGGGGTGACCGGTGTGTCCTCGCTGATGTCGGGGAAGGCGGGCAATTCCGCGCGGGCGCGGCCCGCGCCGGTCACTGCGGCGCCGAGGGGGCGCGGCGATGGCCAACATTCGCCCTAGCGCAGCTACTGCCCGAGGGCGCTGATCACCAGGACCGGCGCTTGTTCCGCGAGAAATGCCTTCGATCTGATCTTTGTGGACGAAAACGCTTCGTCCAGTGCGCTACTGGTGAGGTAGCCGCCAGCGGGTAGTGCACCGGCCAGCGTTTCCCATACGTCGGGCGGCACCGTTGTTGGGGCAGGGTGGTAGCGCGCCTTCAAATCGGCAACAGTCGTAGATTTCAGTTCCACGATGGAGTCGAGCCAGTAAGTTGACGGCCCAGGAACTCGTTGGTCTCCCATGTCCCCGCTCACCCATGACACCGCAACCGGTGATCCCAATGCAGGGAACCGCTTTGTCAACGGCTCCAGATCATGGCGTATCGGATTGGGTGAGTGCTTGGTTGCGATGGTCCCCACCGCTGCCTCCCTACCTTGAGCGTCACGGGTGTGCGGCGTACATGCCACAATGTTCAGAGACGCGACCAGTACGGCTGCCGCTCCCACTCCTTGGATGTACGTAAGCCTTCTCATGGCATCCTGGCCGATCCAGTGCTGCGGTCGTTGATGGGGAACTGAATGCCGCCTGAACTGCCGAAACCGTCCACCCGATCCTCCCTTCCGGGATTGAATGCTGGCACGTTTCCTGTCTGCGTGGCCGGCGGGTTACCCAAATCCCAGGTAACCGTTCGGGTGACTTCCCCCGGTTGGCAACACAGCGGTATACCGCCATCGCCACGATCGCAGTAAGCGCGTAAAGTATTGGGGCGCAGGTGATTATATGGATCAGCCGGGGACATCTGGTTCTTGTAATCCGTCTGGCACTTCACCATTTGGCCACTTCGTGGTTTCATCGTGAACAGCACCTTGGAAGTTGACTCGAATGAATTCGGCCTGCGCAGACCTAGGGCGATTTCCGCCAGAGAACCTTGTGCCGCGGAGGTCAGCATCGCGAAAAGTTACGTCTTCAAGATGTATCCACAATGTGGCCTTCCGCAACGTCGCCTTTCTAAAATTGGCTCCCACCATTTTCGAACTTCCAAACGACGCGCCGGTGAGGTCGGATTCGGCGAACTGGGCACGAGGTAGGGACGTACCCACGATCAAAGCGTTCTGCATCTCACAGTTGCCAAACTCAACTGGGGGTTGCCGTTTGTCGCCAATCGCGTCTTCTGCGTGGGCGTAGTACAGTTGTACTCGCGGTAACTTCGAGCCCGTGAATTCAGCTCCCGTCAACGTAGTTCGCCTCATATTCGCGTCGGACAGGTCGGTGTTGACGAGGAGTGCATGTGTGAGGTTCACGGTTTCCAGGTTGGCTGCGCTCAGGTCGATATCTTCGAGGTTGAATCCCGATAGATCCGCGCCAGAGAGATCCAGTTTGCACGACTTCCAATTGTTGAAGTCGTCGGTGTTGGTGACGGGACGGTGCGAGCGAATCAGTGCGACAATGGTTTTCCGTACTTCCAGGTCTTGCGGCGAGTCACCTGTTTTCAGCATACCGCCATCGGAAATCTCGATCTGCTGGCGTGGGCTCCGCAGCTGCGCGCACAGGAGGTCAATGCACACTTGGCGTTCTCTGTCGTTATCGAACATATGCCAGTCGTCCGCGAGCGCCGCGAGGGCGTATGCCCCGGCGTGACGGACTGCATGGCTGCTTGACCCTAGTTGCTCGGCGATGGTGGTGAATCGGTCCCGTAGTTCCCGCTCGCGATCGTCAATCCTTCGGGACGTTTCGAGCTGGTGACGTTTGAGATCGAGGTCGTACTTGTCAGAGTCGAGCATGAACTGCCGTGCAGCTGTCTGCTGAGCTTCGATCGATACCTCGTGGGCGCGCTCTGCTGTGTCTTGACGGCGGTATGCGACCAATGCGGCACCCCCGATGCCAATGATTGCCAGGATTGTGGCGGTGGTTCGCGCTGCGTCGAATATCTCTGTGCCGTCGACGTGAGAGAAGAAGGCCCGCCAGCCGTTAGGGTCGCGCCACGGTGCTGGCTGGTCACTGAGAAGCCAAGCCAGCCAGACGAAGAGGGCGACACCTAGAGCAGTTACGATGAACGTACCGATGCTCACGAGCGCGACAAGTGGAATTCGGCGGGGTTTGGATGGTGTCGGGAGTGCTTCAGTACTCCGCGCTGCACCTTGTCTGTTCGCACGAAACCGCTTGAGCCAATAGCTGATTAGGGCTCCGAAGCCGACCAGAGCTACCCACAGCAGCACGGTGCCCATGTGAACTCATTCCTCTGCTAGCTGATCGGTTTCGCTCAATCGGATGGCGAGCGCGCCGACAACGTGCACCATCATCCAGGCGTCGCTCATATTGATGTCGGGGTTACCCGTGTGCGCCTCCCCCTCACCCCGCGTGGCCGATACCCAGTCGACTGTTTTGGCGATGGCCTCCGTAAGCGGAGTGTCGCTGCCCTTCAGCAGGCCCTTGCTGCGCGCCGACTTCAGCAGCGGGCCAAGCGCATTGCCTGTGCAACCGAGCGCCAGCAGCACGTCCTGCAAAGCCGTCGCCGCGTCGGTGATCGCATCACCAGCATCGCGGTTGCGTAGCTCTTTCAGCGCCTTTTGATATGCGGTCTCTGCACCCGCGAATCGCGGCTGGCTATGCAGGAGATACAACGTTGGCTCGACCACTGCGTTGTGCATTTCCTGCGAATCGATTTCGATGAGGCGACTGTTTTGATGCAGATGGAATGCGACGACATGCGCCTCGAATATCCGATTAACATCGGCTCTGAATCTCTCTGGCGCATCGAGCGCCGGAGCAAGCCGGTGCTCCGGATACGGAACAGCTCCTGTGTCTTTAAGGATCTCCGCGAACTTTTGCAGAATCTCGTGCTCAGCCTCAATCAGCGAGAGCAGGTGATCGTTCGGACACACGGTTCCCGGACGCATGTGCTGCGGTGACGGATCGTCAGCAAGGGACCTTAGCGTTCGGCGCTTGATCCATGAGTGGATCTCGTCTCTCTCGTCTTGATTGAGGGAAACAATCGCGTCCTGCCATGCAGCGAATAGTTTGACGCGAACGGCGGTGTCGAGCTCCTCGGTCCATTGCGTAGCGCCGGTCGCGAGCGCTGCGGCTTGCGCTTCGCGCCGCAAACGCTCTGCGTACAGCTCGTGCTGGTACTCCACATGCCGAGCCTGCCAGGGTGGAGCGGACGGCCGGGGGATGCTCAAAAGGTGTGTCGGGCGTGGCTAGCCAGCAACGTCAGCAGCGACGACGTTAGGGCACCCTTGGGGCACAACGAGCAGCCACCCCGGCCTAAAATAGCCCCTGACCTGTGATAACTGTGGTGCCCCCGGCAGGATTCGAACCTGCGGCCTTCTGCTCCGGAGGCAGACGCTCTATCCCCTGAGCTACGGGGGCGCACGTACTACGGCGCCATGTGGGCTTTGACAGACTAGCGCATGAAAGTCGATGCCCAAGAACCGGACGGATTCGGGTCCTGACCACGTCAGACCATAGGATGGAGCCTCGTGACCCCCGCCGATCTGGCCGAATTGCTCAAGACCACCGCCGCCGCGGTGCTGGCCGAGCACGACCTGGACCCCGCCGCGCTGCCCGCGGCGGTCACCGTCGAGCGGCCGCGCAACCCCGAGCACGGCGATTACGCCACCAACCTGGCCCTGCAGCTGGGCAAGAAGGTCGGCGTCAACCCCCGTGAGCTGGCCGGTTGGCTGGCCGCCGCGCTGGCCGACGCCGACGGTATCGCCTCGGCCGAAACTGCCGGTCCCGGCTTCGTCAACATCCGCCTGGACGCCTCGGCGCAGGGCACCATCGTGGCCAACATCGTGGACGCCGGCCCCGGCTACGGCCACTCGACCGAGTTCGACGGGCTCAACGTCAACCTGGAGTTCGTCTCGGCCAACCCCACCGGCCCCATCCACATCGGCGGTACCCGATGGGCGGCGGTCGGTGATGCGCTGGGCCGGTTGCTGTCCACCCAGGGTGCGGCGGTGACCCGCGAGTACTACTTCAACGACCACGGCGCCCAGATCGACCGGTTCGCCAACTCGCTGATCGCCGCCGCCAAGGGCGAACCGGCCCCCGAGGACGGCTACGCCGGCGCCTACATCGCCGATATCGCGGCACAAATCCAGGCCAAGATGCCCGACGCGCTGAACAGTCCCGACGCGCAGGAGACGTTCCGCTCCATCGGCGTGGACCTGATGTTCACCCACATCAAAGAGTCGCTGCACGAGTTCGGCACCGACTTCGACGTCTACACCCACGAAGACTCGATGCACACCTCCGGCCGCGTCGAACAGGCCATCGAGCGGTTGCGGGCCAACGGCAACATCTATGAGAAAGACGGCGCCACCTGGCTGCGCACCAGCGCCTACGGCGATGACAAGGACCGCGTCGTGATCAAAAGCGACGGCAAACCCGCCTACATCGCCGGCGACCTGGCCTACTACCTGGACAAGCGCGAGCGCGGCTTCAACCTGTGCATCTACATGCTCGGCGCCGACCACCACGGCTACATCGCCCGGCTCAAGGCCGCCGCGGCGGCCTTCGGCGACGACCCGGCCACCGTCGAGGTGCTGATCGGCCAGATGGTCAACCTGGTGCGCGACGGCCAACCGGTCAAGATGAGCAAGCGGGCCGGCACCGTGATCACCCTCGACGACCTGGTCGAGGCCATCGGCGTGGACGCCGCCCGCTACAGCCTGATCCGCTCCTCGGTGGATACTCCGATCGACATCGACCTGGCGCTGTGGTCCTCGGCGAGCAACGAAAACCCGGTCTACTACGTGCAATACGCGCACGCGCGGCTCTGCGCGTTGGCCCGCAATGCCGCCGAACTCGGCATGGGCCCCGACACGGCCAATCTCGGGTTGCTCACCCACGACAAAGAGGGCGCGCTGATCCGCAGCCTGGGGGAGTTCCCCCGGGTGCTGAAAACCGCTGCCGCGCTGCGTGAACCGCACCGGGTGTGCCGGTATCTGGAAGACCTCGCCGGTGACTACCACCGGTTCTACGACAGCTGCCGGGTATTGCCGCAGGGCGACGAGCAGCCCGGTGATCTGCACACCGCGCGGCTGGCGCTGTGCCAGGCCACCCGCCAGGTGGTCGCCAACGGCCTGGGCATCCTGGGTGTGAGCGCACCGGAGCGGATGTGAACGTCCACCCCGCCGGGCCGCGCCACGCCGAGGAGATTCACCACGACGGTCTGCCGCCGCGGCCGCAAACCGCGCAGCAGCTGCTGGAGTTGGCGCCGAATGTGTGGCCGCGCAACGCCGTTCGCGGCGACGACGGCGTGGTGCGGATCGCCGGAGTGACCCTCACCGACCTGGCGCAGCAGTACGGCACCCCGCTGTTCGTCATCGACGAGGACGACTTCCGCAGCCGTTGCCGCGAGATCGCCGAGGCGTTCGGCGGGGGCGACAACGTGCACTACGCCGCCAAGGCCTTCCTGTGCAGTGAGATAGCCCGCTGGATCGACCAGGAGGGCCTGGGCCTGGACGTCGCCACCGGGGGAGAGCTGGCGGTCGCGTTGCACGCCGGCTTCCCGGCGGAGCGGATCACGGTGCACGGCAACAACAAATCGGTCGCAGAACTCGAGGCTGCGGTCAAGGCCGGGGTCGGTTACATCGTGCTCGACTCGATGATCGAGATCGACCGGCTCGAGGCGGTCGCTGCTGAGGCCGGCGTCACCCAGGACGTGCTGGTCCGGGTCACCGTCGGCGTGGAGGCCCACACCCACGAATTCATCTCGACCGCCCACGAAGACCAGAAGTTCGGTCTGTCACTGGCCAGCGGGGCGGCGATGGACGCCGTGCGGCGGGTGTTCTCCGCCGACCATCTGCGGCTGATCGGCCTGCACAGCCACATCGGTTCGCAGATCTTCGATGTGGCCGGCTTCGAATTGGCCGCCCACCGGGTCATCGGACTGCTGCGCGACGTCGTCGCCGAGTTCGGTGTCGACAAGACCGCGCAGTTGTCCGTCGTCGACCTGGGCGGAGGACTGGGCATTTGCTATCAGCCGCAGGACGACCCGCCGCCGATGGCCGACCTCGCCGCGAAACTCACCGCGATCGTGCGTGAGGAGTCCGCCGCCGTCGGTCTGCCCACACCGACTTTGGTCGTCGAACCCGGCCGTGCCATCGCCGGGCCGGGCACCGTCACGCTCTATGAGGTCGGCACCGTCAAAGACGTCGACATCAGCGCCACCGCCCTGCGTCGCTATGTCAGCGTCGACGGCGGCATGAGCGACAACATCCGCCCCGCGCTCTATGACGCACGCTATGACGTCCGGCTGGTGTCGCGGACCGGAGATGCCGGCCCGCTGCCGGCGCGCATCGTCGGCAAGCACTGCGAGACCGGCGACATCATCGTCCGCGACACCTGGGTGCCCGAGGACCTGGCTCCCGGCGATCTGGTCGCCGTGGCCGCCACCGGCGCCTACTGCTACTCGATGTCGAGCCGCTACAACCTGCTCACCCGTCCGGCGGTGGTGGCGGTGCGCGACGGGAAGGCTCGCCTTATGCTGCGCCGGGAAACCGTCGATGACCTGATCAGCCTGGAGGTGAGGTAAGCGTGTCCGATTCCGTGAGTCCGGTGGGCGTCGCCGTCCTCGGGTTGGGCAACGTCGGCAGCGAGGTCGTCCGCATCATCGAGGCCAGCGCTGACGACCTGGCCGCCCGGATCGGCGCTCCGCTGGTGCTGCGCGGCGTCGGCGTGCGCCGGGTGGCGGCTGACCGCGGCGTGCCGGTCGAGTTGCTCACCGACGACGTCGACAACCTGGTATCGCGCAGCGACGTCGACATCGTCGTGGAGTTGATGGGCCCGATCGAGCCCGCCCGCAAAGCGATCCTGGGGGCGATCACGCACGGCAAATCGGTCGTCACCGCCAACAAGGCCCTGCTGTCCCGGTCCACCGGGGCGCTGGCCGAGGCCGCCGAGACCGCGCGCGTGGACATGTATTTCGAGGCCAGTGTCGCCGGCGCGATCCCGGTGATCCGGCCGCTGACCCAGTCGCTGGCCGGTGACACCGTGCTGCGGGTGGCCGGCATCGTCAACGGCACCACCAATTACATCCTGTCCGAGATGGACTCCACCGGCGCCGACTACGCCAGCGCCCTGGCCGACGCGAGCGCGCTGGGCTATGCCGAGGCCGACCCCACCGCCGACGTGGAGGGCTACGACGCCGCCGCCAAGGCCGCGATCCTGGCATCGATCGCCTTTCACACCCGGGTGACCGCCGACGACGTCTACCGCGAGGGCATTTCCAATATCACCCCCGAGGACTTCACCGCGGCACGCGCACTGGGCTGCACGATCAAACTGTTGGCGATCTGCGAACGCATCATCACACGTGACGGCCAACAGCGGGTTTCGGCTCGCGTCTACCCGGCGCTGGTGCCGCTCGAGCACCCGCTGGCCACCGTCAACGGCGCTTTCAACGCCGTGGTGGTCGAGGCGGAGGCGGCCGGCCGGCTGATGTTCTACGGGCAGGGCGCCGGCGGTGCGCCGACCGCCTCGGCCGTCATGGGCGATCTGGTGATGGCCGCCCGTAACCGGGTGCAGGGCGGTCGCGGGCCGCGCGAGTCCAAATACGCCCAACTGGCCATCGCGCCGATCGGCGATGTCCAGACCCGCTACTACGTGAGCATGGACGTCGCCGACAAACCGGGTGTGTTGTCCACGGTGGCAGCCGAATTCGCCGCCCACGCGGTGAGTATCGCCGAGGTGCGCCAGGAAGGCGTGTCCGACGACGAGGGCCAACTGATCGGCGCCCGGATCGTGGTGGTCACCCACCGGGCGGCCGAATCGGCGCTGTCGGAAACCGTTGCGGCGCTGGCCGAACTGGATGCGGTCCAGCAGGTCGCCAGCGTGCTACGACTGGAAGGAACAGACCAGTGAGCTCCACCCGGACACCGAGTACCCGGCCTACCCATCAAAATTGGCCGGGCCTGATCGGCGCCTACCGCGATCGGCTTCCGGTCGGGGATGACTGGACGCCGATCACCCTGCACGAGGGCGGCACCCCGCTGATCCATGCCAAGCGGATCTCCGAACAGATCGGGTGCACAGTGCACCTGAAAGTGGAGGGGCTCAACCCGACCGGTTCCTTCAAGGACCGCGGGATGACGATGGCGGTCACCGACGCGGTCGCCCGCGGCCAGCAGGTGGTGCTGTGCGCCTCGACCGGGAACACCTCGGCCTCGGCGGCGGCCTACGCGGCTCGGGCCGGCATCACCTGCGCGGTGCTGATCCCGCAGGGCAAGATCGCGATGGGCAAACTGGCGCAGGCGGTCATGCACGGCGCCAAGATCATCCAGATCGACGGCAACTTCGACGACTGCCTGGAGCTGGCCCGCAAGATGGCCACCGACTTCCCGGCCATCTCCCTGGTGAACTCGGTCAACCCGGTGCGCATTGAGGGCCAGAAGACGGCGGCTTTCGAGATCGTCGATGTGCTGGGCACCGCACCTGACATCCACTCGCTGCCGGTCGGCAATGCCGGCAACATCACCGCGTACTGGAAGGGCTACCGCGAGTACCACGCCGACGGCCTGACCGAGAAGCTGCCGAAGATGCTGGGGACCCAGGCCGCCGGTGCGGCGCCGCTGGTGCTCGGGGAGCCGGTCAAGAACCCGGAGACCATCGCCACCGCGATCCGCATCGGCTCGCCGGCCTCGTGGTCGCAGGCCGTCGAAGCGCAGCAGGACTCCGGTGGCCGATTCCTGGCTGCCACGGATGATGAGATTCTGGCCGCCTACCACCTGGTGGCGCAGTCCGAGGGCGTCTTCGTCGAGCCGGCGTCGGCGGCCAGCATCGCCGGGCTGCTCAAATCGGCGCAGGACGGCTGGGTGCCGCGCGGCTCGACCATCGTGTGCACGGTCACCGGAAACGGACTCAAGGACCCCGACACCGCGCTGCGGGACCTGCCCGAGGTCACCGCGGTTCCCGTCGACGCGGCCACGGTGGTCGCCGAATTGGGGCTGGCCTAGTGGTCCAACTGTTGCCGAGCGGGTTGACGGCCAGCGTCGCGGTGGCGGCGTCGAGCGCCAACCTGGGCCCCGGCTTCGACAGCCTCGGCCTGGCACTGGGCCTCTACGACGAGGTCATCGTCGAGACGGTCGAGGCCGGCCTGGTGGTGCAGGTCGAGGGGGAGGGCGCCGGCCAGGTTCCGCTGACGTCGGATCATCTTGTGGTCCAAGGCATCCAGCGCGGGCTGCGGGAAGTCGGTGTCGACGTCCCCGGGATGGTGGTGCGCTGCCGCAACGCCATCCCGCACCAGCGTGGGCTGGGCTCGTCGGCGGCCGCGGTGGTCGGAGGCTTGGCCGCGGTCAACGGCCTTGTCGCGCAACTTGATCGGCCCGGGCTGTCGGAATCCCAGTTGATCCAGCTGGCTTCGGAATTCGAGGGCCACCCCGACAACGCCGCCGCCGCGGTGCTGGGCGGTGCCGTGGTCTCGTGGACCGCGAGCAGCGGCGAGGCTGCGGCAGAGCAGGTGGACTATGCGGCGGCGGCGCTGCGACTGCACCCCGACATCCATCTGTTCCCGGCGATACCGCAACGGCGGTCATCGACCGCGGAGACGCGCATGCTGCTGCCCGAGCGGGTCAGCCACCGCGACGCCCGATTCAACGTCAGCCGCGCCGCGCTGCTGGTGGTGGCGCTGACCGAGCGGCCCGATTTGCTGATGACGGCGACCGAGGACGTGCTGCACCAGCCGCAGCGCGCCGCGGCGCAGCCCGAGTCGGCGCAGTTCCTGCAACTGCTGCGCCGGCATGGGATCGCCGCTGTGCTCTCCGGCGCCGGTCCGGCGGTGATCGCGCTGAGCACCGCGGCCGAATTGCCCGCTGAGGTGCTGGAGGACCCGGCGGCGCGCGGGTTCGCTGTGAGCGAGATGCGAGTCGGCGACGCGGTCAAATGGAACACCGGTGTGGTGGTGCCCGGTTGAGGCACGCCGGCGCCTTTTGTTGCGTCAGGCTCCAAACCAGGTTATTCTCGGTGCCGTCCCGCATTCGCGGCATCAGCACCTGGATCAGACTGCGATGTCACTGGGATGCCACCAAATTCTTCCCGTAGCTGACGGCTTGCGATTCGATGCCGTCGATACGGGTATCACCGTTACACAGTCGACGGTGACACGCACTCGGCGACTCCGCTGAATGCACCCAACCCCTCGCGTGACAAAACCGACGAGGGAAGAAAGGAAATCCGTGACCGAAACGGACCTCTTCACGGCTGAAGGCGGCACTGGACAGGATTCTCTGTCGGCCCCCCAGAGCGCTCCCGAGAACCTCGATCAGGGCGCTCCTGCGGCCCCCGCTGCCAGCGACGATGCCACCGCGGCGTCTGCCGCGGACGCCACCTCGGCGCCGGCCACCACGGAGTCGGCGCCTGTTGCGGCACCTGACAACGGTGCCGCGACGACCACGCCGGACCCCTCGTTGTCGGCGATGGTGCTGCCCGAGCTGCGGGCGCTGGCCAACCGCGTCGGCGTCAAAGGCGCTTCCGGGATGCGCAAGAGCGAGCTGATCGCCGCGATCCGCGAGGTCGGCGACAACGGCGGCAATGGCGGTAATGGCGGTAATGGCGGCAATGCCGGCAATGCCGTGGCCCCGAAGGCCGAGGACGCGCCCGCCGAGACATCTGCCAACGGCGCGGCCAACGGCGCCGAGCCCACCCGGGCCGAGGCCGGCGAAAGCGGCGAGGCCAAAGCCACCGAGGCGCCGCCGCGTCGTGAACGGCGCAGCGCCAGCCGCGACACCGGCGCACCCGCCGCCGACGGCGGAGAGCAGGCCAAGGGTGAGCCCCGCAAGCAGGGCGAAGCCCACAAGCAGGACAAGCCCGACGAGAAAACCGAGCAGTCCGGTGGCCGTCGCGACGGCGCCAAGTCCGAGGAATCGGCTCAGGGCAAGGGCAGCGAACAAGGCGGGGACCAGAACCGGGGCCAACAGGGCGGCCAGCAGAACTCCGACGACGACGATGGGCGCGGGGGCCGGCGTGGCCGGCGCTTCCGGGACCGTCGCCGCCGCGGCGAACGGGGCGGCGAGGGCGGAGAGGCCGAACTGCGCGAGGACGACGTCGTCCAGCCGGTGGCCGGGATCCTCGACGTGCTGGACAACTACGCGTTCGTGCGCACCTCCGGCTACCTGGCCGGTCCCAACGACGTCTACGTGTCGATGAACATGGTTCGCAAGAACGGGCTGCGCCGCGGCGACGCGGTGACCGGCGCGGTGCGGGTGCCCAGAGAGGGAGAAGGCGGCGACAAGAATCCGCGGCAGAAGTTCAACCCGCTGGTGCGGCTGGACTCCGTCAACGGCGGGCCCGTCGAAGACGCCAAGAACCGTCCCGACTTCAACAAGCTGACCCCGCTGTACCCCAACCAGCGGCTGCGGCTGGAGACCTCGGGCGACAAGCTGACCACCCGGATCATCGACCTGATCATGCCGATCGGCAAGGGCCAGCGCGCGCTGATCGTGTCGCCGCCCAAGGCCGGTAAGACCACGATCATGCAGGACATCGCCAACGCGATCACCCGCAACAACCCGGAATGCCACCTGATGGTGGTGCTGGTCGACGAGCGGCCCGAGGAAGTCACCGACATGCAGCGCTCGGTCAAGGGTGAGGTCATCGCCTCCACCTTCGACCGGCCGCCGTCAGACCACACCCAGGCCGCCGAACTGGCCATCGAGCGGGCCAAGCGCCTGGTCGAGCAGGGCAAGGACGTCGTGGTGCTGCTGGACTCGATCACCCGGCTGGGGCGTGCCTACAACAACGCCTCGCCGGCGTCGGGCCGCATCCTGTCCGGTGGTGTGGACTCCACCGCGCTGTACCCGCCCAAGCGGTTCCTGGGCGCGGCCCGCAACATCGAAGACGGCGGCTCGCTGACCATCATCGCCACGGCGATGGTCGAGACCGGCTCCACCGGTGACACGGTGATCTTCGAGGAGTTCAAGGGCACCGGCAACGCCGAGCTCAAGCTGGACCGCAAGATCGCTGAGCGCCGGGTGTTCCCGGCGGTCGACGTCAACCCGTCCGGCACCCGCAAGGACGAGCTGCTGCTCTCGCCGGACGAGTTCGCCATCGTGCACAAGCTGCGTCGGCTGCTCTCGGGCCTGGACTCGCATCAGGCCATCGATCTGCTGATGAGTCAGCTGCGCAAGACCAAGAACAACTACGAGTTCCTGGTCCAGGTCTCCAAGACCACACCGGGAATGGACAACGACTGACCGGTCCGGCGCCGAAGGAATGCGCACGTCCCTCCCGACGTTTTGGGGGGCGACAGCGTAGCTGGCATAATCGAACACCTCAGGTTCCGGTTCACGTCCACCTCAAGGGCGGGCGACCCGGCGACCCACGATCGAAGAGGACATCATGAAATCTGGCATTCACCCCGCCTACGGCGAGACCACCGTGGTCTGCGGTTGTGGCAACAGCTTCACCACCCGCAGCACCAAGGAGAGTGGCCACATCGTGGTCGAGGTCTGCTCGCAGTGCCACCCCTTCTACACCGGCAAGCAGAAGATTCTCGACAGTGGCGGCCGGGTCGCCCGCTTCGAGAAGCGCTACGGCAAGCGCAAGGCCGGCTCCGCAGCCGACGCGGCAGAAGCCACCGACAAGTAGCGTCCTCACCGACGCCCGGAACGTGTCCGCACGTCGCCCGGGCGTCGGCTTGCGTTCGGGGATGGAGGTGAGATGACCCGCAGCATTCAGGCGATCGATGCCCTGCTGGCCGAACACGCGGCGCTGGAAACTCAACTCTCCGACCCCGAACTGCACAACAATCCGATCGAGGCCCGCCGCGCCGGGCGCCGCTTCGCCCAGTTGGCGCCGATCGTCGCCACCCACCGCAAGCTCGAGTCGGCCCGCGGCGACCTGGAGGCTGCCCGTGAGCTGGCCGCCGACGACGCATCGTTCGCCGCGGAGGTGCCCGAGCTGGAGGCCCGCGTCGCCGAACTGGACATCGCGCTCACCGACATGCTCGCGCCCCGTGACCCGCACGATGCCGACGACATCGTGCTCGAGGTCAAATCCGGCGAGGGCGGCGAGGAATCGGCGCTGTTCGCCGCCGACCTGGCCCGGATGTACATCCGCTACGCCGAACGGCACGGCTGGTCGGTGACGGTGCTCGACGAGACCACCTCCGACCTCGGCGGCTACAAGGACGCGACGATCACCATCGCCAGCAAGGGCGACAGCGCCGACGGCGTCTGGTCGAAGATGAAGTTCGAGGGCGGGGTGCACCGCGTGCAGCGGGTGCCGGTGACCGAGTCCCAGGGCCGGGTCCACACCTCCGCCGCCGGCGTGCTCGTCTACCCCGAACCCGACGAGGTCGGCGAGGTACAGGTCGACGAGTCGGACCTGCGTATCGACGTCTACCGGTCCTCGGGCAAGGGCGGCCAGGGCGTCAACACCACCGACTCCGCGGTGCGCATCACCCATCTGCCGACCGGGATCGTGGTCACCTGCCAGAACGAGCGGTCCCAGTTGCAGAACAAGGCCAGGGCACTGCAGGTCCTGGCGGCCCGGCTGCAGGCACTCGCCGAGGAGCAGGCGCAGGCCGACGCCTCGGCCGATCGTGCCAGCCAGATCCGCACCGTGGACCGCAGCGAGCGCATCCGCACCTACAACTTCCCGGAGAACCGGATCACCGACCATCGCATCGGCTACAAGTCGCACAACCTCGATCAGGTTCTCGACGGAGACCTCGACGCGCTGTTCGACGCGCTGGCCGCCGCCGACAGAGAATCCCGGTTGCAGGAGACGCCGTGAGCGCGCTGCGGGACGCGATCGACTCCGCGACAGCGGTCTTCGCCGACGCCGGAATCGACTCGGCCCGATACGACGCCGAAGAACTCGCCGCCCACGCCGCCGGTACCGATCGTGGCCGGCTGGCGCTGCTGGAGCCGCCCGGTGACCTCTTCTTCGGGCGTTACCGGGAACTGGTCGCCGCGCGTCGATCCCGGATCCCGCTGCAGCATCTGATCGGGACCGCGGCGTTCGGACCGGTGACGCTGCACGTCGGTCCGGGGGTGTTCGTCCCGCGGCCGGAGACCGAGGCCCTGCTCGAATGGGTTCTGAAACAGGTTGTGGATCAACGGTTTCCCCCGAGTCCGGTGATCGTCGACGCCTGCACCGGTTCCGGCGCACTGGCGGTCGCATTGGCCCACAGCCTTCCCGGCGCCCGGGTGCTCGCCGTAGATGACTCCGAGATCGCGCTGGGCTACGCGCGACGCAATTGCGCGGACACATCGGTGGAATTGATCCGAGCGGATGTCACCGCGCCCGGTCTGTTGTCCGAGCTGGGCGGCCGGGTCGACCTGCTGGTCAGCAACCCGCCCTACATTCCCGACGGCGCACAGCTGGATCCCGAAGTGGCCCAGTACGATCCGGCTCATGCACTGTTCGGCGGGCCGGATGGCATGTCGGTGATCACCCCGCTGGCGGCCCTGGCCGCACGCCTGCTGCGCCCCGGTGGCCTGTTCGCCGTCGAGCACGACGACACCACCGCCGCGGCCACAGTCGAAACCGTGCGCGGCACCGGATCTTTCGACGACGTGGTGTCCAGATCGGACCTGACCGGCCGGCCCCGGTTCGTCACGGCGGTCAGGAACGGTCAACTATGACAGAGGTTTTCGACTGCACCGACGTCGAGCAGCGTGCCGCGGGCATCGCGGCGGCGATCGACGCGGTGCGCGGCGGCCGGCTGACGGTGCTGCCCACCGACACCGTCTACGGCATCGGCGCCGACGCCTTCAATGCCGCCGGGGTGACTGCGCTGCTGGCAGCCAAAGGACGTGGCCGTGAGATGCCGGTGGGCGTGCTGGTCGGATCATGGAACTCCATCGACGGGCTGGCCCTGGTGGTGCCCGATACCGCCCGCGAGCTGATCCGGGCGTTCTGGCCCGGGGCGATCAGCATCATCGTCACCCAGGCGCCGTCACTGCAGTGGGACCTCGGTGAAGCCCACGGCACCGTCATGGTGCGCATGCCGCTGCACCCGGTGGCGCTCGAGGTACTCAAAGCCGTGGGCCCGATGGCGGTGTCGAGCGCCAACGTCTCCGGTGGCGCACCGGCCGTCGACGCCGCCGAGGCGCGCCGCCAACTCGGCGAGGCCGTCGACGTCTACCTTGACGCGGGCCCGGCCGAACAGGGGGAGGCCTCGACGATCGTCGACCTGACCGGACCCGCGCCGCGCATCGTCCGGGGCGGGCCGGTCTCGGCCGAGCAGATCGGGGCGGTGCTGGGGCTGGACCCGGCCGCGCTGACGGGGGCGTCGTGAGCAGCCTGCTCGCGCTTGCCGATCGTGGTGCCGGCGTGCCGTTGCGCGAGCTCGCGCTGGTCGGGCTGACCGCCGCGATCATCACCTACTTCACCACCGGGCCGGTCCGCTGGCTGGCCACTCGGCTCGGTGCGGTCGCCTACCCGCGCGAACGCGACGTCCATGTGCAGCCGACCCCGCGGATGGGCGGGCTGGCGATGTATGTCGGAATCGTCGCCGCGATCTTCCTGGCATCCCAGCTGCCGGCGCTCACCCGCGGCTTCGTCTACTCCACCGGCATGCCGGCGGTGGTGCTCGCCGGCGGGGTGATCATGGGCATCGGCCTGCTCGACGACAAATGGGGCCTGGACGCGTTGACCAAGTTCGCCGGCCAGATCACCGCGGCCAGCGTGCTGGTCACCATGGGCGTCGCCTGGAGCGTGCTCTACATTCCGATCGGCGGTGTCGGCACGGTGGTGCTCGATCAGGTGTCGTCGATCCTGCTCACCCTGGCGCTGACGGTGTCGGTGGTCAACGCGATGAACTTCGTCGACGGGCTCGATGGGCTCGCGGCCGGACTCGGTCTGATCACGGCACTGGCGATCTGCCTGTTCTCCGTCGGCCTGCTGCAGGATCACGGGGGCGACGTGCTGTTCTACCCGCCGGCGCTGATCTCGGTGGTGCTCGCGGGGGCCTGTCTGGGCTTCCTGCCACACAACTTCCATCCAGCCAAGATCTTCATGGGCGATTCCGGTTCGATGCTGATCGGGCTGATGCTGGCCGCCGCGTCCACGACCGCGGCGGGACCGATCTCGCAGAGCGCCTACGGCGCCCGCGACGTCTTCGCGCTGCTGTCGCCGTTCCTGCTGGTGGCGGCCGTGGTGTGTGTGCCGGCGCTGGACATGTTGCTGGCGATCATCCGCCGCACCCGCGCCGGACGCAGCCCGTTCAGCCCCGACAAGATGCACCTGCACCACCGGTTGCTGCAGATCGGCCACTCCCACCGCCGAGTGGTGTTGGTGATCTATCTGTGGGTGGGGATAGTCGCGTTCGGTACGGCCGGCACCATCTTCTTCGACCCGCGCTACACCGGGGCGGTGATGCTGGGTGCGATGCTCATCGCGATTGTCGTTACGCTCATCCCGCTGCTGCGCCGCGAGGACGGCCTGGAGGACAACCCCTACGACGCGCGGTAGTAGCACCGTCTAGGATGGTGTTGTAGGTGGTTCCGCAGCGCGTTCGGGCATCCGATACGCTCGGCGGGCAACTTCACGACAGTGACACAGAGCAAGTCGAGATTGGGGTGAGGCGGTGACGACACCAGCGCAGGATGCGCCGTTGGTGTTGCCGTCGGTGGTATTTCAGCCGATTCGGCTGCTGCTCATCTGTGCGGCACTGACCGGTGTCGCGATCGCCGCGGCCGCCCAGTTCGGCCGGCCGATGTTCGGGGTGTTCTTCGGGCTGGGCCTGGCGCTCGGGCTGGCCAATGCGCTGCTGATCCGCCGGTCGGCGCTGAGGATCACCGCCCAAGACCATCCGCTGAAGAAGAAGATGGCGCTGAACTCGGCGTCCCGCCTGCTGGTCATCAGCGTGATCGGCCTGGCGATCGCCTACCAGTTCCGGCCCGAGGGCCTCGGTGCACTGTTCGGATTGGCCTTGTTCGAGGTGGTGTTGGTGCTGACCACCATGCTGCCAGTGGTAAGAAAGCTCCGCGCGCAAGCGTCTGAGTCCGGCGCTGAAGGGACGGAAAATGACTGAGTCGATCCTGGCCGCGGGAGGCATCGAGGTCGGCCACCACGAGACCGCGGTGTGGCCGCTGCTCGGTGAGGTCAACATCGACACCATCATCTCCAGCTCGATCGCCGCAGTGATCGTGATCGCCCTGGCGCTGTTCCTGCGTGCCAAGGTCACTTCCACCGGGGTTCCCAGCGGTGTACAGCTGTTCTTCGAGGCCATCACCATTCAGATGCGCAACCAGGTCGAGGGCGCCATCGGGATGAAGATCGCGCCGTTCGTGTTGCCGCTGGCGGTCACCATCTTCGTATTCATCCTGACCTGCAACTGGCTCTCGGTGCTGCCCGTGCAGTACTCCAACGAGCACGGCGTCCACGAGTTGCTTTCTTCAGCTGCTGCCGACATCAACTTCGTGCTGGCGCTGGCGCTCTTCGTCTTCGTCGGCTACCACCTGGCCGGCTTCTGGCGTCGGGGCTTCATCGGCCACCCGCTGCGGGTGCTCAAGGGCCACGTGACGGTGCTGGCGCCGATCAACCTGGTCGAGGAGATCGCCAAGCCGGTCTCGCTGTCCCTGCGTCTGTTCGGCAACATCTTCGCCGGCGGCATCCTGGTCAGCCTGATCGCGTTGCTCGGGCCCTACTTCATGGTGCTGCCGAACGCGATCTGGAAGTCCTTCGACCTGTTCGTCGGCCTGATCCAGGCCTTCATCTTCGCGCTGCTGACCATCTTGTACTTCAGCCAGGCCATGGAGCTCGATGAAGACCACCACTAGAACCTGCACGACACATCAGACCTGGTAGAGCACTACCAGCTAGCAAGGAGGATATGAAATGGCAGATCCCAATCTGATCGGACTTGGGGCACTCATCGGCGGCGGCCTCATCATGGGCGGCGGCGCCATCGGCGCCGGTATCGGTGACGGTATCGCCGGTAATGCGCTGATCGCCGGTATCGCCCGTCAGCCCGAGGCTCAGGGCCGGCTGTTCACCCCGTTCTTCATCACGGTTGGTCTGGTCGAGGCGGCCTACTTCATCAACCTGGCCTTCATGGCGTTGTTCGTCTTCGCCACCCCGATCGCCGCGACGCAGTAACGCGCACCATGGGTGACATGAGCGTTGCTGTTCTGGTACTGAGCCAGGCGGCCGAGGAAGGCCCGAAGAAGAGCTTCCTTGTACCCGACGGCACCTTCTTCGCCGTGCTCGCGATCTTCCTGATCGTGCTCGGCGTGATCAGCACTTTCGTCGTGCCGCCGATCATGAAGGTGCTGCGGGAGCGCGAGAACATGGTCACCAAGACGCTCGCCGACAACCGCGAGTCAGCCGAGCAGTTCGCTGCCGCGGACGCCGACTACGAGAAGCAGATGGCGGCGGCGCGCCTGGAGGCGTCGACGGTTCGCGACGAAGCTCGGGCCGAGGGCCGCAAGGCCATCGAAGAGCAGCGGTCGGCAGCGGAGGCGGAGGTGGCCTCGACATTGCAGGCCGCCACCGACCAGCTCAAGCAGGAAGGCGATGCGGTGAGTGAGCAGCTGCAGGCCCGGGTGGCGACGTTGTCGACCACCCTGGCCAGTCGGATTCTCGGCGTCGAGGTCGAGACACTCTCCGCGGCGAGCACGGGGCGGTAGCAACAAAGATGTCGACATTCATCGGACAGCTGGCCGGCTTTGCGGTCATCGTCTGGCTGTTGGTCAAGTTCGTGGTTCCGCCGGTGCGCAAGCTGATGGCCGACCAGCAGGAGTCGGTGCGCCGGCAGTTGGAAGAGGCTGCCGCGGCCGCCGCCCGGCTGGCCGAGGCCGGCCAGGCGCACTCCACCGCGCTGGCCAACGCCGAGAGCGAGGCGCAGCGGGTCACCGCCGAAGCCCGCACCGACGCCGAGCGGATCGCCGAGCAACTGCGCGGTCAGGCCGGTGTCGACGCCGAACGCGTCAAGACCACCGGCGGCCAGCAGGTCGGTCTGATGCGTGCCCAGTTGATCCGCGAACTGCGGTCCGGCCTCGGGGCGGAAGCCGTACAGCGGGCGGCCGAGCTGGTTCGCGACTACGTCGCCGACCCGAAACGGCAGGCCGCCACCGTCGACCGGTTCCTCGACGAGCTCGAAGCGATGGCGCCGAAGTCGATCGACGTCGAATCGCCGATCCAGGCCCGCATGCGCTCCGCCAGCCGGGAGGCGCTGGCGGGCCTGCTGGACAAATTCGGCGAGGTGACAGGCGACCTGGATGAGCAGGGCTTGTCCGCTCTGGCCGCTGACCTGACCGCGGTCGCCGAACTGCTCGAGCGCGAGACCGTGGTGGCACGGCACCTGAGCCAGCCGACCGAGGACGCCTCGCCGAAGCTGCGCCTGGTGCAGCGGCTGTTCGCCGACAAGATCGGTGCTCCCGCCCTGGCGCTGGTGACCGACGCCGCGTCTGCCCGGTGGTCCAACCAGGCCGACCTGATCGCGGCGGTCGAACACGTCGCCCGGCAGACGCTGCTGCTCTCCGCCGAGCGCCAAGGCACGGTCGATGAGGTGGAGGACCAGCTTTTCCGGTTCTCCCGCGTGATCGACGCCCAACCCCGGCTGGACGCCCTGCTCGGTGACACCGCATCGCCGGCTGCGGGCCGGGTCGGGTTGCTGCGCAACATCATCGGCGGTGGAAGCGGCGCCAGCCCGATCACGACGGCGCTGCTGGAGCAGACCATCCGGTTGCTGCGCGGTCAGTCCGCGCACCAGGCGGTCACCGAACTCGCCCAGATCGCGGTGGCGCGCCGCGGCGAGGTGGTGGCGCACGTCGGCGCGGCCGCCGAACTGAGCGAAGCCCAGCGCAGCCGGCTCAACACCGTGCTGAGTCGGATCTACAACCACCCGGTGCGTGTGCAGGTCGGCGTCGACCCCGCACTGCTGGGCGGGCTGGCGATCTCGGTCGGCGACGAGGTGATCGACGGGACGCTTGCCTCGCGCCTGGCCGCCGCGAAGACGCAGTTGCCCGACTGACCAAGACCCACCCGGACCTACCAGGTCTCAGAGCCCAATACCCATTCGAAGGCAGGAAGACGAAAAGCCATGGCAGAGTTGACAATCTCCTCTGACGACATTCAGGGGGCGATCGAGGAGTACGTGAGCTCCTTCAGCGCCGACACCGCGCGCGAGGAGGTCGGCACCGTCATCGACGCCGGCGACGGCATCGCACACGTCGAGGGCCTGCCTTCGGTGATGACCCAGGAGCTCCTGGAGTTCCCCGGCGGGGTGCTGGGCGTGGCCCTGAACCTCGACGAGCACAACGTCGGCGCGGTGATCCTGGGCAACTTCGAGAACATCGAAGAGGGCCAGCAGGTCAAGCGCACCGGCGAGGTGCTGTCCGTGCCGGTCGGCGACGGCTTCCTCGGTCGCGTCGTCAACCCGCTCGGCCAGCCGATCGACGCCCGCGGTGAGATCGAGGCCGAGACCCGTCGTCCGCTGGAGATGCAGGCTCCCTCGGTGGTGCAGCGCCAGAGCGTCAGCGAGCCGCTGCAGACCGGTGTCAAGGCCGTCGACGCCATGACCCCGATCGGTCGCGGCCAGCGTCAGCTCATCATCGGTGACCGCAAGACCGGCAAGACCGCGCTCTGTGTGGACACCATCCTCAACCAGCGCCAGAACTGGGAGACCGGCGACCCCAACCAGCAGGTCCGCTGCGTGTATGTCGCGATCGGCCAGAAGGGCACCACCATTGCCAGCGTGCGTCGCGCGCTGGAAGAGGGCGGCGCCATGGACTACACCACGATCGTGGCCGCTCCGGCCTCGGACTCCGCCGGCTTCAAGTGGCTGGCCCCCTACACCGGCTCGGCGATCGCCCAGCACTGGATGTACCAGGGCAAGCACGTCCTGATCGTGTTCGACGACCTGACCAAGCAGGCCGAGGCCTACCGGGCCATCTCGCTGCTGCTGCGTCGCCCGCCGGGCCGTGAGGCCTACCCGGGTGACGTGTTCTACCTGCACTCGCGGCTGTTGGAGCGTTGCGCGAAGCTCTCCGATGAGCTCGGCGGCGGGTCGCTGACCGGTCTGCCGATCATCGAGACCAAGGCCAACGACATCTCGGCCTACATCCCGACCAACGTCATCTCGATCACCGACGGCCAGTGCTTCCTGGAGAGCGACCTGTTCAACCAGGGTGTGCGGCCGGCCATCAACGTCGGTGTGTCGGTGTCCCGCGTCGGCGGCGCCGCCCAGATCAAGGCGATGAAGGAGGTGGCCGGCTCGCTGCGTCTGGACCTGTCGCAGTACCGCGAGCTGGAGGCCTTCGCCGCGTTCGCCTCCGACCTGGACGCCACCAGCAAGGCCCAGCTGGAGCGGGGTGCCCGGCTCGTCGAGCTGCTCAAGCAGCCGCAGTACGCGCCGATGCCCGTCGAGGAGCAGGTGGTCGCCGTCTTCCTGGGTACCGAGGGGCACCTGGACTCGGTGCCGGTCGAGGACGTCGCCCGTTTCGAAGCCGAGCTGCTGGACCACATCCGGGCCTCGGAGGGTGAGATCCTGAGCGGGATACGCGAGTCCAAGAAGCTTTCCGATGAGGCCAGCGAGAAGCTGGTCGCGGTCATCGGACAGTTCAAGAAGGGCTTCGCCGCCACCGACGGCAGCTCCGTGGTTCCCGACGAACACGTCGAGGCGCTCGACGAAGACAAGCTCGGCAAGGAAGCGGTGCAGGTCCGCAGGGCCGCGCCGGCGAAGAAGAAGTAACTTCGCCATGGCAGCCACACTTCGCGAACTACGCGGGCGAATCCGCTCCGCCGGGTCGATCAAGAAGATCACCAAGGCCCAGGAGCTGATCGCCACCTCGCGTATCGGCCGGGCGCAGGCCCGGCTCGAGACGGCGCGGCCGTACGCCACCGAGATCACCCATATGCTCACGACGTTGGCCGCCGAGGCGGCCCTGGACCACCCCCTGCTGGTCGAGCGCGGCGAGCCCAAGCGGGCGGGCGTGCTGGTGGTCTCGAGCGACCGCGGCCTGTGTGGCGGATACAACGCCAACGTCTTCCGCCGGGCCGAGGAACTGTTCGCACTGCTGCGCTCCGAGGGCAAGGATCCGGTTCTCTACGTCGTCGGCCGCAAGGCACTGGCCTACTACAGCTTCCGGCACTGGGAGGTGACCGACTCGTGGGCCGGTTTCTCCGAGCAGCCGACCTATGAGAACGCCGCCGAGATCGCTTCGACCCTGGTCGACGCCTTCATGTCCGGTGTCGACGACGACGACGATCACCCGGGTGCCGACGGGGTGCTGGGCGTCGATGAGCTGCACATCGTGTCCACCGACTTCCGCTCGATGCTGTCGCAGTCGGCCGAGGCGCGGCGGATCGCACCGATGCTGGTGGAGTACGTCGGCGAGGAGAGCGGTCCGAAGACCCTGTACTCCTTCGAGCCCGACGCCACCACGCTGTTCGACTCGCTGCTGCCGCGGTATCTGACCACCCGCGTGTACGCGGCGCTGCTCGACTCGGCGGCATCGGAGCTGGCCTCGCGCCAGCGCGCAATGAAGTCGGCGACCGACAACGCCGACGACTTGATCAAGGCGTTGACGCTGGAGGCCAACCGCGAGCGCCAGGCCCAGATCACCCAGGAAATCAGCGAAATCGTCGGTGGTGCGAACGCCCTCGCCGACACAGCCCGGTAAGCCCCGCTAAGCACTAGGAAGCGAAGAAGATAATGACAGTTACCGCTGACAAGACAACCGCCGGCCGCGTGGTGCGCGTGACCGGGCCCGTCGTCGACGTCGAGTTCCCCCGGGGCGCGGTGCCCGAGCTGTTCAACGCTCTGCACGCCGAGATCACCTTCGAGGAGCTGGCGAAGACGCTGACCCTCGAGGTGGCCCAGCACCTGGGTGACAACCTGGTCCGCACCATCTCGATGCAGCCCACCGACGGCCTGGTGCGCGGCGTCGAGGTGACCGACACCGGCGCGGCGATCTCGGTGCCGGTCGGTCACGAGGTCAAGGGCCACGTCTTCAACGCCCTCGGCCACTGCCTGGACAAGCCGGGCTACGGCGAGGACTTCGAGCACTGGGGCATCCACCGCAAGCCGCCGCCCTTCAACGAGCTGGAACCCCGCACCGAGATGCTCGAGACCGGGCTGAAGGTCGTCGACCTGCTCACCCCGTACGTGCGTGGCGGCAAGATCGCCCTGTTCGGTGGTGCCGGCGTGGGCAAGACGGTGCTGATCCAGGAGATGATCAACCGCATCGCCCGCAACTTCGGCGGCACCTCGGTATTCGCCGGCGTGGGCGAGCGCACCCGTGAGGGCAACGACCTGTGGGTCGAGCTCGAAGACGCCAACGTGCTCAAGGACACCGCGCTGGTGTTCGGCCAGATGGACGAGCCGCCGGGCACTCGTATGCGCGTGGCGTTGTCGGCGCTGACCATGGCCGAGTGGTTCCGCGACGAGGCGGGCCAGGACGTGCTGCTGTTCATCGACAACATCTTCCGGTTCACCCAGGCCGGCTCCGAGGTCTCGACCCTGCTGGGCCGGATGCCCTCTGCCGTGGGTTACCAGCCCACGCTGGCCGACGAGATGGGCGAGCTTCAGGAGCGGATCACCTCGACCCGCGGTCGGTCCATCACCTCGATGCAGGCCGTGTACGTGCCCGCCGACGACTACACCGACCCGGCGCCGGCGACCACCTTCGCGCACCTGGACGCGACCACCGAGCTCAGCCGTGCGGTGTTCTCCAAGGGCATCTTCCCGGCGGTGGACCCGCTGGCGTCCAGCTCGACGATCCTGGACCCGGCCATCGTCGGTGAGGACCACTACCGTGTCGCCCAGGAGGTCATCCGGATCCTGCAGCGTTACAAGGACTTGCAGGACATCATCGCGATTCTCGGTATCGACGAGCTGTCCGAAGAGGACAAGCAGCTGGTCGGCCGGGCGCGGCGTATCGAGCGGTTCCTGAGCCAGAACATGATGGCGGCCGAGCAGTTCACCGGCCAGCCTGGCTCGACGGTTCCGCTCAAGGAGACCATCGAGGCCTTCGACCGGTTGACCAAGGGCGACTTCGACCACCTGCCCGAGCAGGCGTTCTTCCTGATCGGTGGCCTCGACGACCTGGCCAAGAAGGCCGAGAGCCTGGGCGCCAAGCTGTGACCCGGAATCCTGTGGCGGCGAAAGGCGGTGGGTAATGGCCGAGCTTGACGTCGACATCGTCGCGGTCGATCGCAAGGTGTGGTCGGGCAAGGCGACGTTCATCTTCACCCGCACCACTGTCGGTGAGATCGGCATCATGCCGGGTCACATCCCGCTGGTCGCCGAACTCGTCGACGACGCGATGGTGCGCGTGGATCGCGTCGAGGAGGACGAGCTGCGGTTGGCCGTGCACGGCGGCTTCCTGTCGGTGACCGACGAGGGGGTCAGCATTCTGGCCGAATCCGTCGACTTCGCCGCGGAGATCGATGAGGCGACAGCTCGCCACGAAGCCCAGTCCGGTGATCCCAAGATGGCCGCACAGGGCAGAGCCAGGCTGCGCGCCCTGGGTGTCATCGATTAGCGGAGCGTGAATCGATGAGCACGCCCATGGTGTTCATGGTCGTGCTCGTCGCCGTGCTTTTCGGTGCCGTTGTCGCGCTGAGCTACCGGTTGTGGAAGCTGCGTCAGGGCGGTACAGCGGCCATCATGCGTGACCTGCCGGCGGTAGGCGGACACGGGTGGCGTCACGGCGTGGTCCGTTACCGCGGCGGCGAGGCCGCCTTCTACCGGCTTTCGAGTGTGCGGCTGTGGCCGGATCGCCGCCTGTCCCGCCGCGGCGTGGACGTGGTGGCGCGGCGCGCTCCCCGCGGTGACGAGTTCGACATCATGACCGACGAGCTCGTGGTGCTCGAACTGTGGGACACCACGGGGGAGCGCCGGGCCGGGTTCGAGATAGCGCTGGACCGCGGCGCCCGCACCGCATTCCTTTCCTGGCTGGAGGCACGGCCGTCACCGCGGTCTCGCCGTCACAGTTACTGAGCAGCCGAAACCCGTTGGTTCCGCCTATTTTTCGGGACGATCCGTCCGATCCCCACCGGGCTGCCAAAGCACGTCGCCGTCGGCGTTGGCCACTCGGCACAGCACGAACATCAAGTCCGACAAGCGATTCAGGTATTTCGCCGGCAGTACCGACACGCCGGTCGGATAGGCATCGGCCGCCGCCCACGCCGACCGCTCCGCGCGGCGCACCGCGGTGCGGGCCACGTGCAGCAACGCCGACAGCGGCGAACCGCCCGGCAGGATGAACGAGTTCAACGGCGGCAGCGGTTCGTTGTATTCGTCGCACCACGCTTCGACGCGGTCGATGTAGTCCTGGGTGATCCGCAGCGGTGGATATTTGGGGTCCTCCACTACGGGAGTGGCCAGATCGGCGCCGGTGTCGAACAGATCATTCTGGATGTGCAGCAGTGTTGCGCCGATCGGTTCGTCAGGGTCGCCGAGCGCGATCGCGACACCGATTGCGGCGTTGGCCTCCTCACAATCGGCGTAGGCCACCAACCGGGGATCGGTCTTGGGAACCCGGGAGAAGTCGCTCAACCCCGTCGTGCCGTCATCGCCGGTACGCGTGTAGACGCGGGTGATATGCACTGCCATGGTCCAAACCGTACCGGCCGCGGCAACCGGTGGGAGTCGGGCTCGGGTCCGCGCCGGCATTCATTCGGGATCGCCGTCGAGTCCTCACTACACTGACGCGGGTGGGTGAGCGTTTCGTGGTTACCGGCGGCAATCGGTTGTCCGGTGAGGTCGCCGTCGGCGGCGCTAAGAACAGCGTCCTCAAACTGATGGCCGCGGCGCTGTTGGCCGAGGGCACCAGCACCATCACCAACTGCCCGGACATTCTCGACGTGCCGTTGATGGCCGAGGTGCTGCGCGGGTTGGGCGCCAACGTCGAGCTCGACGGGACCACGGTGCGGATCACCTCGCCGGACGAACCCAAGTACGACGCGGACTTCGCCGCGGTCCGTCAGTTCCGGGCCTCGGTGTGTGTGCTCGGGCCCCTGGTGGGCCGTTGTCTGCGTGCGAAGGTCGCACTGCCCGGCGGTGACGCCATCGGGTCCCGCCCGCTGGACATGCACCAAGCCGGCCTGCGCCAGCTGGGCGCCACCTGCAATATCGAACACGGCTGTGTGGTCGCCCACGCCGACGCCCTGCGCGGCGCCGAGATCCAGCTGGAGTTTCCCTCGGTCGGCGCCACCGAGAACATCTTGATGGCCGCCGTGCTGGCCGAGGGCGTCACGACCATCCACAACGCTGCGCGCGAGCCGGACGTCGCCGACCTGTGCACGATGCTCAACCAGATGGGGGCGCAGGTTGAAGGTGCGGGCTCCCCGACGCTGAAGATCACCGGGGTGCCGCGTCTGCACCCGACCGAGCACGAGGTGATCGGCGACCGGATCGTCGCCGCCACCTGGGCGATCGCGGCGGTGATGACCCGCGGCGATATCTCGGTGACCGGTGTCGACCCGGCCCATCTGCAGCTCGTCCTGCACAAGTTGCATGACGCGGGGGCGACCATCACCCAATCAGACAACGGCTTCCGGGTGGTCCAGTACGACCGGCCCAAGGCCGTCAATGTCGCGACCCTGCCGTTCCCGGGTTTCCCCACCGATCTGCAGCCGATGGCGATCGGCCTGGCGGCGATCGCCGACGGCACATCGATGATCACCGAGAACGTCTTCGAGGCCCGGTTCCGGTTCGTCGAGGAGATGATCCGCCTGGGCGCCGACGCCCGCACCGATGGACACCACGCGGTGGTGCGCGGTCTGCCTCAGCTCTCGAGCGCGCCGGTGTGGGCCTCCGATATCCGGGCCGGCGCCGGTCTGGTCCTTGCGGGCCTGGTCGCAGACGGTGACACCGAGGTTCACGACGTCTTTCACATCGATCGCGGCTACCCGCTGTTCGTGGAGTACCTGGCCGGTCTCGGCGCCGAAATCGAGCGTGTAAGATAGGTCAGGCCGGCGAACCGCACGCGGATCGTCGAGCAGTCTGGAAGACCTTTCCGGTAGCCCCGAAAACGTCGGAGTTGACTCAACTCCGGCGTACGAGTAGAGTGGCGGGGTTGCCTGAAAACCGGGCGTGTTGTTTGAGAACTCAATAGTGTGTTTGGTGGTTTTTGTTTGTTGTTGTTTTTTGCCATGCCTTCGGCGCCCCGTGTTGGGGGTGTGGTGTTGTTTTTGATGTCAGTTTTTGACTGATGTTTTTGGGATTGTTTCCAAATGGTTTTTGTTTGGAGAGTTTGATCCTGGCTCAGGACGAACGCTGGCGGCGTGCTTAACACATGCAAGTCGAACGGAAAGGCCCTTTCGGGGGTACTCGAGTGGCGAACGGGTGAGTAACACGTGGGTGATCTGCCCTGCACTCTGGGATAAGCCTGGGAAACTGGGTCTAATACCGGATAGGACCATGGGATGCATGTTCTGTGGTGGAAAGCTTTTGCGGTGTGGGATGGGCCCGCGGCCTATCAGCTTGTTGGTGGGGTGATGGCCTACCAAGGCGACGACGGGTAGCCGGCCTGAGAGGGTGTCCGGCCACACTGGGACTGAGATACGGCCCAGACTCCTACGGGAGGCAGCAGTGGGGAATATTGCACAATGGGCGCAAGCCTGATGCAGCGACGCCGCGTGGGGGATGACGGCCTTCGGGTTGTAAACCTCTTTCAGTATCGGCGAAGCTCCGTGGTTTTCTGCGGGGTGACGGTAGGTACAGAAGAAGCACCGGCCAACTACGTGCCAGCAGCCGCGGTAATACGTAGGGTGCGAGCGTTGTCCGGAATTACTGGGCGTAAAGAGCTCGTAGGTGGTTTGTCGCGTTGTTCGTGAAAACTCACAGCTTAACTGTGGGCGTGCGGGCGATACGGGCAGACTAGAGTACTGTAGGGGAGACTGGAATTCCTGGTGTAGCGGTGGAATGCGCAGATATCAGGAGGAACACCGGTGGCGAAGGCGGGTCTCTGGGCAGTAACTGACGCTGAGGAGCGAAAGCGTGGGGAGCGAACAGGATTAGATACCCTGGTAGTCCACGCCGTAAACGGTGGGTACTAGGTGTGGGTTTCCTTCCTTTAGGGATCCGTGCCGTAGCTAACGCATTAAGTACCCCGCCTGGGGAGTACGGCCGCAAGGCTAAAACTCAAAGGAATTGACGGGGGCCCGCACAAGCGGCGGAGCATGTGGATTAATTCGATGCAACGCGAAGAACCTTACCTGGGTTTGACATGCACAGGACGCCGGCAGAGATGTCGGTTCCCTTGTGGCCTGTGTGCAGGTGGTGCATGGCTGTCGTCAGCTCGTGTCGTGAGATGTTGGGTTAAGTCCCGCAACGAGCGCAACCCTTGTCTCATGTTGCCAGCACGTTATGGTGGGGACTCGTGAGAGACTGCCGGGGTCAACTCGGAGGAAGGTGGGGATGACGTCAAGTCATCATGCCCCTTATGTCCAGGGCTTCACACATGCTACAATGGCCGGTACAAAGGGCTGCGATGCCGTGAGGTTTAGCGAATCCTTTAAAGCCGGTCTCAGTTCGGATCGGGGTCTGCAACTCGACCCCGTGAAGTCGGAGTCGCTAGTAATCGCAGATCAGCAACGCTGCGGTGAATACGTTCCCGGGCCTTGTACACACCGCCCGTCACGTCATGAAAGTCGGTAACACCCGAAGCCGGTGGCCTAACCCTTGGGAGGGAGCCGTCGAAGGTGGGATCGGCGATTGGGACGAAGTCGTAACAAGGTAGCCGTACCGGAAGGTGCGGCTGGATCACCTCCTTTCTAAGGAGCACCACTTTTTCTCCCCCGTGCCTCACATGGGTGAGGGTTTTTGCGGTTGGGACAGTGTTTGCCGGTGCCTGTAGTGGGTGGCCGGTGGTGCAGAGGAATTACGAACAACAACAAGCTTGCGAGATCATCAACTGCCAGGAGTCCTTGGGGGTTTCTGGTGGCCGGCTTTTGTGCTGGGCACACTGTTGGGTCCTGAGGCAACAGGCCCGTTTGTGCCCCCGGGTGGGGGTGGGTGTTGTTGTCGCCTCACACTTGGTGGTGGGGTGTGGTGTTTGTTTTGTGGATAGTGGTTGCGAGCATCTAACAAGCAGATTTTTGGTCTGTTTGTTTTGCAATTTTTGTTTCTTGGTTTTTGTGTTTGTAAGTGTTTAAGGGCGCATGGTGGATGCCTTGGCATCGAGAGCCGATGAAGGACGTGGGAGGCTGCGATATGCCTCGGGGAGCTGTCAACCGAGCGTGGATCCGAGGATGTCCGAATGGGGAAACCCGGCACGAGTGATGTCGTGTCACCCTCCGGTGAATGTATAGCCGGTGGGGAGGTAACGCGGGGAAGTGAAACATCTCAGTACCCGTAGGAGAAGAAAACAAAATGTGATTCCGTGAGTAGTGGCGAGCGAAAGCGGAGGATGGCTAAACCGTATGCATGTGATACCCGGCGGGGGTTGTGTGTGCGGTGTTGTGGGGTCTGTGTTCCTCTTACCGCCGTGAGGGGCAGCAGTGAGAAAAGATTGTGTTAGCGGAAGTGGCCTGGGATGGTCTGCCGTAGACGGTGAGAGCCCGGTACGTGAAAACATGATCTCTGCTGTCACAGTGTCCCCGAGTAGCAGCGGGCCCGTGGAATCTGCTGTGAATCTGCCGGGACCACCCGGTAAGCCTGAATACTTCTCGATGACCGATAGCGGACGAGTACCGTGAGGGAATGGTGAAAAGTACCCCGGGAGGGGAGTGAAATAGTACCTGAAACCATGTGCCTACAATCCGTCAGAGCCTTCTCTTTTGAGTGGGGTGATGGCGTGCCTTTTGAAGAATGAGCCTGCGAGTCACCGGCACGTCGCGAGGTTAACCCGTGTGGGGTAGCCGTAGCGAAAGCGAGTCTGAATAGGGCGTATCGCATCCGTTGGGGTGTGTGTAGTGGCGTGTTGTGGACCCGAAGCGGAGTGATCTACCCATGGCCAGGGTGAAGCGCGGGTAAGACCGCGTGGAGGCCCGAACCCACTTAGGTTGAAGACTGAGGGGATGAGTTGTGGGTAGGGGTGAAAGGCCAATCAAACTCCGTGATAGCTGGTTCTCCCCGAAATGCATTTAGGTGCAGCGTTGCGTGTTTCTCACCGGAGGTAGAGCTACTGGATGGCCGATGGGCCCTACTAGGTTACTGACGTCAGCCAAACTCCGAATGCCGGTGAGTGTAAGCGTGGCAGTGAGACGGCGGGGGATAAGCTCCGTGCGTCGAGAGGGAAACAGCCCAGATCGCCGGCTAAGGCCCCTAAGCGTGTGCTAAGTGGAAAAGGATGTGCAGTCGCGAAGACAACCAGGAGGTTGGCTTAGAAGCAGCCACCCTTGAAAGAGTGCGTAATAGCTCACTGGTCAAGTGATTGTGCGCCGATAATGTAGCGGGGCTCAAGCACACCGCCGAAGCCGCGGCAATACGTATGTATTGGGTAGGGGAGCGTCCTGCATCCGGTGAAGCCACAGAGTGATCTAGTGGTGGAGGGTGTGGGAGCGAGAATGCAGGCATGAGTAGCGATGAGGCAAGTGAGAACCTTGCCCGCCGAAAGACCAAGGGTTCCTGGGCCAGGCCAGTCCTCCCAGGGTGAGTCGGGACCTAAGGCGAGGCCGACAGGCGTAGTCGATGGACAACGGGTTGATATTCCCGTACCCGTGTGTGGGCGTCCCTGATGAATCAGCGGTACTAACCACCCAAATGGCAGATGATCTGATCCCTTCGGGGTGAGGGCGTTCGCCGGCTGCGTGGGACCTTCGTTGGTAGTAGTCAAGCGATGGGGTGACGCAGGAAGGTAGCCGTACCAGTCAGTGGTAATACTGGGGTAAGCCGGTAGGAAGTCAGATAGGCAAATCCGTCTGGCATATATTCCGAGAGGTGATGCATAGCCAATTGTGGCGAATTCGGTGATCCTATGCTGTCGAGAAAAGCCTCTAGCGAGCACGCACACGGCCCGTACCCCAAACCGACACAGGTGGTCAGGTAGAGAATACCAAGGCGTACGAGTGAACTATGGTTAAGGAACTCGGCAAAATACCCCCGTAACTTCGGGAGAAGGGGGACCCTCATACCGTCAACACCTTCGCGGTGGGCAGCGGGAGGGGGTCGCAGAAACCAGTGAGAAGCGACTGTTTACTAAAACACAGGTCCGTGCGAAGTCGCAAGACGATGTATACGGACTGACGCCTGCCCGGTGCTGGAAGGTTAAGAGGACCGGTTAACCCTTCGGGGTGAAGCTGAGAATTTAAGCCCCAGTAAACGGCGGTGGTAACTATAACCATCCTAAGGTAGCGAAATTCCTTGTCGGGTAAGTTCCGACCTGCACGAATGGCGTAACGACTTCTCAACTGTCTCAACCATAGACTCGGCGAAATTGCATTACGAGTAAAGATGCTCGTTACGCGCGGCAGGACGAAAAGACCCCGGGACCTTCACTATAGCTTGGTATTGATGTTCGATGCGGTTTGTGTAGGATAGGTGGGAGACTGTGAAACCCGCACGCCAGTGTGGGTGGAGTCGTTGTTGAAATACCACTCTGATCGTATTGGACCTCTAACTTCGAACCATGAAGCTGGTTCAGGGACAGTGCCTGGTGGGTAGTTTAACTGGGGCGGTTGCCTCCTAAAATGTAACGGAGGCGCCCAAAGGTTCCCTCAACCTGGACGGCAATCAGGTGTTGAGTGTAAGTGCACAAGGGAGCTTGACTGTAAGACTGACACGTCAAACAGGGACGAAAGTCGGGACTAGTGATCCGGCACCCCCGAGTGGAAGGGGTGTCG
Source organism: Mycolicibacter terrae (assembly GCF_010727125.1). Taxonomy (NCBI): domain Bacteria; kingdom Bacillati; phylum Actinomycetota; class Actinomycetes; order Mycobacteriales; family Mycobacteriaceae; genus Mycobacterium; species Mycobacterium terrae. The sequence continues at coordinate 2,947,726 of NZ_AP022564.1, read as the reverse complement.
CTCAACGGATAAAAGGTACCCCGGGGATAACAGGCTGATCTTCCCCAAGAGTCCATATCGACGGGATGGTTTGGCACCTCGATGTCGGCTCGTCGCATCCTGGGGCTGGAGCAGGTCCCAAGGGTTGGGCTGTTCGCCCATTAAAGCGGCACGCGAGCTGGGTTTAGAACGTCGTGAGACAGTTCGGTCTCTATCCGCCGCGCGCGTCAGAATCTTGAGGAAACCTGTCCCTAGTACGAGAGGACCGGGACGGACGAACCTCTGGTATACCAGTTGTTCCACCAGGAGCACGGCTGGATGGCCACGTTCGGACAGGATAACCGCTGAAAGCATCTAAGCGGGAAACCCACTCCAAGACCAGGATTCTCACCCATTTAAGTGGGATAAGGCCCCCCGCAGACCACGGGATCGATAGACCAGACCTGAAAGCACCGCAAGGTGTGAAGGGAACTGGCACTAACCGGCCGAAAACTTACCAACACACAACAAACAATGTGTTGCCCGCAACCACAACCACAAAACACCGTAAACCCACACCCCACCACCAAACACAAACATTGGTGACCCAGTGGACCCCCCAAAAAAAAGGGGAAACCGTCCACACACGGGGGAAAAATAAATAGAGTTACGGCGGACATAGCGACAGGGAAACGCCCGGTCCCATCCCGAACCCGGAAGCTAAGCCTGTCAGCGCCGATGATACTGCCCTACCGGGTGGAAAAGTAGGACACCGCCGAACACAACATAAAGCCCTGTGCCCCCCAAGAAATTGGGGGGCACAGGCATTTGTGTTTCATGCCCAGAAGTCAGCCACCTCCGCCGCGCATACAAAAGGCAAACGCGGCGCAGATCCCGAAATAGCCGCCGGTCGACCGGACCCTTACCAGACTGAACGTGGATCGTGGGGCAGATGGACTCGGGACAAGAATCGTCGGCTCCACCGTCGTTGTGAAAGAACCATCCCGGTTGACCCCAGTTCGTACCCTCGAGGCGAAACTCCTATTCGGCGGCGACGAGCAACTCTGCACTCGCCGGCACTGCCAATCCCACCCCGCAGCGGCCGCCACCGCGGCCAGGACCGCAACTCTGGCGATACAGGGTTTTACCATGCAGTTCTCCGGCTGGAACAGCAGGAGGCCTCCGGTGGGGTTTGCAGCCGATTCAGCGTGACGAAAACAAGAGCAAAGCCGCTCCCACCTCTACCAAACAGTAGAACCAATTGGGATAGAACGGTGTCCGGCGACGTTCGATGGCGGCGGATAGCATGCGCCCCAAAGCCATTCCGGCCAGGGCGACCGCTGCGGTAAGCGTGATTCCAGTGCGGTAGTCGGGATTGACGGCCGCGATTGCCAAGATTCCTGCCATGGCCACACCGAATCCGCCGTATACGGCGCGAACCTCCGACCGCGACGTTGAGGAGGTGAGCGTGATGCCGAACGGTCGGACCAGGGCTGTCGGTGCTGCGAGTGCGTAGAGGCCCATGCCCAGGAAAAAGACGGCTATGAAGAGTATTGCGAATACCGCCATTTCAGTGGTCCTTGCTGTCGTGGGTGCCCTGGACTAGCGGCTCCCGCAGCTCACCGGTATTGCGCGATCGACCGAGGAGCTATAGCGTTCAGGTTCAGTTAAGGAAATTAACAGGAGGATACTCGGTGCGCAGCTACTTTTGTCCGCCACTTGTTGCCGCGGTCGTAGCGGCCGGCCTGGTTGCCGGTGTGCCGGTGGTCGGAGCGCAATCGCGGGCGTTCGAGCTCACCGGCAACGGTACGTCGCTGGGTGACGGGGTCGCGTTCCTGATGGGCGGAACCGGGATCCCGCAGCCACCCCAGACTTACCTCGACGCTGTCAATGATCTGTTCTTGAGCCCGCACGGATTCGGTGGCGAGCTGGTGTCGCTGTTCACACCGGAGAACGTCAGCGACACCTCACGCGCGGTCGGCCTGCAGCTGCTCGAGAATGCGGTGGCTGAGCGACTCAACAGTGGCGAGGTCGACGCCGAGCACCCGATCGTGGTGTTCGGATATTCGCAGAGCTCCTCGATCTCGGTGGGGTTGATGCAATGGCTTGACGAGCATGACGTGTCGAACGACCTCGTCCGGTTCGTACTGATCGGCTCCCCGGCCACCAGCTCCATCCCCACCGACCTGTATCACACCGACGTCTACAACTACGAGTACGACCCGGTCGCGTTCAAGCCGACCTACTTCAACCCGCTGGCGGACCTCAACTCGGCGCTGGGCTTCATCTACGGACACTCGGTGTATCTCAGTGCGACGCCCGATGAAATCGCGAACGCTATCGAGTTGCCGGTTTCGGACCCCGATTCGCTGACCACCTTCCACATGCTGCCCTCCGAGATCCTGCCGCTATTGGCGCCGCTGCAGTTGGTCCCGATTTTCGGATTGCCGCTCTACGAGCTGTTGGAACCCGTTACCCGGATCCTGGTGAATCTCGGCTACGGCAGTATCGACCATGGTTGGCCGCCGGGTGACGTCGATGTGGCCGCGGGATCCGGGTTGTTCCCGACCGACATCGATTTCGGTGAGCTACTCACCGCGTTGGGCAAGGGTGTCGTCGACGGTCTCAACAACTCGATCGCGAGCTTGTTCGACCCCGACACCTACACGATTTACTCGTTGCAGGAGCACCCGTCGCTGGCCGGGCTCGTTAACGAGGGATACCTCGCGGGCTACCTCGATTCGCCGCACCCATCGCTCGAGGAAGCCATCACAGGTCTGTTCAACTTCGTGACGGCGTTCACCGATACCACCCCCTACGACATGCCCGAGCCGGTGGATCTGCTGGGCTAAACCGGGCCACGCCGGCCTCAGTCGAACAGCGTGGCGTGGCTGTGCTGCCGCTCCAGATCCAGCAGAAGCCGCTTCCGGTCGATACCGCCGCCGTAGCCGGTCAGGCTGCCGTTGCTGCCGATGACACGGTGGCACGGGACGATGATCGAGATCGGGTTGCGGCCATTGGCCAACCCAACCGCCCGCGATGCCGTCGGCGCCCCGATCTGCATCGCCAGCTGCCCATAGGAGCGGGTCTGGCCGTAGGGGATCGTCAGCAGGGCGGTCCACACCCGGCGCTGGAACTCGGTACCGGCCATCTGGTAACTCAGGTCGAACTCGGTGAGATCGCCGGCGAAATACGCCGCGAGTTGCTCGACGACCTCGGGGAATGCGGCGTCGTCGCGTCGCCACCCGCTGCTGTCGGGGGCGTGGGAGTGGTCGAGCATCAACAGATGGCTGAGCTTGCCGTCCTCGCCGGCCAGGGTCAGCGGCCCGATCGGGCTGTCGATGGTGCGTTGGCAGGTCATGCGGTCTCCTTGGAAGTCGGGGGCCAGTCGTTGACGGCGTGATCAAGCGCGGTCCATAGATGTTGGGTGGCGTAGGACCGCCACGGGCGCCAGCGGGCCGCGCGCCGGCTCAGCGCCCGCGGCTGATCCGGCAGGCCCAGCTGCCGGGCGGCCACCTGCACCCCCAGATCGGTCACCGGAAAGGCATCGGGGTCGCCCAAACCACGCATCGCGATGACCTCCGCCGTCCAAGGGCCGACGCCGGGAAGCTCCAGCAAAGTGTGCCGGGCCCGGTCCCAATCGCAGCCCGCGCCCAGCTCGATGGTGCCCTCTGTGAGCCCCGCGACCAGAGATAGCAGGGTGCGCCGGCGGGCCCGGGGCAGAGCGAGCTGGTCGGGATCGATGTCGGCGAGGCGCTCCACCGAGGGAAAGACGTGTGTCAGCCCGCCGGCCGGATCACCGATCTGCTCACCGTGGGCAAGCAGGAGTCGATGCGCGTGGGTACGGGCCGCCTTGATCGACACCTGCTGGCTGAGCACCACCCGCACCGCCAGTTCGGCTTCATCGACCGTCCTCGGAATGCGCTGACCCGGTGCCTTGGTCACGACCACCGCCAACTCGGGATCGTCGGTCAAGGTGTCGACGACCGCTTCGGGATCGGCGTCGAGGTCCAGCAGCCGCCGGCAACGGGTGATGGCGGCCGTGAGGTCCCGGAAGTCCTCGAGCACCAAATCGCAGCGGACGTGATCGGCGGCCGGAGTCAAGCTGACGATGCCGTTGCCGTGCGGCAGGCGCAGCGTGCGTCGGTACGCTCCGTCACGGACCTCTTCGCAACCGGGAACCGCGCAGGCAGCCAGGTGCCCGAAGACCCCTTCGAACGCGAACGGGGTGCGGACGGGCAGGCGCAGCGACACGGCTCCTGCGCCGGGCGCATTCTGGCCGGACCGGGTCTTCGACCGGGTTATCGCCTGCTGCCGCAATGCCGTTGGGGTGGTGGCGCACACGGCGCGGACGGTGTCGTTGAACTGTCGGATGCTGGCAAAGCCGGCCGCGAACGCGACGTCACCCAACGGCAGGCCCGTGGTCTCGATCAAGATCCTGGCGGTCTGCGCCCGCTGGGCGCGGGCCAGCGCCAGCGGTCCGGCGCCGACCTCGTCCTGCAGCAGCCGCTGCAACTGGCGGGCGGAGTAGCCGAGGTGGCCGGCGAGCCCGGTCACCCCCTCGCGATCCACCGTGCCATCGGCGATCAAGCGCATCGCCCGCCCCACGATGTCGCCGCGGATGTTCCATTGCGGAGAACCCGGTGCAGCGTCGGGTAGGCACCGTTTGCAGGCCCGGAAGCCGGCCCGCTGCGCGGCGGCCGCGCTGGGGTAGAACCGCACGTTCTGCGGCAGGGGCGGGCGCACCGGACAGCTGGGCCGGCAATAGATCCGGGTGGTCAGCACGGCCGTGTAGAACCAGCCGTCGAAGCGGGCGTCACTGGACTGCACGGCACGATAACAGCGGTCGAAGTCGTCGTGCACCTTGTAACCATGGCACGCGGCAGCCGACGACACTAGCGGAAATGCGACACGATAGTCCGGACCGCTGAGGCCTCCGGGGCTACCATCTGGTCGTGACGGCACTGGTACAGCGATACTTGGACGGGATACTCGCCGAGCATGCCGACGTCAACGTCGGCGCCTTGGCGAGCTACATTCCGGAGCTGTCCCGGGTTGATCCGACCGCCTTCGGTCTCTCGTTGTCCTCCTCGGACGGTTATGTCTACGAATCCGGCGATGCCGGCGTGGAATTCACGATGCAGTCGATCTCCAAACCGTTCACCTACGCCCTGGCGCTGGATCAGCTGGGGCAGGCGGCCGTCGACGCGCGGATCGGAGTGGAACCCTCCGGTGAGGGATTCAACAGGATCAGCGTCGATCAGGTCACCAACGTCCCGAAGAACCCGATGATCAACGCCGGCGCGATCGTGGCATGCTCTTTGGTCCCGGGTAAGACGGCCGACGATCGGTTCGGCCTCATCCGCGAGTTCTATAGCGCCTGCGCCGGACGCAGCCTCGACTTCGATGAGGACGTCTATCGATCCGAGAAGGCCAGCGGCAGCCGCAATCGCGGGATCGCCTATCTGCTGGACAGTTTCGGCGCTCTCAGCGCTGATCCCGATGACGCGTTGGACGTTTACATCCGCCAGTGCTCGCTGAAGGTCACCAGCACCGATCTGGCCCGGATGGCGGCGACGCTGGCGCGGGGCGGGTTCAATCCCCTGACCGGCCGGCAGGTGACCGACGCGGCGGTGGTGCGGCGCACCCTGTCGGTCATGGTGACCTGCGGTATGTACGACGCCGCTGGTGAGTGGGTCAGCGCGGTCGGGATGCCGGCCAAAAGTGGGGTGGGCGGCGGCATCGTGGCGGTTCTGCCCGGCCAGCTCGGAATCGGGGTCTATTCGCCGCGGATCGACGACAAGGGTAACAGTGTGCGCGGGGTCCTGGTGTGCCGCAGCCTTTCCCAACAGCTCGGTCTGCATTTTCTGACCGTGAGCAGCGAGGCCCACGCGGCCATTCGCGGGGTCTACACGCCCCGTCCCGGCGTCCGGGTCTACGAGGTGCACGGGGATCTGCTGTTCGCCGGTGCCGAACAGGTGGCGCGCACCGCCACCCGCGACTGCGGCGACTTCGACATCGCGATCCTGGATGTGTCCCGGCTGCACGCGATCAGCGATCCGGCGCGTGGCCTGCTCGCCGGGCTGGCAGACGATCTGCAGAGCCTCGGCAAACGGGGTCTGCTCGTCGATCCCAATGGTGCGGTGACGCCAGACCCGGCGGCCTACGACGTGCTGGTGTTCGACACGGTCGAAGACGCTCTCGCCGCGGCGGAGGAGCGGGCGGGGTAGCGCCGGCTACAGCGGCCCGGCCAGCACGGTGGGCTGGTCATAGCCGCGCAGCACCATCGACTCGCCCAGCACCCAATGCGCCTGCTCGCTGACGCTGGCGGCGCGCAGCGTCTGCGCCGTGGTCAACAGCTGGAGCTGCCGAGTCTTGGCCAACTCGCACAACCGGGCCGCCTCGTTGACCGGTTCGCCGATCACGGTGTACTCGAAACGTTCTTTGGCGCCGACATTTCCGGCGACGACCTGGCCGGCCGCCACGCCGATGCCGGCCCGGATCTCAGGTACCTCCTCGGCCAGCCGATACAGAATGCCGCGAGCGGCGGCCAGCGCTTCGTCTTCGGGCTGATCGAGGTGGTTCGGGGCGCCGAAGATCGCCAGTGTGGCATCACCCTCGAACTTGTTGATCAGGCCCCGATGACGGTCGACCTCATCGACGACCACTGCGAAGAACCGGTTCAGCAAGGCGACGACTTCGGTAGCAGGCTGGGCGGTCACGATCTGTGTCGAGCCGACAATATCGACGAAAAGGACTGCGACATGGCGTTCTTCGCCGCCGAGCTGTATCCGGTCGCGTTCCGCGGCGGCGGCCACCTCGCGCCCGACGTGACGACCGAACAAGTCGCGTACGCGTTCGCGTTCCCGCAATCCGTGCACCATCGCGTTGAAACCGCTCTGCAGCTCACCGAGTTCGGTGCCGTCGAACACCACCAGGTCGCCTTGCAGGTTGCCCTGCTCGACGCGCTTGAGAGCCGCGCGCACCACCCGCACCGGAGTTGCGGTGAGCCACGACAGAATCCACATCAACAGGAATCCGAAGACCAGCGTCGCCACCGACACCATCAACACCGCGATCCCGAACTGCGTCATGGTCAGGTTCTTCAACACCAGGGCGAACAGCGCCGTCAGTGCGATGCCCAGCACCGGAACCCCCGAGCTGAGCAGCCACACCATCATGGTGCGGCCCATGATGCCCGACAGGAACCGCCGCGGCGGTGGGCCCGCGGCCAGTGCCTGAGCGGCAACCGGCCGCAATGCGAACTCGGTGAACAGGTAGCAGGCGGTGGCGACCAGGGTGCCGCAGATGCTCAACGTGAAGCCGATGATCGGGATGAAGACTTTGTCGGCCAACCCATAGAGCACCGTGAACAGCACTGTGGCGCCCCCCCACAGGGCGAGCACGACCTGAGCGACCCGCCAGGGCGTCTGGAAGGCGTTGCGCTCGTCCACCCGAGTCGGCTCGCGTTCGATGATCGCCCAGCGCAACTTCTTGATGGTGCGCCGGGTAATCCCGTATGTGCCGCCGGCCAGTGCGGTCGCCACGTATGCGGGCACGAGCCCGTATGTCAGCCACGCCGGGGCGTCACTGAACACACTGGGAACCGGGAACGCCACGGTCACCAGCAGCGCGGCAACGCCGACACCGATCAGGTTCGTCCCCACCATGACGACCGTCATGATGAACTGGATGCGAATCCGGCGCAGATACTGACTTTCCGACACCCTGCCCAGCAACCAGGAGCCGTATTCGGGTGTCTCGGGCAACCGGCCGCTCTGGCGGGTCAGCATCTCCAGGATCCGGCCCAGGCGTTGCGCGGTCGTCAGTGGCGGCTTCATCGTGGCGTAAGAATAATTGCTCGGCGCTGCCCCTAAGGTGGTTCGGATGCGACTCGTGATCGCCCGATGCACCGTCGACTACGTCGGCCGGCTCACCGCGCACCTGCCGTCGGCCCGGCGACTACTGCTGCTGAAGGCCGATGGATCGGTCAGTGTGCATGCCGACGACCGTGCCTATAAGCCGCTGAACTGGATGAGCCCGCCGTGCCGGCTCACCGAGGAAGCCGGCGGCGAGTTCCCGGTGTGGGTGGTGGCGAACAAGACCGGAGACCAGTTGCGGATCACCATCGAAGAGATCGAACATGACTCCACCCACGAACTCGGTGTCGACCCGGGATTGGTGAAAGACGGTGTCGAGGCCCAGCTGCAGGCGCTGCTCGCGGAGCATGTCGAACTGCTCGGCGAGGGGTATTCCCTGGTGCGCCGGGAGTACATGACCGCGATCGGCCCGGTGGACCTGCTCTGCCGCGACGCGCAGGGACGGTCGGTCGCGGTGGAGATCAAGCGGCGTGGCGAGATCGACGGTGTCGAGCAGCTCACCCGCTACCTGGAATTGCTCAATCGTGACACTCTGCTCGCGCCGGTCAGCGGTGTGTTCGCCGCCCAGCAGATCAAACCGCAGGCCCGCACGCTGGCGATCGACCGCGGTATCCGTTGTCTGACACTGGATTACGACGCAATGCGGGGCATGAACAGCGACGAATACCGCTTGTTCTGATCGCCGGGCGGAATAACCGCCAAAACTCACGCGTTGGAGCGGTCCATGGCAGTCAAGGATCTTTTCCAGCCGCTGACGGTCCGCTCGCTGACCGTCCCGAATCGCTTCGCGATGGCGCCGATGACCCGTCAGGCATCACCTGGCGGAATCCCGGGCCGCGATGTCGCGGAGTACTACCGGCGGCGCGCCGCCGGCGGTGTCGGCCTGATCATCACCGAGGGGATCCGGCTGCCCGACCCAGCCGCAGGCTACCCGTTCAGCGTGCCGACGATCGCGGGCGACGAGGTGCTCGCCGGGTGGACCCGCGTTGTCGATGCCGCGCATTCCGAGGGCGCGACGATCGCCGCTCAACTGTGGCACCAGGGCGTGCAGCGCGACGACACCGACGGTGTGGTGCCCGTCGGCCCGTCCGGTATCGACGGGCAGGGCAACCCGCGGGGCCGGGCGCTGCAGACCGGGGAACTGCCGGTGATCGCGGAGCTGTACGCCCACAGTGCCGCCGCCGCGCGAGACATCGGTTTCGACGCGGTTGAGATCCACGGCGCGCACGGTTATCTGCTCGACCAATTCTTCTGGGAGCGCACGAATCGACGCACCGATGGCTATGGCGGATCGCTGGCCGCGCGGACCCGCTTCCCGGCCGAAGTGGTCGCCGCGGTACGGGCCGCGGTGGGGCCGGATTACCCGGTCATCTTCCGCTTCTCGCAGTGGAAGGGAACCGACTACACGGCGTCGATCGTCGACGACCCGACCCGGTTGCAGGAACTGCTGACACCCCTGGTCGAGGCGGGTGTCGACGTGTTGCACCCCTCGACGCGCAGGCACAATATCCCGGCGTTCCCCGACCATGATGCGAACCTGAGCCTGGCCGGGTGGACCAAGAAGGTCACCGGGGCGCCGGTCATCGCGGTGGGATCGGTCGGGCTGCAAACGCAGTTCCGCAGCGAAAAGCGCGGTGAGGTGATCCAACCTGCCCCGGTGGACCGACTGGTCGAGCAGTTCGAGGCCGGGGAGTTCGATGTCGTGGCGGTCGGACGCGCACTGCTCGCCGACCCGACCTGGGTCAACCGTCTTCGCCGGGGCGAACTGGACGGGTTCGGCGGCTACGATGCGGCCGCCGCGCTGGCGGCGCTGGCCTGACCTCGCCTGATGGCCGCTAGGCTGATCGGCATGGCTCGGCGCCGCAGCCCGTCGCACCGGCAACAGCCGTTGCGGCCGCTGCCGCTCTCACAGCGGATCGAGGCCGGACCCGACGGGTATGACTACGTCGTCGCGGCGATCGCCGGCTCGCGGGCTGTGAAGGTCTACCGGTGTCCCGGATGCGATCACGAGATTCGCCCCGGCATCGCCCATGTGGCGGTGTGGCCGCATGACTCCGCCGATGGCGACGACCGGCGGCACTGGCACACGCCGTGCTGGGCTAATCGCGCCACCCGGGGGCCTACCCGGAAGTGGTCTTGACCGCAGGTGGTCAGTGCGCCCGAGCGGCCGTGGCGGTCGAGGCGGGCTCGACCAGCTCGATCAGCACGCCGCCGGCGTCCTTGGGGTGGATGAAGTTGATCCGGGAGTCCGACGTGCCGCGCCGGGGGGCGTCGTAGAGCAGCCGCACACCCTGCTCACGCAGCCGCTCGGAGAGCGCGTCGATGTCACTGGTCCGATAGGCGAGTTGCTGCAGACCGGGGCCGCGCTTGTCCAGAAACTTCGCGATCGTCGACGACTCGTCGATCGGGGCCATCAGCTGAATCTGGGCACTGCCGACCGGGGCGCCGCGCACGGCCAGCATGGCCTCCACGATGCCCTGCTCCTCGTTGACCTCTTCGTGCAGGACGATCATGCCGAGCTGGTCGTGGTACCACTTCTTGGCCGCTTCCAGGTCCGGCACGGCGATGCCGACGTGGTCGATCGCCGTCACCAACGCGGAAGCCAGGGCGGGACGTACCTCGAACGAGCCAGCGACGGATTCGGTCGTCATAACGTAACGGTAACCTGAGCGGAAACATCGCGCTGCGCCGATCCGGCAGATCGGCCACCCACACCCGCCCGGGAGGTAGTCATGACGACATCGGTGATCGTTGCTGGGGCACGGACCCCAATCGGCAAGCTGATGGGTTCGCTGAAGGATTTCTCCGGTAGCGACCTGGGCGCGATCGCCATCGCCGGGGCGCTGGAGAAGGCGAACGTCCCGGCCTCGCTGGTGCAGTACGTGATCATGGGCCAGGTGCTGACCGCGGGAGCGGGCCAGATGCCGGCGCGGCAGGCGGCGGTGGGCGCCGGCATCGGATGGGACGTTCCGGCGCTGAGCATCAACAAGATGTGCCTATCCGGGATCGACTCCATCGCACTGGCTGACCAGCTGATTCGCGCCGGCGAGTTCGACGTGGTGGTGGCCGGCGGCCAAGAATCCATGACGAAGGCGCCGCACCTGCTGATGGACAGCCGGTCGGGCTATAAGTACGGCGACGTGACGGTGCTGGACCATCTCGCCTACGACGGCCTGCACGACGTGTTCACCGACCAGCCGATGGGTGCGCTCACCGAGCAGCGCAACGACGCCGACAAGTTCACCCGCGCCGAGCAGGACGAACTCGCGGCCGAATCGCACCGCAAGGCCGCCGCGGCGTGGAAGGACGGCGTGTTCGCCGACGAGGTGGTGCCGGTGAAGATCCCGCAGCGCAAGGGGGATCCGCTGGAGTTCACCGAGGACGAGGGAATCCGGGCCAACACCACCGCCGACTCCCTGGCCGCGCTCAAGCCGGCGTTCCGCAAGGACGGCACCATCACCGCCGGCTCGTCGTCGCAGATCTCCGACGGTGCGGCAGCCGTGGTGGTGATGAGCAAAGCCAAGGCGCAGGAGCTGGGGCTGGACTGGTTGTGCGAGATCGGCGCGCACGGGGTGGTGGCCGGGCCGGATTCGACCCTGCAGTCCCAACCGGCCAACGCCATCAAGAAGGCCATCGCCCGCGAGGGCATCTCGGTCGACCAACTCGACGTGGTGGAGATCAACGAGGCGTTCGCGGCGGTATCGCTGGCCTCGACCCGCGAACTCGGGGTGAATCCCGATGTCGTCAACGTGCACGGCGGCGCGATCGCGGTCGGGCACCCGATCGGGATGTCCGGTGCGCGCATCACGCTGCACGCCGCGCTCGAGCTCAAGCGGCGTGGTTCGGGCTACGCGGTGGCCGCATTGTGCGGTGCCGGCGGCCAGGGTGACGCGCTGATCCTGCGGGCCGGATAACAGCCTCCCTACGGTTGCGTAGGTTGCTGGATGCCGCCGGAGCGGGGCACCGAAATCGAAGTGTGATATTGGTCATAGTCGACTTCGTCGACCGGGAATCAGCCGTCGGAACCGGCGCCACGACGGCGTGACAGACTTGGTGTCGTGACTCGTCCTCGACCCCCGATCAGCCCGGCGTTGGCCGGAGCAGTGGATTTGTCCGGTCTCAAGCAGTCGGCCCCACCCAGTGGCGCCGGTGGTGACGGTTCGGCTCCGCCGGGCGCCACTGAGATCACCGAGGCCAATTTCGAAGACGAAGTGCTGGTCCGGTCCAACCAGGTGCCGGTGGTGGTGCTGCTGTGGTCGCCGCGCAGCGAGGCCTGCGTCCAGCTGGCCGACACCCTGGCCGGGCTGGCCACCAGTGACGGCGGCAAATGGTCGCTGGCCACCGTCAACGTCGATGTTGCCCCCCGGGTGGCGCAGGTGTTCGGTGTGGACGCGGTGCCCACCGTGGTGGCATTGGCCGCCGGCCAGCCGATCACCAGCTTTCAGGGCGTGCAGCCGCCCGACCAGCTCCGCCGCTGGGTGGATTCGCTGGTCTCGGCCACCGCGGGCAAGCTCTCCGGCGGCGACGAATCCGAGCAGCCCGACCAGGTCGACCCCGCGCTGGCGCAGGCTCGCGACCAACTCGACGCCGGTGACTTCGCCGCGGCCCGTGACTCCTACCAGGCGCTGCTGGATGCCGACCCCAACCACGTCGAAGCCAAGGCGGCGTTGCGCCAGCTGATCTTCCTGGAGCGGGCGACCGCCCGGCCTCCGGATGCGCCGGCGCTGGCCGACGGCGCGCCGGACGACATCGAGGCGGCGTTCGCCGCGGCCGATGTGCAGATTCTCAGCCAGGACGTCACCGCCGCCTTCGACCGGCTGATCGGATTGGTGCGACGGACCTCCGGCGATGAGCGCGGCACGGTGCGGGCCCGGCTGGTCGAGCTGTTCGAGCTGTTCGATCCGGCCGACCCCGAGGTGGTGGCCGGCCGGCGCAACCTGGCCAACGCGTTGTACTGATTCCCGGGAGAGCTTCCCGGCGAGCAGACAGAGAGTCGCACTCCGCTATGCGGATTTGTGCGATTCTCTGTCTGCTCGCGCTACTCGGGCGCCAACCACAGGGCGGACAGAGCCGGCAGCACCAGCACGGCCGAGGCGGGCCGGCCGTGCCACGGGTCCTCGGTGGCTTCGACTCCGCCGAAGTTGCCCGCCCCCGAACCGCGGTAGGCGACCGCATCGGTGTTGAGCACCTCCCGCCACCGGCCGGCGCGCGGCAGGCCCAGGTGGTAGTCGGAGTGTTCGATGCCGGCGAAGTTGAATACGCAGGCCAGCGTCGAACCGTCGGCGCCGAACCGCAGAAAGCTCAGCACATTGTTGGTCGAATCGTTGGCGTCGATCCAGGAATAGCCACGGGGGTCGGCGTCCTGGCTCCACAAGGCGGGAAGCGCACGGTAGTGGGCGTTGATGTCGCCGACCAGGCGCAGGATGCCGGCCGAGTAGCCGTCCGCCTCGAGTTCCGGGTCCAGCTGGAACCAGTCGACGCCGCGCTCGTTGCACCATTCACTGCGCTGGCCGAATTCCTGACCCATGAACAACAGCTGTTTGCCGGGATGCGCCCATTGGTAGGCCAGCAGGGTGCGCAGGCCCGCCGCCTTGCGGTAGTCGTCACCGGGCATCCGCGACCACAGCGTGCCCTTGCCGTGCACCACCTCGTCGTGGCTGATCGGCAGTACGTAGTTCTCGCTGTAGGCATAGAGCATGGAAAACGTCATGTTGTGGTGGTGATAGCTGCGGTGCACCGGATCATGACCGAGATAGGCCAGCGTGTCGTGCATCCAGCCCATGTTCCATTTCATCGAAAAGCCCAGGCCGCCAAGACCGGTGTCGCGGGTGACACCTGGCCAGGAGGTGGATTCCTCGGCGATCGTCACGATTCCCGGCGCGACCCGGTGCGTGGTCGCGTTCAGCTCCTGCAGGAATTGCACCGCCTCCAGGTTCTCCCGGCCGCCGTGAACGTTGGGGGTCCAACCGCCCTCCGGCCGCGAATAATCCAGGTAGAGCATCGATGCCACCGCGTCCACCCGCAGCCCGTCGACGTGGAATTCGGTCAGCCAGTACAGCGCGTTGGCCACCAGGAAGTTGCGCACCTCCGGCCGGCCGAAGTCAAAGACGTAAGTGCCCCAGTCGAGTTGCTCACCGCGCCGCGGATCGGCGTGCTCGTACAGCGGGGTGCCGTCGAAGCGGCCGAGTGCCCAATCGTCCTTGGGAAAATGCGCCGGCACCCAATCCACGATCACGCCGACGCCCGCCCGGTGCAGCGCATCGACCAACGCCCGGAAATCGTCGGGTGTGCCGAAGCGTGCCGTCGGAGCGTAGTACGACGTCACCTGGTATCCCCACGACCCGCCGAACGGGTGCTCGGCGACCGGCAGTAGCTCGACGTGGGTGAAGCCGTGCTGCACAAGGTATTCCGTCAGCTCCGACGCGAGCTGGCGATAGTCCAGCCCGGGCCGCCAGGACCCCAGGTGCACCTCGTAGGTGCTCATCGGCTCGGCCACCGGGTTTCGCCGGGCGCGCTGCGCCATCCAGTCCGCGTCATTCCAGAGGTAGTTGCTCTCCGTCACCCGCGACGCGGTTCGCGGCGGAACCTCGGTGGCGAAGGCGAACGGATCGGCACGGTCGCTGACCGTGCCGTCGGCGCCGTGGATGCGGAACTTGTACAGGCCGCCGGCGGGGAAGTCGGGCCAGAACACTTCCCAGACCCCGGAGGAACCCAGCGCCCGCAGCGGTGCGTCGTTGCCGTCCCAGCCGTTGAAGTCACCGATCAGGCCGACACCGGTGGCGTTGGGCGCCCACACCGCGAACGACACACCGGACACCTCGCCGTCGGCGGTGAGGAAGGTGCGGTGATGGGCGCCCATCACGTCCCAGAGCCGTTCGTGGCGGCCCTCGGCGAACAGGTGCAGGTCCATCTCGCCCAGAGTCGGCGGGAAGCGGTAACCGTCGGCGACCGTGCGGATTCCGGTGGGCTCGCCGAATTGCGCAGTGTCGGGATAATGCACCTCGAGGCGGTAGTCGGTCAGGCCGGTCAGCGGCAGAGCCGCCGCGAACAGCCCGGAACCCAGATGCCGCATCGGGAACCGGTCGGCGCCGACGAGCACCACGATGCGGGCTGCGCGCGGCCGCAGAACCCGAACCACGGTGAGTTCACCGTATTCATGGGCACCCAGGATCGCATGCGGATCGTGGTGTTCCCCGGCGAGCAGCCGGGCCAGATCCGCGCGTTCGGGCGCCAGGGGTCGCATCATCGTGCTCACCGGCGACGCAGCAGTTCGGTACGGGCATGGGCGTTGATCGGCGGCATATTGACGATGTGGGCGACCGCCCGGGCCGGGTCGAGCCGCACCCAATTCTCCCGCCCCCAGTGGTAGTCCTCGCCGGTGATCTGGTCACGCACCCAGAACCGTTGGTAGTCCTCCATTCCCAGCGCCCACATGTCCAGCCGCAGCGTCGCGTGCTCGGGGGCGAACGGGTTCAGGGTGACCACCACCAGAACGGTGTCGCCGCTCTCCGGATCGAATTTGCTGTATGCCAGCAACGCATCGTTGTCGATCGAGTGGAAGTGCACGGTGCGCAACTGACTCAATGCCGGGTGCAGCCGGCGGATCTCGTTGAGCCGGGCGATGAACGGCTCCAGGGACCTACCCTCGGCGACGGCGGCGGCGAAGTCACGAGGACGCAGTTCGTACTTCTCCGAGTCCAGGTATTCTTCGCTGCCCTCCTGCAGCGCACGGTTTTCGAACAATTCGAAGCCGGAGTAGACGCCCCACGTCGGGCTCAGGGTGGCCGCCAGCACCGCACGGATGGCGAACATTCCGGGGCCGCCCGCCTGCAGGCTGGCGTGCAGGATGTCGGGGGTGTTGACGAAGAGATTCGGCCGACGGTAGTCGGCGAGTTCGGCGATCTGCTGTCCGAACTCGGTCAGATCGTGTTTCGTTGTCCGCCAGGTGAAGTACGTGTAGGACTGGGTGAAGCCCAGTTTGGCCAGTCCGTACTGACGCGCCGGCGGGGTGAATGCTTCGGACAGGAACAGCACATCCGGGTCGATGTTCTTGACGGCGCCGATCAGCCAGACCCAGAAGTCCGGCGGCTTGGTGTGCGGATTGTCGACCCGAAAGACCTTGACGCCGTGGTCCATCCAAAACCGCACCACCCGCAGTACTTCGGCGTACAACCCGGCCGGATCGTTGTCGAAGTTCAGCGGATAGATGTCCTGATACTTCTTCGGCGGGTTCTCGGCATAGGCGATGGTGCCGTCGGGCAACTCGGTGAACCATTCCCGGTGCTGCCTGGCCCAGGGGTGATCCGGTGCGCACTGCAGGGCCAGGTCCAACGCCACCTCGAGGTCCAGCCGGCGGGCGGCGGCCACGAAGTCGTCGAAGCCGTCGATGGTGCCGAGATCCGGGTGTACCGCGTCGTGGCCGCCCTCGACGCTGCCGATGGCCCACGGCGAACCGACGTCACCGGGCTCCGCGGTCGCGGAATTGTTGCGGCCCTTGCGATGCACCCGGCCGATCGGATGGATCGGCGGCAGATAGACCACGTCGAAGCCCATCTCGGCGATCCGCGGGAGCGCTGCCGCCGCGGTGGCGAACGTCCCGTGCACCGGGCGGCCGTCGGCATCCCAGCCCCCGGTCGAGCGGGGGAACATCTCATACCAGGCCCCGCGGCGGGCCAGCGGCCGATCCACCCACACCTGGTGGTCCTTGCCGGGGGTGATCAGCTCCCGCAAGGGATGGCGGTCCAGCAGTTCGCCGACCTCTGCCGACAGGGCCAGGGCGGCCCGGGATACCGGATCGCCGGGAGTGCGCAGGGCCGCGGCCGCCGCCTGCAACGGCCGGCGCCGGGCGGGCGGGATCGCGGCCGCGGCGCGGTCGAACAACTCGGCGCCGATCAACAGGTCGTTGGAGAGCTCCGCTTCATCCTGGCCGGCGTCGAGCTTGACCGTCACGGCGCTTCGCCAGCTCTGCAGGGGATCGCCCCAGCCCTCCACCCGGAAGGTCCACAGCCCGACGGCGTCGGGGGTGAAGCAGCCGTGGAACACGTAGGCGTCGAACCCGGTCTGCATCGGCAGGTGCAGCGGCGCGGTGCCCGTGCCGGATGGGCTCACCGGCGGTTCCCCGGGCAGTGGATAGTGCCGCCCGAGGTAGCTCACCACCAGGGTCGCGGCGACCGCGTCGTGGCCTTCTCGCCACACGGTGGCCTTCACCGGCACGGTTTCGCCGACCACGGCCTTGGCCGGGTAGCGGCCGCAGGAGATGACCGGTTCGACGTCGTCGACCTCGACGCGACCAGGCACTCATACTCCGTTCGTCGTGGGGCTGTCTTTGCCCACGGTAATGGGCTGCTGATACCGACCGGAACGAAGCGGCCGGTTCGCAACCGAATCGTCAGGTTCCTATGCGGCGGCCTTCGGGCCGACTCCGGCGAGCCTCGCTGAACCGCCGGCCTGTTTCGGCGGTCCCAGCTTCGCCTCGCCTCCGCCGACCCTTCGGGCCGACTCCGGCGAGCCTCGCTGAACCGCCGGCCTGTTTCGGCGGTCCCAGCTTCGCCTCGCCTCCGCCGACCCTTCGGGCCGACTCCGGCGAGCCTCGCTGAACCGCCGTAAGGTGGTGACGCGTGAAAGCACTCCGCCGGTTCACCGTTCGTGCGCACCTTCCCGAGCGGCTGCGGGCGCTCGAGCAACTGTCGATGAACCTGCGCTGGTCGTGGGAGCAGCCGACACAGGAGTTGTTCGCCGCCATCGACCGGGAATTGTGGGCCGGATGCGGCCGGGATCCGGTGGCGTTGCTGGGCGCGGTGAGCCCGAACCGGCTTGATGAGCTGGCCGCCGACGAGGCGTTCACCGGCCGGCTCGATGCCCTGTCGGCCGATCTGACCGAGTACCTGACGCAGCCCAGGTGGTATCAGCACCAGCTGGACGGTGGCGCGGAGCTTCCCGCCGCGATCGCATACTTCTCGATGGAGTTCGGAGTCGCCGAAGCCCTGCCCAACTACTCGGGAGGCTTGGGAATCCTGGCCGGGGACCACCTGAAGTCGGCGTCGGACCTGGGCGTGCCGCTGATCGCGGTCGGCCTGTACTACCGCTCCGGGTATTTCCGCCAATCGCTGACCGCCGACGGCTGGCAACGAGAAACCTATCCGTCGCTGGACCCGCAGGGACTGCCGCTGCGGTTGCTGGCCGACGCGGCGGGCAAGCCGGCGCTGATCGAGGTGGCGCTACCCGGTGCGGGTCGGTTGCGCGCGCGGATCTGGGTCGCACAGGTCGGCCGGATCCCGCTGCTGCTGCTGGACTCCGACATCGGCGAGAACGAGCACCAGCTGCGCGGGGTCACCGACCGGCTGTACGGCGGCGACCAGGAGCACCGGATCCGTCAGGAGATCCTGGCCGGGATCGGCGGGGTGCGGGCGATCCGGGCGTTCACCGCGCTCAAGGGCATCAACGCCCCCGAGGTGTTCCACATGAACGAGGGCCACGCGGGCTTTCTCGGGATCGAGCGCATCCGCGAGCTGATGGCCGAAGAAGGCCTGGATTTCGACACCGCGCTGAGCGTGGTGCGATCGGCGACGGTGTTCACCACCCACACCCCGGTCCCGGCCGGTATCGACCGGTTCGGCGAGGGCATGGTGCGGCGCTACTTCGGCGGCGACGCTCTGGCCGCGGGGGTGCCCGTCGAGCGGATCATCGAGCTGGGTGCCGAAGACGAACCCGGCATGTTCAACATGGCCCACATGGGTCTGCGGCTGGCCCAGCGGGCCAACGGCGTCTCGCGGCTGCACGGTCGGGTCAGCCGGGCCATGTTCAACGGCCTGTGGCCCGGATTCGACGCCGACGAGGTGCCGATCGGCTCGATCACCAACGGCGTGCACGCGCCTAGTTGGGCGGCCCCGCCGTGGTTGCAGCTCGGTCGCGACCTGGCCGCAACCGACTCGTTCAGCGATCCCGCGGCATGGCAGCGTCTGCAAGAAGCCGATCCGGTTGCGCTGTGGTCGATCCGCTCCCAGCTGCGGTCGCTGCTCGTCGATGAGGTCAGGTTGCGGCTGCTGCGGTCCGGGCTGGATCGCGGTGCCTCGGAGGCCGAATTGGGCTGGATTGCAACGGCTTTCGATCCCGATGTGCTGACCATCGGGTTCGCCCGCCGGGTACCGACCTACAAGCGCCTGACGTTGATGCTGCGCGACCCGGACCGATTGGAGCAGCTACTGCTCGACGAGCAGCGGCCGGTGCAGCTGATCGTCGCCGGCAAGTCTCATCCGGCCGACGATGAGGGCAAGGCGCTGATCCAGCAGGTGGTGCGCTTCGCCGACCGTCTGGCCGTGCGTCACCGCGTGGCGTTCCTGCCCGACTACGACATGTCGATGGCGCGACGACTTTACGCCGGATGCGATGTGTGGCTGAACAATCCGCTGCGACCGCTGGAGGCGTGCGGCACATCGGGGATGAAAAGTGCGCTCAACGGCGGACTGAACCTGTCCATCCGCGACGGCTGGTGGGACGAGTGCTTCGACGGGGAGAACGGCTGGGCGATACCGACCGCCGACGGGGTGGCCGATGAGAACCGCCGCGACGATTTGGAAGCCGCGGCCCTCTACGACCTGCTGGCTCGGTCGGTGGTGCCGAAGTTCTATGACCGCGACGAACGCGGCGTGCCGCCACGATGGATCGAGATGGTGCACCACACGCTGCAGACGCTCGGGCCGAAAGTGCTGGCCTCACGGATGGTCCGCGACTACGTCGAGCAGTGTTACGCCCCGGCGGCGCAGTCCGTGCGGCGCACCTGCGAACCGATCGACGGAGTGCCCTACGGTGCGGCTCGGCGGCTGGCCGACTATCGCAGCAGGGTGGAGCGGGCCTGGCAGCAGATCGAGATCACCGACGTCGACAGCACCGGACTGCCCGACACCCCGCTGTTGGGTTCGGAGCTGACGCTGACCGCCACCGTTCGGTTGGCCGGCCTGGCGCCCGGCGAGGTGACGGTGCAGGCGGTGCTGGGCCGGCTGGATTCCGGTGACAGCCTGCTGGAACCGGCCACCGTGGTGATGACACACGAGCGCAGCGGCGCCGATGGCACCGAAGTGTTCTCGACGACCACCCCGTTACCGGTCGCGGGCTCGGTGGGCTACACCGTGCGGGTGCTGCCGAGCCATCCGTTGCTGTCCGGTGACGCCGAACTGGGCCTGGTCACCCTGGCCTGAAGATCGCCGGCCCGTTCACGGGCGGTCCGGCCCGGCGGTCCCGGGGGTGCCGGGGGTGCCATCGGCCCCGCCGTTGCCACCCGCGGTGCCGTCGCCGCCGTCGTACTGCTCGGCGGTGCCGTCGCCGCCGTTGCCGCCGTCGCCGCCGGCGCCGTTGCCGTTCGGGCCGGCGGATCCGCCGTTGCCGCCCTGCCCACCGTCGCCGCCGAACCCCCAGTTGATGCCGTCGCCGCCGTCGCCGCCGTCACCGCCGGCGGCGCCGAGGCCCCCGTTGCCGCCGTTGCCGCCGTGGCCGCCCGCGCCGTTGAAGACATCAGGGCGAACGTCGCCGTCGCCCCCGTTTCCGCCGCGGCCGCCGTCGGCGCCCGGCCCGACGCCCCCGTTGCCGCCGTTGCCGCCGTTGCCGCCGTTGACATGACCGCCGTCCCCGCCATCACCCCCGGCGCCGCCGTTGGCACCACCCCGGCCGCCGCTGCTGATGCCGCCCCAGCCGCCCTGTCCGCCGTCGCCGCCATTGCCGCCGTTGCCGGCGGTACTGCCGGGGGCGCCCGGTCCGCCGCCGCCTCCGCCGCCGTAGTTGCCGGTGCCGTCGGCGTATTGGTGGGCGAAGCCGCCTCCGGCGCCGCCCGTTCCACCGTGACCGCCGGAGAAACCATCCACCGCACCGCCGTCGCCGCCGTCGCCGCCGGCGCCCCCATGGCCGTCGCTAGCAGGCCTGATGCCACCCGCGCCTCCATAGCCGCCCCACCCGGCGTCTCCGTTGGGACCTGCGTTGCCGCCGTTGCCGCCGGCACCGCCGTCGCCGGTGAGGCTCTCGCCACCGTCGCCGCCGTTGCCGGCGTGGCCGTTCGCGCCGGCACTGCCGCCGTCGCCACCGTTGCCGGCGCGCAGGCCGCCCACCAGACTGACGCCGCCCTCGCCACCGTTGCCGGCGTGGCCGCCATCGCCGGTGCTGCCGCCGTCGCCGCCGTCGCCGCCGTCACCGCCACGATTTGGCGGACCGCCGGGAGCGCCGACGCCGAGGCCCAGACCGCGCCCCCCGTCTCCACCGTCGCCGGCATGGCCGCCATCGCCGGTGCTGCCGCCGTCGCCGCCGGCTCCACCGTTGCCGCCGTCCCCGCCACTGCCGGCGGGTACGGCGACACCGTCGGTGTTGCCGTGATAGTCGCCGCCCACATTGCCGAAGCCGCCGTTGCCGCCCTGGCCGCCATTGCCGCCGATACCGGAGTTGCCGCCGTTGCCGCCGTCGCCGCCGGCGCCGGCATCCCCGCCGTCGTGCCCCGAACCGCCTTCACCGCCCCAACCGCCGGTGCCACCCGCCCCGCCCCAGCCGCCGTCACCGGAGTCGCCGCCGGTGCCGCCGTTGCCGCCGGCACCGCCGCCGCCGGCGACG
The DNA here is from genome assembly GCF_010727125.1 of Mycolicibacter terrae. NCBI lineage: Bacteria > Bacillati > Actinomycetota > Actinomycetes > Mycobacteriales > Mycobacteriaceae > Mycobacterium > Mycobacterium terrae. The sequence goes on along the minus strand of NZ_AP022564.1, from coordinate 2,926,301 downwards.
CCGGTGCGGATGGGGTCATACGGACTGGCCCAGCCGAACGAGGTGCCCCCGCCCGCGCCGCCGGCGCCGGCGTTGCCTCCCGCTCCGGCGTGGCCGCCGGCACCGGTGTCGCCGCCCTCGCCGCCGTCGCCGCCGTTGCCGCCCTGGCCTCCTGCACCGGCATTGCCGACCGATCCCGCGGTGCCGAAGAGACCGACCGCCCCGGGAAGCCCGCCGCGCGCTCCCCAGCCCCCGTATCCGCCCGATCCGCCCTCGCCGCCGTTGCCGGCCGTGCCGGGACCGTCACCGCCGGCACCACCGTTGCCACCGTGGCCGGCATCCCCGCCGTCGCCACCGATGCCGCCGTTGCCAGCCGTGCCGAAGAACAGTCCGCCGGCACCACCATTGCCTCCGACCCCGCCGAATCCTCCGGACTGACCGGCTTGGCCAGGCTCGCCGTCCTGGCCCGCGAGGCCCGCCCCGCCGTCACTGCCGTCGCCCCCGGCGGCCCCGGTTCCGCCATTGCCGCCGTTGCCGCCCTTGCCGAACCAGAGCCCTCCGGCACCACCGGCGCCGCCGTCGCCGCCGGAGCCGCCCGCCGTTCCGTTGCCACCGTTGCCACCGTCTCCGCCGTTGCCCCACCAGATTCCACCGGCGCCGCCGGCCCCGCCGGCGCCCCCGTCACCCCCGTCGATTCCGTCGGTGCCGTTGGCTCCGTTGCCCCCATTGCCCAACAGGAACGCGGCATTGCCCGCCTGTCCGGGTGTTCCGTCGATCGGCGTCTGGTAAGCGATTGCATCGAGCGCATTGATCTCCGGTGAAGGCGCCACCCCGCCGGCATCCCCGCCGTCGCCGATCAGCCAGCCGCCGTTGCCGCCGTCGCCGCCGTAGTAGCCGTCGCCGCCGTCGCCGAACAGCAGCCCGCCATCCCCGCCGTCGGGGTGCGATGCTGTCCCGTCGGCACCGTCACCGATGAGGAACTGCCCCGACCAAGTGTTGACCAGCCCGGCGAACTGTGCGCCGTCGGAGCTGTTGATCCAGTCGTCGATCGCGGTGTGGATCGGGGTGTAAATGTTTTGGTCGAACCAGGCGGCGCCGTCGACGGGGCCGGCCAGCGCGGCTCCCAGCCAGTCGGTGCCCACGTCGACGCCCCATGAGGAGGGGTCCCCCCAGGCGGCGGGATCCAGCCAGGTCCACGCCGCAGGGTCGGAGACGTCGACGCCGGTTTCCGAATTGATCAGCGGATCAAGGAGATCGACCAGCCACTCGAAGTCCGCTCGCACCGGTGGCGCGGTGACGAACGGGGTCACCCCGAACGTCACCAAGGCCGTACTCGCACCGACCACACAACGGCAACGGCGACCGTGCCCCCGACCGGTGCCCGGGCTGCCACCCTGCTGGTCGCTCTGCCGAGTTGCCATGATCCCCGTACCTCCAGGAGCGCCGCGTCATCCCGATTTTCTGGTCGCTCCGAGGTGTAGCACCCGTCGGCGGTGGGTGGCCTAAGTAGTCCACTACTGCAACCGACGGGGAGGACCGCTCAGGGGAAGCGCTGCAGGCAGCGGTCGAAGTCGCCGAGCACCCCGGTGCGGTAGGCGTCGATGCGCGAGAAGCCCGCGGGCACCGATTCACCGTTGACGTCGCCGGCGGCCAGACCGTTGGTGAGCAGGCCGGCGACGGCTTCGTCCAGATCGCCCGCGGTCAGCGCGATGGTGCTGCCGTTGGAGGTGGTCACCCCCTGGGAGAGCCTGGTGGTGGCCACCCCGGTCAGGCACGCGGTGCGCAGCGCGGCGGCGGCGTTGTCGAGCACCAGACCACCGTGCTCGATCTGCACCGCCTGCAGATGCCGCGACATCAGCACCGAATAGGCGGTGTTGTCACCGGACAGTGTCGCCAACTTCTGGTCCTTGCCGGGCGTGCCCATGACCTGCAGGGCCGGCAGGTCGACGGCGATGGTGTTGGTCGCCGGGCAGTACGACGCCGGAGGGCTGGGGCGGGCGTCAGCGCACGATGACGCGGCGGCGGCGTCGAACGTGAGTTGCGGCGGCTCGGCCGGAGTGAACGCGATGTTCATCGCGTCGACGACGACGCGCACCGAATCCTCGCTGACCGGCACCTCACCGGTCTCGTTCTGCTGCAACTGGACGGGCAGGTCACCGCGACGCTGCTCGATCTCCTTGGCGTCGATGGCGTTGCACGATCCGGCGCCGTCGGTGAACCCGAACTGGAACGCCGAGATCCGTTCGAAGGCCGAGCCGTGCTCGTTGCTGCCGACCGTCTCGCCGGGGTTCAGCAGCGGGTCGCGCAGCGCCAGCATCGCGGCCAGCACACCGTTCAACCCGTCACCGGTGCTGAGCGTGAAGCGAGGCGAGTCGCCCTGGGCCACCCAGCGCAGGTAGACACCCGCCAGACAGTCGGCCTGCTGCTCGGCCACCAGCGTCGGTGTCTGGCGCCGCTTGGTGATCCCGGCCGCCCGCGCGATCGCGTGACCGTACTCATGGGCGAGCACCATGGTGATCGCCATGTCGCCGTAGGCGCTGCGCAGCGCCGGCAACAGCAGCCGGCGGTCCCACCCGATGGTGTCGTCCAGGTAGCAGTAGGCCGCGTTGACCAGCAGGAAAGTCCTACTCTTGCAGAATGTTCCGCGTAGCTGGCCGGGATCCCAGGAGAGCAGGGACCGCACCGGCTCGAACTCGCCGTCGAAGGTGTTGGGATAGCTGATCGTCCAGAACGCCTCGAGGTCGCTGACCGACTGGGCGGCGATCTGGTCGATGCGACCGCCATCGGTACCCGCGACCTCGCGGCTCGGTGGCGGCGCGTCGGGCCGCAGCCCGGTGGGCCCGTCGACCGCCTGCAGTCCGCCCACCCGGAACGGGTCGGCGAAGATCGAAACCGGTGTGCCGTCCAGCATCCGGGCGCACCCGCTCAACAGCAGCATCAGCGTGCAGGCGGTGGCGAGAACGCGGTGCCTTCGGCGGCCAGGTCGCATGGGAGATCACGATAGTGCGCTCAACCGCCCCGTAGTCGCTGCAGCGCCAGACGGACCTTGGCGGTGTCGGTCGTCGCCCAGAACGGCGGCAGCGACGCGCGCAGATATCCGGCGTAGCGGGCGGTCGCCATGCGCGAGTCGAGCACCGCCACCACCCCCCGGTCCTCGACGCTGCGCAGCAACCGGCCCGCACCCTGGGCCAGCAACAGCGCGGCGTGGTTGGCGGCAACCGCCATGAAACCGTTGCCGCCTCGGGCACTGACCGCGCGCTGCCGGGCGGTCAGCAGCGGGTCGTCGGGCCGCGGGAACGGGATGCGGTCGATGAGCACCAGGGACAGCGACGGTCCCGGTACGTCGACGCCCTGCCACAGCGACAAGGTGCCGAACAGCGACAGGTCGGCATCGGCGGCGAACTGCTCGACCAGCGCGCCGGTGGTGTCGTCGCCCTGGCACAGCACCGGGGTGTCCAATCGCTCCCGCATCGCCTCGGCCGCGGCGCGCGCCGCGCGCATCGACGAGAACAGTCCCAGGGTGCGCCCACCGGCCGCGGTGATCAGCTCGGCGATCTCGTCGAGCTGCGCGTCGGTGCCGGTGCCGTCACGCCCGGGCGGCGGCAGGTGCGCGGCCACGTAGAGGATGCCGGCTTTGGCGTGCGCGAACGGCGAGCCGACATCGAGTCCGCGCCACCGCGCATCGCTCGGGTCGGGCGAGCCGCCGGTCAGGCCCCAGGCGCCGGCCATCGCGTCGAAGGTGCCGCCGACAGTCAGCGTCGCCGAGGTCAGCACCGTCGTCGCCCGGGCGAACAGCCGTTCGCGCAACAGGCCGGCCACCGACAGCGGGGCCACCCGCAGCACCGGGCGCACCGACCCCCGGTTGTCTTCGTGGCTGAGCCACACCACGTCGGTGCGCTCGGGGATGGCCGGTTCGAACGAGGTCAGGATCCGCGCGGCGGTGTCGGAGATCTCCGACAGTGCGGCGACCGCCTCCTTGCGGGCGGCCGCGGCCTTGGGATCTGACGGTGCGGTGTCGATCGCCGAGCGGACCGCGCCGGCGGCATCGCGCAGCGCGGTCAGGTATGCCGCCAAGTCGTCGTCGAGGTGATCCAGCCGCCCGGGCGTGCCGTCGTGAATCGCCGAGCCGAACGTCAGGGACGCGGTGTCGAGGCGCTGAACCAGCTCGGGGGAGACCAGCCGGGTGATTCGCCGCACCGCGACACTGAGCGCGGCCGCGGTGAGCTCGCCGGTGGCCACCGACGTCACTCGGTCCACCAGCTCATGTGCCTCGTCGACCACCAGCAGTTCGTGCTCGGGCAACACGTTGGTCTCCGAGATCGCGTCGATCGCCAGCAGGGCGTGATTGGTGACGACGATATCGGCCTCGGCGGCGACGCCGCGGGCTCGCTCGGCGAAGCAGTCGATGCCGAACTGGCAACGGGCAGCGCCCAGACATTCCCGCGCCGACACGCTGACCTGAGACCAGGAGCGTTCGGGCACACCGGGTTTGAGGTCATCGCGGTCACCGGAGTCGGTGGTCTGCGCCCAGGCGGTGAGCCGCTGCACGTCCCGGCCCAGGGCGCTGGCGGCGAACGGTTCGAACAGCTCCTCCTGCGGCGCCTCGTCGGAATCATCAGCCGACCCGCTATGGATCTTGTTCAGGCACAGGTAATTCCGTCGTCCCTTGAGCAGCGCGAAGGTGGGGCGCCGGGGGAGCACCTTTTCGAGGGCATCGGCCAGGCGGGGCAGGTCGCGGTCGACGAGCTGACGCTGCAGCGCGATCGTCGCGGTCGACACCACCACCGGGTGTTCGTCGGTCACCGCCCGGGCGATCGCCGGAACCAGGTAGGCCAGCGACTTCCCGGTGCCGGTGCCGGCCTGTACCGCCAGGTGTTCGCCGACTTCGAAGGCCCGCGCCACCGCTTCGGCCATACGCACCTGGCCGTCGCGTTCGCTGCCGCCCAGGGCGGCCACCGCGGCGGCGAGCAGCTCGGGTACGGACGGGTCAGCCATGGTGTGCACACGGTAGCCCGCGCCCCGGCGGCGCCGTCATCTCCTCAGTCCGAGCCGGCCGGCCCGGTGACGAAATAGGTTCCGTGCCCCTCGATGACCCGGCCGTCGTCGTCGAAGCGCAAGACCTCGTTGACCAGGCCGTGGTTCTGGTTGCGGTAGGTGATGACGACGGTGTCGATACCCCGATAGACGGCTTCGACGACGAAATGCAGGTCCGGCAGCCGCGCCAGGGCCGCGGTCCAGTAGCTGCGCAGTGCGGGCTTCCCGCGAATCACTCCCGCCGTCTCGGGAAACAACCGGGCGGCTACCGGGGAGGTGAACAGCACGTCGTCGTGGAAGTGCGCCAACACCGCCTCCACGTCGTGGGCGTTCCACGCCTGCACCCAGCGGTGGCTGAATGCTGTCGCATCGAGCTCCATTCCGCGAACTGTAGCGACACGGCCACCCCGGCCCCAGCCCTTTTCGTTGCGGTTCTCATTACCATGAAGCGATGAGCAGCCACCGGTTGCCCGGCGGGGCGGTACACGAGCTGCCCGCCGACCTGCGCGACGGGCTGCTCGTCAGCCCGACCGCGTTGGCGGCATGGCAGAGCATTACCCCGTTGGCGCGCAACGAGTTCATCTGCTGGGTCGAAGACGCCAAGCAGCAGGTCACCCGCGAACGACGAATCCGCCGGACCCGCGAGGAGCTGGAGGAAGGCAAGCGGCGCCCCTGTTGCTGGCCCGGGTGCAAGCACCGCGAACGCAACGGTCGTTAGGCCGACGGCCCGCCCGGAGTCAGCCGGGTCGGGATCGCCGGCTCACCGTGCGCCAGTTTCAGGCCCTCCCACGGCAGGCTGCGCAGTCCGGAGGCGACGCGATCCCGCGCCGCGGCCAGGGCATCGGCACCGGTAGCGGCCACCACGTCGCCGCCGCGTATCAGCGGAACGGTCAGCACCCGGCCGGAATCCGCCGGCGGGCGGCCGACGGGGTAGACCACCTCCTCGACGAGGGTGCCGCTGGGACGAGACACCCGCAGCGCCTGCTTGCGTCCGCCCGCCGAGGTCTTGGCGGCGCTGCGCTTGTGCACCGGCAGGCCGTCCACCTCGACGAGCTTGTAGACGAAGCCCGCCGCCGGGGCGCCCGACCCGGTCACCAGCGCGGTGCCGACGCCGTAACTGTCCACCGGAGCGGCTCGCAACGCCGCGATGCCGAACTCGTCGAGATCGCCCGAGACCACGATCTTGGTGCCCGTGGCACCCAGCCGGTCCAGCTGGTCGCGGACCTGACGAGCCAGCACCGCCAGCTCACCGGAGTCGATACGGACCGCGCCGAGCCCCGGGCCGGCCGCCGCGACGGCGTTGGCCACCCCGGTGGTGACGTCGTAGGTGTCCACCAACAGCGTGGTGTCGACACCCTGCGCGGCGACCTGGGAGCGGAACGCCGCCAGTTCGCCGGCGCCGTCGGCACTGTCGGCAATATCAGAGCCCGCGTGCAGCAGCGTGAAGGCGTGCGCGCTGGTGCCCAACACCGGCACACCGAACCGGCGGTGCGCTTCCAGGTTGGACGTCCCGGCAAAACCTGCCAGGTAGGCGGCCCGGGCCGCCGCCACGGCGGCCTGCTCGTGAGTGCGGCGCGAACCCATCTCGATCAGCGGCCGGCCGTCGGCCGCGCTGACCATCCGGGCGGCCGCCGAGGCGATCGCGGTGTCGTGGTTGAAGATCGACAGCATCAGCGTCTCCAGCACGATGCATTCGGCGAAGCTGCCGTGCACGCTGAGCACCGGTGAACCGGCGAAGTACAACTCGCCTTCGGGGTAGCCGTCGATGTCGCCGCGAAAGCGGAAATCATTCAGGTAGCTCAGGGTCTGCGGATCCAGGAACCGCGAAAGCAGATTCAGTGCGGCATCGTCGAAGCTGAACGCGGTCAGCGCATCCAGGAAACGGTCGGTGCCGGCCACCACCCCGTAGCGGCGTCCCTCGGGGAGCCGGCGGGAGAACAATTCGAAGCTGGTCCGCCGACCGGCCGTGCCGTCATGCAGCGCCGCGGCCAGCATGGTCAGCTCATACTTGTCGGTGAGCAACCCGCCGCGGCGGGCCGAGGTGTCCACCCGACAACCGTATCGGCTGGACTCGACCCCACCCCGGCTCGGTATCCTGAGCGGTATGGCCACGTCAGCACCGACGTCCACCCCGGTGAAACCCCAGGGCACCGGCCAGCGGCATGCGGACACGGTCGAGGACACCGCCTCGCCGTGGGTGACCATCGTCTGGGACGACCCGGTCAACCTGATGACCTACGTGACGTACATCTTTCAGAAGCTTTTCGGTTACAGCGAGCCGCACGCGACCAAGCTGATGTTGCAGGTGCACCACGAGGGCAAGGCCGTAGTGTCGGCGGGGAGCCGGGAGTCGATGGAGGTCGACGTGTCCAAACTGCATGCCGCCGGGTTGTGGGCGACCATGCAGCAGGATCGCTGAAACGTCAACCGAAGGGAATCGGGCCGCACCGTGCACAAGTGGAAGCGGGTTGAAACCGACGATGGCCCCCGCTTCCGGTCCGCGCTGGCACTGCACGAGGCTGCGTTGCTCGGGAACCTGGTCGGCTCGATCATCGGCATGCTCGAGGCACGTGAATCCGCCTCTCCGCCGGACGAACTCGAACAGATAACCGGAATGCGAACGGGCAACACCAAGCCGCCCGAGGACGCCACCACGCGGCGGCTGCTGCCGGACTTCTACCGACCCGACGGCGAGGGTGAAGGTACCCCGGCCGGCGACTGCGCGCCCGATGCGAAAGGTCTGAACGCGGTACTGCGCAGCCTGCACGAGCCGGGGATAATCGACGCGAAACGTGCTGCAGCACAACAGTTATTGGACACACTTCCGGAGCAGGGCGGTCGTTTCGAGCTGACCGAGGAACAGGCGAATGCCTGGATCGCGGCGGTCAACGACATCCGCCTCGCGCTGGGCACCATGCTCAAGATCGGCCCGGACGGCCCGGATCGGCTGCCGCCGGGTGACCCGATGGCCGGCCAGCTCAGCGTCTACCAGTGGCTGACCGTGCTGCAGGAATACCTGGTCGTCGCGTTGATGGGAGGGCCCAGGAGATGACGGGCATGGGTTCGATCACCGATGTCGCGGGCATCCGGGTGGGCCATCACCACCGGCTCGACCCGGATGCGACGCTGGGGTCCGGCTGGGCGAGCGGCGTCACCGTGGTGTTGACGCCGCCCGGGACGGTCGGCGCCGTCGATTGCCGTGGTGGTGCGCCGGGAAGCCGGGAGACCGATCTGCTGGACCCCGCCAACAGCGTGCGCTGGGTGGACGCGGTAGTGCTCTCCGGTGGGAGTGCCTACGGGCTGGCGAGCGCAGACGGCGTCATGACCTGGCTGGAGGAGCAGGGCCGCGGGGTGGCGCTGGACGGCGGCGTGGTGCCGATCGTCCCGGCCGCGGTCATCTTCGACCTGCCGGTCGGGGGCTGGGATCGACGGCCCACCGCGCAGTTCGGCTATGCCGCCGCGGCGGCGGCCGCCGGTCCCGACGGGGCAACCCCGGCGGTCGGCAGCGTGGGCGCCGGAGTCGGTGCCCGGGCCGGGGTGTTCAAGGGCGGGGTGGGAGCAGCCTCGACCACGCTGGAGCTCGGGGACCACACCGTCACGGTGGGGGCGCTGGTGGTGGTGAACCCCACCGGTGAGGTCATCGACGCCACCACCGGGCTGCCCTGGCCGGCCCAGCTCATCGAGGAATTCGGTCTGACCTCCCCGCCGTCCGAACAGCTGTCGGTGCTCGCCGGGCTGGAGCCCAAATCCCTGGCGCTCAACACCACCATCGCGGTGGTGGCCACCGACGCCGCACTCAGCCCGGCCGGCTGCCGGCGGGTGGCGATCGCCGCCCAGGACGGCCTGGCTCGCACCATCCGGCCCTCCCACACCCCGGTGGACGGCGACACGGTCTTCGCGTTGGCGACCGGGGCCGTCGAGGTTCCGGCGCTACCGGGAACCCCGGCGGCGCTCTCGCAGGAGTCCGGCCTGATCACCGCGGTCGGTGCCGCCGCGGCGGACTGCCTGGCGCGAGCGGTGCTGGTCGGGTTGCTGGCCGCCGATCCGGTGGCCGGAATACCGACCTACCGCGGCACGTTGCCGGGGGCATTCGCCGACAAGCTCACGGGAAGGCCGTGACGTGCACGACGAATCCGAGGATGGGCTGGAAGGACAATCGTGGGCATGACCTCCCGGGCCGGCTCGTCGCCCGCGCCGCGGCCCGATAACAAGTCCGCCTGGCGCACCGGCGGGGCCACCGTGGTGGGATTCGTCGCGCTGCTCTACCTCATCGAGGCCGTTGATCAGCTCGGCGGCCACCGGCTGGACCGCAACGGCATCCGGCCACTGGAGACCGACGGCCTGTGGGGGGTGCTGTTTGCACCGCTGCTGCACGCCAACTGGGGGCATCTGCTGGCCAACACCGGTCCGGCGCTGGTGCTGGGCTTCCTGGTGACGTTGGCCGGGCAGTCCCGGTTCCTGCTCGCCACCGCGATCGTGTGGCTGTTCGGTGGTCTGGGCACCTGGCTGATCGGCAATGTCGGATCGTCGTGCGGGCCCACCGACCACATCGGCGCCTCCGGCCTGATCTTCGGCTGGCTGGCCTTCCTGGTGGTGTTCGGTTGGTTCACCCGCCGTCTCTGGCAGATTCTGGTCGGGCTCGTGGTGCTGGTGCTCTACGGCGGGATTCTCTGGGGGGCGGTGCCGGTGCTGAATGTCTGCGGCGGAGTGTCCTGGCAAGGTCACCTGTGCGGGGCGATCGCCGGAGTGGGGGCCGCCTATCTGCTCTCGGGCCCCGAACGCAAAGCCCGTGCCCGTCGGCGGGCGGTATCGGCGTGATCGGGATCTTCGACTCCGGGGTCGGCGGGCTGACCGTCGCACGCTCGATCATCGACCAGCTGCCCGACGAGGACATCCTCTATGTCGGCGACACCGCCAACGGACCCTACGGCCCGCTGACCATCCCGGAAGTACGCGCGCACGCGTTGGCCATCGGCGACGACCTGGTCGATCGTGGCGTCAAGGCCCTGGTGATCGCCTGCAACACCGCGTCGGCGGCCTGCCTGCGCGATGCCCGGGAACGCTACGACGTGCCGGTCGTCGAGGTGATCCTGCCGGCGGTGCGCCGGGCGGTGGCCACCACCCGCAACGGCCACATCGGGGTGATCGGGACGAGCGCGACCATCACCAGCCACGCCTACCAGGACGCGTTCGCCGCGGCCCGCGACACCGAGATCACCGCGGTGGCCTGCCCGCGCTTCGTGGACTTCGTCGAGCGCGGCATCACCAGCGGCCGGCAGGTGCTGGGGCTGGCCGAGGGATACCTGGAGCCGCTGCAGCGCGCCGGGGTCGACACCCTGGTGCTGGGCTGCACCCACTATCCGCTGCTGTCGGGGTTGATCCAGCTGGCGATGGGTGAGCAGGTGACGCTGGTGTCCAGCGCCGAGGAGACGGCCAAGGAGCTGCTGCGGGTGCTCACCGAGCGCGATCTGCTGCGCCCGCACGGGGCTTCCGCGGCCACCCGGGTGTTCGAGGCGACCGGTGACCCGGAGGCGTTCGCCGCATTGGCCACCCGATTTCTGGGGCCGGCGATCACCGGTGTCGGCGGCGTCCGTCGTCACGCGCCGTTGAGTTAGCCACGACCGTGATTTCGATGACGAATAGCGGGCAAAGCGCCCGTGTCTTGGTCATCGTTGCGGCGAACATGGCACAGTAGGGAACGTGCGACTCACGGTGCTCGGCTGCTCCGGCAGCGTGGTGGGTCCGGACTCGCCGGCATCGGGTTACCTGTTGCAGGCTCCGGACACCCCGCCGCTGGTCATCGACTTCGGGGGCGGCGTGCTGGGCGCGCTACAGCGGCACGTCGACCCGGGTGCGGTGTGTGTGCTGTTGTCGCACCTGCATGCCGACCACTGCCTGGACCTGCCGGGACTGTTCGTCTGGCGCCGCTACCACCCGTCGGTCGCGACCCAGCCGTTCGCCAAGGGCTTCATCTACGGGCCCAGCGACACCTGGTCGCGGATGGGCGCAGCGTCCTCTCCCTACGGCGGGGAGATCGACGACATCACCGATATCTTCGATGTCCACACCTGGGTGGACGGCGAGCCGGTCGAGTTCGGAACGGTCCGTGTGCAGCCCAGGCTGGTGTGTCACCCGACCGAGTCGTTCGGAATGCGGATCACCAACGCCGCGGGCGCGACCCTGGTCTACAGCGGCGACACCGGCTTCTGCGACGGGGTGATCGAGTTGGCCCGCGGCGCCGACGTGTTCCTGTGCGAGGCGTCCTGGACCCACGAGGCCAACCGTCCGCCGAATCTGCATCTGTCCGGCACCGAGGCCGGGCGCATCGCCGCGGCCGCCGGCGTCGGCCAACTGCTGCTCACCCACATCCCGCCCTGGACCTCGCGCGAGGACGTGATCGGCGAGGCCAAAGCCGAGTTCGACGGGCCGGTGCACGCCGTGGCGTGCGACGAGAGTTTCGACATCTAGCGGTCCTGACGCACCACCGGTCCTGACACACCACTCCATTAGGGTTAACGGCGTGTCCAAACGAGAAGACGGTCGCCTCGACGACGAGCTGCGCCCGGTCGTCATCACCCGGGGGTTCACCTCGAACCCGGCCGGGTCGGTGCTGGTCGAATTCGGCAACACCCGGGTCATGTGCACGGCCAGTGTCACCGAGGGGGTGCCGCGCTGGCGGAAAGGTACCGGGCGCGGTTGGCTGACCGCCGAGTACGCCATGCTGCCGGCCGCCACGCACACCCGCTCCGATCGCGAATCGGTCAAGGGCCGGGTCGGTGGCCGCACCCAGGAGATCAGCCGGCTGGTCGGCCGTTCGCTGCGGGCCTGCATCGACCTGGCGGCGTTGGGGGAGAACACCATCGCGATCGACTGCGACGTGTTGCAGGCCGACGGCGGCACCCGCACCGCGGCGATCACCGGCGCCTATGTGGCACTCGCCGATGCGGTCACCTACTTGTCGGCCGCCGGCAAACTGTCCGACCCGCGCCCGCTGTCGTGCGCCATCTCGGCTGTGAGCGTCGGGGTCGTCGACGGGCGGGTCCGCGTCGATCTCCCGTATGAAGAGGACTCCCGCGCCGAGGTCGACATGAACGTCGTCGCCACCGACACCGGAACCCTGGTGGAGGTCCAGGGCACCGGCGAGGGGGCGACGTTCCCGCGCTCGACGCTGGACAAGATGCTCGACGCGGCACTGGCCGCCTGCGAGAAGTTGTTCGTGGTGCAGCGCGAAGCGTTGGAACTGCCCTATCCCGGGGTGCTGCCCGACGGTCCGCCACCGAAGAAAGCGTTCGGCAGCTGATCGATCTGCTGGTGGCCAGCCGCAACCGCAAGAAGCTGGCCGAACTCAGCCGGGTGCTCGAGCACGCCGGTATCTCGGGGCTGCGGCCGGTCTCACTGGATGAGGTGGCACCGTTCCCCGACGCGCCCGAAACCGGAGCGACCTTCGAGGACAACGCCCTGGCCAAGGCGCGTGACGGTTATGTGGCGACGGGATTGCCTTGTGTCGCAGACGATTCCGGCCTCAGTGTCGACGCGCTCAACGGCATGCCCGGGGTGCTGTCGGCGCGCTGGTCAGGCGAGCACGGCAACGACGGCGCCAACACCGCGCTGCTGCTGGCCCAACTGCACGACGTTCCCGACGAGCGGCGCGGGGCGGCGTTCGTGTCGGCCTGCGCGCTGGTCTGGGGAATCGGGTCCGACCACGAGGTGGTGGTGCGTGGCGAATGGTCGGGCAGCATCGCCCGGCAACCCCGCGGCGAGGGGGGCTTCGGCTACGACCCGGTGTTCGTCCCGGAAGGGGCCGTGCGCACCGCGGCGCAGCTGAGCCCGGTGGAGAAGGACGCCGAATCGCACCGGGGCCGTGCGTTGGCGCTGCTGCTGCCGACGCTGCGGCGGCTCGCGGACTGAGCCAACCGTGCATCCGACGCAGCGCGTGACCGTCACCGTGACGGAGTCGACCACGCTGCCGGCGCCGCTGATGTCGCCGCCCGCGCTCGCACCGTCCCAGACGTTCGCACCGCCACCGGCGACGTCGATCGAGCCCGTCGCGCCACCAACCGGGGCCAGCGCAGTCTGTCGTGACGGCAGCTACTCATTCAGCAGGCACCGCAGCGGTGCCTGCTCCAACCACGGCGGCGTGCAGCGTTGGGTGAACCCGCCTGCGAAGTGAGCCCGCGTCAGAGGTTGAACTGGGTTTTGATGTTTCGGCTCTGGAAGTGCTCGACGATGATGCCCAGCAGCGGAATGGTGCCGGCCAGCAGCACCCCGATGGTCTTGGGAAGCGGCCAGCGCACCTTGACCGCCAGATTGAATGTGGCCAGTAGGTAGACGAAGTACACCCAGCCGTGCACCACGCCGATCCAGGTGGGCGGGTTGTCCACCTGGACCACGTAGCGCACGAACACCTCGTAGCAGAGCGCGATCAGCCAGACACCGGTTGCCCACGCCATGACCCGATAGGGCAGGAGAGCGCTGCGGACCTTCTCCGCGGGAGCGGCCTGGGCGGGTGTCTCGGTCATGCGGGATTCCTGTTCTTTCGGTCGTTCTCGGTGAGTTCGGCCAAGTAGGCGTTGTACTGCCGCAGCGCGGGGTCGTCGGCGGGTGTGGCGGCGGCCGCGGGCCGCTCCGGCAGCAGTCCGGCCGGTATCTCGGTCACCGCATCGGGTCGGTGCGGCTCGGGCGGCGACTCTTCGTAGCGGACGAATTTGCGGTAGGCGTAGACGCAGAACCAGGCGAACAACGGCCACTGCAGGGCGTAGCCGAGGTTCTGGAACGTGCCGTTGACCTCCTGGAACCGGGTCCACTGCCACCAGCCCAGAGCCAGGCACGCGCAGGCGGCAACGATCACCAGCACGACCAGTGCCGGTCTCCGACGCCGTGTAGTGGACACCCTTTGACGGTACCGCGTCGGGATGACGGCGCCGGACGGGTTCGTGGTGGCCGGCGGATGCCATCGGAAAAGCGTGGCGCCGCGGAGGCCGGTCTGCGGGGCGATCGCGCACTCGTTCATCCCCCGGAAGCGATGCGGTGCGAGGCCCTACTGACACATTCGTTGCTGTACCGGATCGCTAGACTGAGTGGCCTTGCGGGCGTGGCGTAATCGGCAGCCGCGCGGGTTTTAGGTGCCCGTGCTCGAAAGAGCGTGAGGGTTCGAGTCCCTCCGCCCGCACGTTTTTGCCCGGCTCACAGCGACAAATCTGCAGGGATAACATCGTGCCGCCGGGCCTCAGCGGTGCAAGAATGGATGCATTAGTTTCCCCGGGGATCGGTGCAGCCTGATGAAGAAACAACTCATCGCAACGGCCCTCAGCGCGGTGCTGGCCGGCTTCGCAGTAGGGCCCGCTCCCGCGGCTTTGGCCGACGAACCCAGCAATGACGACCAGGTCTTCTTCACCGACCTCGAGGAAGAGGGGCTGCACCCGTCCTACGACCAGCAGATCTGCGGCACCCTCAAGTGCGAACCGCTGCGGGATCTTCTGGTGCAGGAGGGTCACGCGGTCTGTTCGGCGCTGAGCAGCTCCCCGCGATTGGTGCCGATCTCGGTGATCGCCAATCTGGAAGTGTCGCCTGATAAAGCGCACGCCATCATCAACGCGGCTCGGCGCGCCTATTGCCCGCAGTCGCCGGATCCGTATAACCGGACCGCCTGAACGGTCAGTGCTCCGCGGCGACCACCGAGGTGGGTGCCTCACCGAGCGCCTCGGAGTGCTGTGCCCGGCGCGCGTTGATCACCACTCCCGCGGCGGCCACCGCCCAGATGACGTACTGGACGGTCCAGGCCAGCCGGAAGGCCGAAAACGAGTAGCCGCCGGCCAGGGCGATGACGATTCCCATCGCCTGCATGATCAGCAACGTGGCGATGAAACCGCCGGTGTTGACCATGCCCTGCGCGGTGCCCAACGCGGCCGGCGGGTTGTAGGTGCGGGCGAAGTCGAAGGCCAGGATGGACACCGGCTGGCCCGCCGAGATCACCACGATCAGCACCACCAGCAGCCAATGCGGCGCGGGCGCGCTCAGTGCCAGCAGCACCGCCCAGACCGCGGCGGTCAGCGCGATCATCGCCAGCACCAACCCCGCCCGGTGCTGGGGCCGGCGCGCCGAAAGGGTTCCGGTCAACAGGCCGACCACCACGAAGGTCGCCACCGACAACGTCAGCAACGCACCGGCCACGCCACGTGAAAACCCCTGTGCGGTGGTCAGGTACGGCACGCCCCACATCAGTGCAAAGACGTTCGCCGAGAAGGGCGTGCCCATGTGGGTGAAGAAACCCAGCTTGGTGCCAGGCCGTGACCAGACCGTCTTGACGTCACCGAACACCGCTCGAAACGTCCGCGGCTGCACGGCCACCGGCGTCCCCGCCGGGGCATCCCGGCACAGGGCGAGGGTCAGCATCACGGCGAGCACACCCAGGGCGGCTGCCGAGAGGTAGGCCGCCGTCCAGCCGCCGTGCAGCAGGATCGCCAGAAACGGTACTGCCGAGAGCAGCTGGCCGAACTGCCCGCAGATCCCGGTCAGCTGAGTCAGTAACGGAACACGTTCCGGCGCAAACCAATTGGGCAGTAGCCGGATGACCGAGATGAACACGAACGCGTCGCCCAGGCCGACAACGCCATAGGCGCCGACGGCCACCGGCAGTGAATGGGTCAGCGACAGCGTCAACTGGGCGGCGGAGAGCACCGAAACCCCGCTGGCGATCATCGCCTTGGGGCCGAAGCGGTCCAGCAGCACCCCGGCCGGGATCTGCATGGAGGCGTAGACGATGAGCTGCAGGATCACGAACGACGACAACGTGCTCGGACCGGCGCTGAAGCGCTCGGCGGCGTCGAGGCCCGAAACGCCGAACGTGGTGCGGTCCAGCACCGCCACCACATAGGACAACAGCCCGGTGCCCCACACGATCCAGGGACGCAATGATCGACCCGCCTTCCACGCCCGTGCCACCCGCTCATCCTGCCCTGCGCCGGTTGAGGCTCGAGGAGGCGGCAGGGCTCTGCCGTATCCTTTGGCACGTGGTGATTTCCCGGCGTGACGTGCTCAAACTCGCCGCGACGGCTCCGGCGGCGGTCGGCCTGGGGGCCGCGGCATCGGCGCTGCTCGCCGCGACCGCCCAGGCGGCTCCGCTGGGCATCCTGCTGGACTACGCGGCCGGCGTGCTGTCCGCCGACGAGATCCGCGCGGCCGGAGCCCTCGGCGCCATCCGCTACGTGTCGGACCGCCGGCCCGGCGCCGATTGGATGCTGGGCAAGCCGATGCAACCCGCCGAGGCACACGATCTGCACGAGAACGGGCTGAACATCGTCTCCTGCTACCAGTACGGCAAGCAGGCGACCGCCGACTGGCTCGGCGGCCAGGACGCCGGCGTCGAGCACGCCAGACGGGGCGCGGAACTGCACTCCGCGGCGGGCGGCCCGGACACCGCCCCGATCTACGCCTCGATCGACGACGACCCCACCTACGAGCAGTACCAGGCGCAGGTGGCGCCCTACCTGCGCGGGTGGGAGTCGGTGATCGGGCATCAACGCACCGGTGTGTACGCCAACTCCAAGACCATCGAGTGGGCGGTGCAAGACGGCCTGGGTTCCTGCTTCTGGCAGCACAACTGGGGTTCGCCCGGCGGGGTCGCCCACCCGGCGGCCAACCTGCATCAGGTCGAGGTCGACAAACGCAAGGTCGGCGACGTCGGTGTCGATATCAACGAAATCCTCACCCCCGAGTTCGGTCAGTGGGCCTGACCCGCGGGCCGGGCGCCACCGGCCGCACCCGAGCGGCACGCGGTGGGCCGCGGGTGGTGAGGATCACGGTGCCCGGTTGACACTGCGACTTCAGCTGTCAACGACGGCTGCGACCGCCCGGACTCAAACATTACGATTAGATAACAATGCAGCCTTGATCAGCGCTGTTGTGGCTACTCGACCGTAACCCCGCGCACGCAGGAACTTTGTTCTCCGAGGATCGAGACGGCGTCGGACGGTGTGATATCCGCAGGTGGGTTACCCGGGCGTAGAACTCATGAGTAACCAATTAGCTGCAGAAACGGCACAGGTTCTTATGACACTCTTACTGCTGTAGCGCGGCCGCGACGACGCGAGAGCCCGCCGCCCGACGAGGGGCCCAGCCGGCCATGCCGGCAGGCGACGACCAAAAAGACGCGATGTGCCAGAGCAGGGGAGATATATAACGTGACGATCCACGAACATGACCGGGTGTCCGCCGACGGCGCTGGCTCGGGCCCGTTCGCCAACGCCTCGTCCGCCCTGGTGGATCGTCTGACGGCCGGCGAGCCGTACGCGGTCGCTTTCGGCGGTCAGGGCAGCGCCTGGCTGGAATCGCTCGAAGAGCTGGTGTCCTCGGCCGGGATCGAGACCGAGCTGGCCACGCTGGCCGGAGAGTCCGAGCTGCTGCTGGAGCCGGTCGCCAAGGAACTCGTCGTGGTCCGGCCTATCGGCTTCGAGCCGCTGCAATGGGTGCGGGCGCTGGCGGCCGAGGACCCGATCCCGTCGGCCAAGCAGCTGACCTCGGCCGCGGTGTCGGTGCCGGGGGTTCTGCTGACCCAGATCGCCGCGGTACGGGCGCTGGAACGTCAGGGTCTGGACCTGTCGGCCCACCCGCCGGTGGCGGTCGCAGGGCATTCGCAGGGCGTCCTGGCCGTCGAGTCGCTGAAGGCGCGTGGCGCCACCGACGTGCAGCTGCTCGCGATCGCCCAGTTGGTGGGCGCCGCCGGAACCCTGGTGGCCCGCCGCCGCGGCATCTCGATCCTGGGCGACCGCCCGCCCATGGTGTCGGTCGCAGGCGCCGACCCGGAGCGCATCCACCAGTTGCTGGAGGAGTTCGCCACCGATGTGCGCACCGTGCTGCCGCCGGTGCTGTCCATCCGCAACGGCCGGCGTTCGGTCGTCATCACCGGCACCCCCGAGCAGCTGTCGCGCTTCGAGCTGTACTGCGAGCAGATCGCCGACAAGGAGGCCGCCGAGCGCAAGAACAAGCTGCGCGGCGGCGCGGTCTTCGCGCCGGTCTTCGAGCCGGTGCAGGTCGAGGTCGGATTCCACTCGCCGCGGCTGTCCGATGGCATCGAGATCGTCGCGAAGTGGGCCGCTCAGATAGGTTTCGACGCTGAGGGGATCGCTCTGGCCCGCGCGATGGCCGAGTCGATTCTGGTGGGCCAGGTCGACTGGGTCGACGAGATCACCGCTCTGCACGAAGCGGGCGCGCGCTGGATTCTGGACCTGGGCCCCGGCGACATCCTGACCAGGCTGACCGCGCCGGTGATCCGCGGCCTGGGAATCGGCATCGTGCCGGTGGCCACCCGCGGTGGGCAGCGCAACCTGTTCACCATCGGGGCCGTTCCGGAGGTAGCCCGGCCCTGGACGAGCTACGCCCCGTCGGTGGTCACGCTGCCCGACGGCCGGGTCAAGCTCGACACCAAGTTCACCCGCCTGACGGGACGCTCACCGATCCTGCTGGCCGGCATGACCCCGACCACCGTCGACGCCAAGATCGTCGCCGCGGCCGCCAATGCCGGGCACTGGTCCGAGCTGGCCGGCGGCGGGCAGGTCACCGAGGAGATCTTCAACGACCGGGTCGCCGAGCTGACCGCACTGCTGGAGCCCGGTCGCACCGTCCAGTTCAACTCGTTGTTCCTGGACCCCTACCTGTGGAAGTTGCAGGTCGGTGGAAAGCGGTTGGTGCAGAAGGCCCGTGCGTCCGGTGCCCCGTTCGACGGACTGGTGATCAGCGCCGGCATCCCGGAGCTCGAGGAGGCCGTCGAGCTGATCGGTGAGCTCAACGAGGCGGGCATCACCCATGTGGTGTTCAAGCCGGGCACCGTCGAGCAGATCCGGTCGGTGATCCGCATCGCCGCCGAGGTGCCGACGACCCCGGTGATCGCGCACGTCGAGGGCGGCCGCGCCGGTGGTCACCACTCCTGGGAAGACCTCGACGACCTGCTGCTGGCGACCTACTCCGAGCTGCGTTCGCAGCCCAACATCACGCTCTGTGTCGGCGGTGGCATCGGCACCCCCGAGCGGGCCGCCGAATACCTGTCGGGGCAGTGGTCGCAGGAGTACGGCTTCCCGTCGATGCCCGTTGACGGCATCCTCGTCGGCACCGCGGCGATGGCCACCTTGGAAGCCACCACCTCGCCGGCGGTCAAGCAGATGCTGGTCGACACCAAGGGCACCGATCACTGGATCGGCGCAGGAAAAGCGCAGGGCGGCATGGCCTCTTCGCGCAGCCAGCTCGGTGCCGACATCCACGAGATCGACAACACGGCCTCGCGGTGCGGCCGGCTGCTCGACGAGGTCGCCGGCGACGGCGAAGCGGTCCAGGCCCGCCGCGACGAGATCATCGCCGCACTGGCCGACACCGCCAAGCCCTACTTCGGTGACGTCACCGAGATGACCTACGCGCAGTGGCTGCGGCGGTACGTGGAGTTGGCGATCGGTGACGGTGACTCGACCGCCGACACCGCCTCGCCGGACAGCCCCTGGCTGGCCGACACCTGGCGGGAGCGGTTCGGCTCGATGCTGCAGCGCGCAGAAGCCCGGCTCAACGAGATCGAGTCCGGCCCGATCGAGACGCTGTTCGCCGATTCCGAAGCAACGATCCTGGAGCGCCCGGCCGACGCCATCGCCGCGCTGCTGGCCCGTTACCCCGACGCCGAGACCGTCGTGCTGCACCCCGCTGACGCGCCGTTCTTCACCCAGCTGTGCAAGACGCCGGGCAAGCCGGTCAACTTCGTGCCGGTGATCGACAAGGACGTGCGCCGCTGGTGGCGCAGTGACTCGCTGTGGCAGGCGCACGACGCCCGTTACACCGCCGACCAGGTCTGCATCATTCCGGGTATCACCGCCGTGGCCGGTATCACCCGGGTCGACGAGCCGGTCGGCGAGTTGCTGGACCGCTTCGAGCAGGCGGCAGTCGACCAGGTGCTGGCCACCGGGGTGGAGCCCACCCTGGTCACCGCGCGCCGTCAAGGCCGCACCGATGTGACCGGCCCGCTGGCCGTGCTGCTTGACGCTCCCGACGTGTTGTGGGCGGGTCGTACCGCCACCAACCCGGTGCACCGGATCGGTGCCTCCTCCGAGTGGCAGGTGCAGGAGAACCGCGCCGCCACCCACGCGACGACCGGCGCGCGTCTCGAGGTCGTGTCGGATCAGAACGTCGTGCTCAGCGTTCCGCTGTCCGGTGTCTGGATCAATATTCGCTTCACCGTGCCGGCTTCCGTCGTCGATGGCGCCACCCCGCTGGTGTCCACCGAGGACGCCGCAGCCGCGATGCGCGCCGTGCTGGCCATCGCCGCCGGTGTCGACGGCCCGGAGGCCCTGCCGCCGGTGCACGACGGCACGGCCACCGTCACCGTGGCGTGGAACCCCGAGCAGGTTGCCGACCACACCGGGGTGACCGCCACCTTCGGCGCGCCGCTGGCGCCCGGACTGTCCACCGTGCCCGATGCCCTGGTCGGTCGGTGCTGGCCCGCGGTGTTCGCCGCGATCGGCTCGGCCACCACCGACGCCGGGTTCCCGGTCGTCGAGGGCCTGCTGTCGCTGGTGCACCTGGACCACGCGGCGCGCCTGATCGCCGCGCTGCCCGCCGAGCCAGCCGAATTGACCGTCACCGCAACGGCTTCGGCGGCCACCGACACCGAGGTCGGACGTGTTGTCCCGGTCTCGGTCACGGTCTGCGCCGCTGATGGAACCGTGCTGGCCACCCTCGAGGAGCGGTTCGCGATCCGTGGGCGCACCGGTGCGGCGGAACTGACCGACCCGGTGCGGGCGGGCGGCGCGGTCTCCGACAACGCCACCGATACCCCGCGCCGCCGCCGGCGCGACGTCACCGTGACCGCGCCGGTCGACATGCGGCCGTTCGCGGTGGTATCCGGAGACCACAACCCCATCCACACCGACCGGGCCGCGGCGCTGCTGGCCGGCCTGGAATCGCCCATCGTGCACGGCATGTGGCTCTCGGCCGCGGCCCAGCACG
Organism: Mycolicibacter terrae; assembly: GCF_010727125.1. NCBI lineage: Bacteria > Bacillati > Actinomycetota > Actinomycetes > Mycobacteriales > Mycobacteriaceae > Mycobacterium > Mycobacterium terrae. Next base: position 2,905,310 of record NZ_AP022564.1, on the reverse strand, counting down.
TGGTGACCGCCACCGACGGCCAAGCCCGGCCGCCGGCACGGCTGATCGGCTGGACCGCGCGTTTCCTGGGCATGGTCAAGCCCGGCGACGAGGTCGACTTCCGGGTCGACCGGGTCGGAATCGACCTCGGTGCAGAGGTTTTGGAGGTTTCGGCGCGAATCGGCTCGGACCTGGTGATGTCTGCCACCGCCCGGCTGACCGCCCCCAAGACGGTCTACGCCTTCCCCGGCCAGGGAATCCAGCACAAGGGCATGGGCATGGAGGTCCGGGCCCGCTCCAAGGCCGCCCGCAAGGTCTGGGACTCCGCGGACAAGTTCACCCGCGAAACCCTGGGGTTCTCGGTGCTGCACGTGGTGCGCGACAACCCGACCAGCCTGATCGCTTCCGGCGTGCACTACCAGCACCCCGAGGGCGTGCTCTACCTGACGCAGTTCACCCAGGTGGCGATGGCGACCGTGGCGGCCGCGCAGGTCGCCGAGATGCGTGAGCAGGGCGCCTTCGTCGAAGGCGCGATCGCCTGCGGTCACTCGGTGGGCGAGTACACCGCCCTGGCGTGTGTCAGCGGTGTCTACGAACTGGAAGCGCTGCTGGAGGTGGTGTTCCACCGCGGCTCGAAGATGCACGACATCGTGCCGCGTGACGCTTTGGGGCGCTCCAACTACCGGCTGGCCGCCATCCGGCCGTCGCAGATCGACCTCGACGACGCCGATGTCACCGCGTTCGTCGCCGAGATCTCCGAGCGCACCGGGGAATTTTTGCAGATCGTGAACTTCAACCTGCGTGGTTCGCAGTACGCGATCGCCGGCACGGTGGCCGGCCTGGAGGCCCTCGAGGAAGAGGTGGAGCGGCGCCGAGAGATCTCCGGCGGTAAGCGCTCGTTCATCCTGGTGCCCGGCATCGACGTGCCGTTCCACTCCGAGGTGCTGCGTATCGGTGTGGACGACTTCCGGCGTTCGCTGGAGCGGGTGATGCCGCGGGACAAGGATCCCGACCTGATCATCGGCCGCTACATCCCCAACCTGGTGCCCAAACCGTTCTCGCTGGATCGCGAATTCATCCAGGAGATCCGCGATCTGGTGCCGGCCGAGCCGCTGGACGAGATCCTCGCCGACTACGACACCTGGCGTAGCGAGAAGCCCGCCGAACTGTGCCGCAAAGTCGTCATCGAGCTGCTGGCCTGGCAGTTCGCCAGCCCGGTGCGCTGGATCGAGACTCAGGATCTGCTGTTCATCGAGGAGGCCGCCGGCGGCCTGGGTGTGGAGCGGTTCGTCGAGATCGGGGTGAAGTCCGCCCCGACGGTCGCCGGGCTGGCCACCAACACGCTGAAGTTGCCCGAGTATGCCCACAGCACGGTGGAGGTGCTCAACGCCGAGCGCGACGCCGCGGTGCTGTTCGCCACCGACACCGACCCCGAGCCGGAGCCGGAAGAGGAGGCGCCGGTTGAGGCTTCCGCGTCGGAAGCCGCTCCGACCGACGCGGCCCCGGCGCCTGCTGCCCCGGCGGCTCCCTCCGGTGGCCCGCGCCCCGACGACATCGTGTTCGACGCCGCCGACGCCACGCTGGCGTTGATCGCCTTGAGCGCCAAGATGCGCATCGATCAGATCGAGGCGCTGGACTCCATCGAGTCCATCACCGACGGCGCGTCGTCGCGGCGCAACCAGCTGCTGGTGGACCTGGGTTCGGAGCTGAACCTGGGTGCCATCGACGGAGCCGCCGAGGCCGACCTGTCCGGGCTGAAGTCACAGGTGACCAAGCTGGCGCGCACCTACAAGCCGTACGGGCCGGTGCTGACCGACGCGATCAACGACCAGCTCCGCACCGTCCTCGGGCCCTCCGGTAAGCGGCCCGGTGCCATCGCCGAACGGGTGAAGAAGACCTGGGAGCTCGGCGACGGCTGGGCCAAGCACGTCACCGTGGAGGTGGCGCTGGGCACCCGCGAAGGCACCAGTGTCCGGGGCGGTGCCCTGGGCGGGCTGCACGAGGGTGCGTTGGCCGATGCCGCGGCCGTCGACAAGGTGATCGATGCCGCCGTCCAGGCCATCGCCGCACGGCGCGGGGTGGCAGTGAGCCTGCCGTCGGCCGGCGGGGGCGGCGGTGCCACGGTGGATGCCGCCGCGCTGGGCGAATTCACCGCCCAGATCACCGGCCGCGACGGCGTGCTCGCCTCGGCGGCCCGGCTGGTACTGGGCCAGCTCGGCCTCGACGACGCGGTGAGTGCACCGGAGGCCGCCACCGACGCCGAGCTGATCGACCTGGTGACCGCCGAACTGGGGTCGGACTGGCCGCGCCTGGTGGCGCCCTCGTTCGACGCGCGCAAGGCGGTGCTGTTCGACGACCGCTGGGCCAGCGCCCGTGAGGATCTGGTCAAGCTGTGGCTGACCGACGAGGGCGACATCGACGCCGACTGGCCGCAGCTCTCCGAGCGCTTCGAGGGCGCCGGGCACGTCGTGGCCACCCAGGCCACCTGGTGGCAGGGCCGGGCACTCGCGGAGGGTCGCCAGATTCACGCGTCGCTGTTCGCCCGGATCGCCGCCGGCGCGGAGAACCCGGGCCGAGGCCGCTACTGCGACGAGGTCGCGGTGGTGACCGGCGCGTCGAAGGGCTCGATCGCCGCGTCGGTGGTCGGCCAGCTGCTCGACGGCGGTGCGACCGTCATCGCGACCACGTCCAAGCTCGACGACGAGCGCCTGGGCTTCTACCGCAACCTCTACCGCGACCACGCCCGCTTCGGCGCGGCGCTGTGGGTGGTTCCGGCCAACATGGCCTCCTACTCCGACATCGACGCGCTCGTCGAGTGGGTGGGCAGCGAGCAGTCCGAAAACCTTGGACCGCAGTCGATCCACCTCAAGGACGCTCAGACACCGACGCTGCTGTTCCCGTTCGCGGCGCCGCGGGTGATCGGTGACCTCTCGGAGGCGGGCGCGCGTGCCGAGATGGAGATGAAGGTGCTGCTGTGGGCGGTGCAGCGACTGATCGGCGGCCTGTCGAAGATCGGCGCCGAACGCGACATCGCCTCCCGGCTGCACGTGGTGCTGCCCGGCTCGCCCAACCGCGGCATGTTCGGCGGTGACGGAGCCTACGGCGAGGCCAAGGCCGCGCTGGACGCGGTGGTGGCGCGCTGGAAAGCCGAGTCGTCCTGGGCTTCTCGGGTCAGCCTCGCGCACGCCCTGATCGGCTGGACCCGTGGCACCGGGTTGATGGGCCACAACGACGTCATCGTCGACGCGGTCGAGGAAGCCGGCGTCACCACCTACTCGACCGAGCAGATGGCGGCCATGCTGCTGGGCCTGTGCGACGTCGAGTCCAAGGTCGCCGCGGCCAACGCACCGATCGAGGCCGACCTGACCGGTGGGCTGGCCGAGGCGAACCTCGACATGGCCGAGCTGGCCGCCAAGGCCCGCGAGGAGATGACGGCCGAAACGGCAACCGACGACGCGGAGGATGCCGCCAACACCATTGCGGCACTGCCGAGCCCGCCGCGCGGCTACACCCCCGCGCCCCCGCCGGTCTGGGACGACCTCGACGTCGACCCGGCCGACCTGGTGGTCATCGTCGGCGGCGCCGAGCTCGGCCCGCTGGGCTCGTCGCGCACCCGTTTCGAGATGGAGGTCGCCGGCGAGCTGTCGGCCGCCGGGGTGCTGGAGCTGGCCTGGACCACCGGACTGATCAAGTGGGAAGACGACCCGGCCCCGGGCTGGTACGACACCGAAACCGGTGACCTCGTCGACGAGTCCGAACTGGTCGAGCGCTACCACGACGCCGTCGTGGAGCGGGTGGGGATCCGCGAATTCGTCGACGACGGCGCGATCGACCCCGACCACGCCTCACCGCTGCTGGTCAGTGTGTTCCTGGACAAGGACTTCTCCTTCGTGGTCTCCAGCGAGGCCGACGCACGGGCGTTCGTGGAGTTCGACCCCGAGCACACCGTGGTGCGCCCGGTGCCGGACTCCTCGGACTGGCAGGTGATCCGCAAGGCGGGCACCGAGATCCGGGTGCCGCGCAAGAGCAAGCTGTCGCGCACCGTGGGCGCCCAGATCCCGACCGGGTTCGACCCGACGGTGTGGGGGATCAGCCAGGACATGGCCACCTCCATCGACCGGGTGGCGCTGTGGAATGTCGTCGCGACCGTGGACGCGTTCTTGTCGGCGGGTTTCACCCCGACCGAGCTGATGCGCTGGGTGCACCCGTCGTTGGTGGCCAGTACCCAGGGCACCGGTATGGGCGGCATGACCTCGATGCAGACCATGTACCACGGCAACCTGCTGGGGCGGTCCAAGCCCAACGACATCCTCCAGGAGGTCCTGCCCAACGTCGTTGCCGCGCACGTGGTTCAGAGCTACGTCGGGTCCTACGGCGCGATGATCCACCCGGTGGCCGCATGTGCCACCGCGGCGGTCTCGGTCGAGGAGGGTGTCGACAAGATCCGGTTGGGCAAGGCCGAGCTGGTGGTCACCGGCGGCTACGACGACCTGACCCTGGAAGCCATCATCGGCTTCGGTGACATGGCGGCCACCGCCGACACCGAGATGATGCGCAACAAGGGCATCAGCGACTCGAAGTTCTCCCGCGCCAACGACCGCCGCCGGCTGGGCTTCGTCGAGGCTCAGGGCGGTGGCACCATCCTGCTGGCCCGCGGAGACCTCGCGGCCAAGATGGGTCTGCCGGTGCTGGCCGTGGTGGCCTACGCGCAGAGCTTCGCCGACGGCGTGCACACCTCCATTCCGGCCCCGGGGCTGGGTGCACTCGGCGCCGGCCGGGGCGGCAAGGACTCGATGCTGGCCCGCTCGCTAGCCAAGCTGGGCGTCGGCGCCGACGACATCGCGGTGATCTCCAAGCACGACACCTCGACTCTGGCCAACGACCCCAACGAGACCGAGCTGCACGAGCGGCTGGCCGACTCGCTGGGCCGCGCGCCAGGCGCACCGCTGTTCGTGGTCAGCCAGAAGAGCCTGACCGGGCATGCCAAGGGCGGTGCGGCGGTCTTCCAGCTGATGGGGTTGTGCCAGGTGCTGCGCGACGGGGTCATCCCGCCCAACCGCAGCCTGGACTGCGTCGACGACGAGCTGGCCACCGCCGGGCACTTCGTGTGGGTGCGTGAGCCCCTGCACCTCGGGGACAAGTTCCCGCTCAAGGCCGGGCTGGTCACCAGCCTCGGGTTCGGCCACGTTTCCGGTCTGGTGGCGCTGGTGCACCCGCAGGCCTTCCTGGCCGCACTGGACCCGAGCCGGCGCGAGGCCTACCTGGAGCAGGCATCGAGCCGGGTGCTCGACGGTCAGCGCCGACTCGCCTCGGCGATCGCCGGCGGAAAGCCGATGTATGAGCGGCCCGCCGACCGGCGATTCGACCACGACACATCGGAGAAGCGACAGGAGTCGGCGATGCTGCTCAACCCGGCGGCCCGGCTCGGCGACGGCGACGTCTACATCGGTTAGCGTTAGCCCGTGTCAATCGTTGGTGTCGGGATCGACCTTGTCTCGATCCCTGACTTCGCCGAACAGGTCGACCAGCCGGGGACGGTGTTCGCCGAGACGTTCACCCCCGGTGAGCGCCGCGACGCCTCCGACAAGAGTTCGTCGGCGGCGCGGCACCTGGCGGCCCGGTGGGCGGCCAAGGAGGCGGTGATCAAGGCCTGGTCGGGGTCGCGGTTCGCCCAGAAACCGGTGCTGCCGGAGGCGATTCACCGCGACATCGAGGTGGTCACCGACATGTGGGGGCGTCCGAAGGTAAGGCTGTCCGGCGAGATCGCCCGGCACCTGGCCGACGTGACGATCCACGTGTCGCTGACCCACGAGGCCGACACCGCCGCCGCCGTGGCCATCCTCGAGGTCAGTTAGTGCCGAGCAGACACAGAATCGCACTCACGTGGCCTCGGGCGTGCGATTCTGTGTCTGCTCGCGGAGGGAAAGCGCGCCATGGGTGATCTGGTGCAGCGAGTCCGCGATGTGCTGCCGTCGGTGCGGGCCGACCTGGAGGACCTGATGCGCATCGAATCGGTGTGGGCCGACCCGGCACGGCGCCCCGAGGTGCAGCGCAGTGCGCAACTGACCGCAGATCTGCTGAGCCAGGCAGGATTTCCGGACGTGCAGATCGTCGCCGAGGGCGGCGCACCGGCCGTGATCGCCCGCTACCCGGCCCCACCCGGTGCGCCGACCGTGCTGCTCTACGCCCATCACGACGTGCAGCCCGAAGGCGACGCCGGCCAGTGGGCGTCGCCGCCGTTCGAGCCGACCGAACGCGACGGGCGGCTCTACGGCCGAGGCAGTGCCGACGACAAAGCTGGTATCGCAACACATCTGGCGGCGTTTCGGGCGCACGACGGCCGCCCTCCGGTAGGGGTGACGGTCTTCGTCGAAGGCGAGGAGGAGTCCGGCTCGCCGTCGCTGGGCGCGCTGCTGTCCGCGCACCGCGAAGCGTTGAGCGCCGACGTGATCATCATCGCCGACTCCGACAACTGGACCACCGAGATCCCCTCGCTGACGGTCTCGCTGCGCGGGCTGGCCGACTGTGTGGTCGAGGTTGCCACCCTCGACCACGGCCTGCACTCGGGACTGTGGGGTGGGGTGGTGCCCGACGCGCTGAGCGTGCTGGTGCGGTTGCTGGCCAGCCTGCACGACGACGACGGCAACGTCGCCGTTGCCGGACTGCACGAAAGCGTCGCTGCCCCAGTCGATTACCCTCCGGAGCGGGTGCGCGCCGACACCGGACTGCTGGCGGGGGTCAACGAGGTCGGTTCCGGTTCGGTACCGCAGCGGTTGTGGGCCAAACCGGCGATCACCGTCATCGGTATCGACACCACCAGTGTGGCGGCGTCCTCGAACACGTTGATCCCGCGGGCACGCGCCAAGATCAGCCTGCGGGTGGCCCCCGGCGGCGACGCGGCCGCCCACCTGGAAGCGCTGAAAACCCATCTGGAACAGCATGTTTCGTGGGGAGCGCAGCTGACCGTCACGCCCGGCGACGTCGGCGAACCCTACGCGATCGACGCCACCGGTCCAATCTACGACGCGGCCAGGGACGCGTTCCGCCAGGCGTGGGGTGCCGAACCGGTGGACATGGGCATGGGCGGTTCGATCCCGTTCATCGCGGAATTCGCCGCCGCCTACCCGCAGGCCACCATCCTGGTCACCGGGGTGGAAGATCCAGCGACTCAGGCGCACAGCGTCAACGAGAGTCTGCACCTGGGTGTGCTGGAGCGCGCCGCCACCGCCGAGGCGCTGCTGTTGGCGAAGCTGGGCCCCGCATCACAACGTTGACGGTAAGCCGAACGCTGCGAACAATTCGGGGGCAAACCAGGCGGTGACCCGTTCGATTCCGTTCGGCCCGACGTGGAGCTGCTGTAACTGGAAGGCCCGGTGCAGGCCGGCCCCTTCGCGCAGGTAGACCGCAAACGCGGGCAGCCCGTTCGCCGATGTCGGCGCCAACCGCATGTCACCGATTCCCCGGGCCGGGCACCAGGTGCCGATCAAGGTGCCCACCTGCGCGGCGCCTTGATACCAGCCGGGGAACGGGGGCATCTCCCAGACCACGTCGGCTGCCAGCAGTTCGACGATGGCCGGCACGTCGTAGTTCTCGAAGGCGCGCAGGTATGCCGCGAGCAGCCGGCGTTGTTGTTGAGTGTCTGGTTCGGTGGGAGTGGCGAGATCGGCGGATTCACCCATCCGCGCGTGGGCCCGTTGCAACGTCGAGTTCACCCCGGCGACCGACAGTCCCAGCGCCTCGGCCACCTCCCCGGCGCGGAGGGCAAGCACATCGCGCATCAGCAGCACGGCGCGTTGCTGCGCGGTCAGGTGCTGCAGCGCGGCGATGAACGCGATCCGCACCGACTCTCGGCTGATGGCACGCTCTTCGGGGTGGGGCGGTTCGCTCGTCCACAACCACGTGTCGGGGACAGGCTCCAGCCACCGGGTCGACGTGTCCTCCTCGGGCCGGTGACCGGCGTCGGTGGCCGGAGCACCCAGGCCGGTCGGTAGCGGACGGCGTCGCCGTTGGTCCAGATAGTTCAGGCACACGTTGGTGGCGATGCGATACAGCCAGGTGCGCACCGAAGATCGGTGTTCGAAATCTTGGAACGAGCGCCACGCCCGCAGGTAGGTCTCCTGCACCAAGTCCTCGGCTTCGTGCAGACAGCCGGTCATCCGATAGCAGTGGGCACGGACCTCACGGCGAAACGGATCCAGAAGGGAGACAACGTCGAGATCTGCGGCCGTCTGGGACACCGGCATACGCCCAAGCTACCGGCCGGCGCACCGTGCGGCCAGCGCCGAGCGGGCCTGTTCACCCTGCCTCGGCTGCTGCCTCCAAGGCGGCGACATCGAGTTTGACCATCGCGAACATGGCTTCCTTGACGCGTTGCACCCGCGCCGGGTCTGGATCGGTCATTAATTCACCCAGCCGCCGCGGTGTGACCTGCCACGACAGCCCGTAGCGGTCCTTGAGCCACCCGCACTGCACCTCACTGCCACCGCGGGACAGGGTGCTCCAGTAGTAGTCGAGCTCAGTCTGATCAGCGCACTCGATCTCGATCGAGATCGCCTCGGTGAACGGGAAGTCCGGGCCGCCGTTGACGGCCGAGAACTCACGGCCGTCGAGAGTGAACAACACCACCAGGGGGGTGCCTTCGCGGTCGGGGTTCTCCGGGCCCCAGTAGGAGACATGGCTGATCTGGGAGTTGGGGAAGATCGCTACGTAGTATTCGGCGGCTTCCAGTGCTTGGGTGTCGAACCACAAGCCGATACGGGTCGTGGGCATCGTCTGCTCCTCTCGGGGGCCATCGGTGAGCCGGTTGGCTCTCGGATATATCGACCGGGCCCGAGACGAAAACTCATCGCGAAGCGCTAAATCGACAGATCCCGCCGCAGTTTGGCCACATGCCCGGTGGCCCGCACGTTGTACTGTGCCTCGGCGATCTTGCCCTGCTCGTCGACGACGAACGTCGAGCGGATGACGCCCTGCACGGTCTTGCCGTACATCTTCTTCTCACCGTAGGCGCCCCAGGCCGACAGCACGGCGCGGTCCGGGTCGGACAGCAGCGGGAACGTCAGGCCCTCGGCGTCGCGGAACTTCGCCAGCTTGGCCGGCTTGTCGGGGGAGATGCCGATGACATCGAGCCCGGCGTCGCTGAAGTCACGCAGGTTGTCCCGGAAGTCGCAGGCCTGCTTGGTGCATCCGGGCGTCGACGCCGCCGGGTAGAAGTAGACGACCACCCGTCGGCCCCGGTAGTCGGCCAGTGACACGGTGTTGCCGTCGGCGTCGGGCAGGCTGAACGCGGGCGCTACATCGCCGGGCGCAAGGCGTGCGGTGTCGGTCGCTCGGTCGGTCACTGAAAGCCCCTTTCTGCTCGCCGGAGCGTGAGACCAAGCCCGGCTGCTCTAGGGTAGTTCGGCAGGGGCAGCATCGGGCGGACAGGGAGGACGACAGTGGCGGAACGCGATCCCGAGCGGATCAAGAAGGACATCGACCAGGCGCGCGACCAGTTGGCGTCGACGGTGGACATTCTCGCGGACCGGGCCAACCCCCGTCACCTGGCTGAGCGGGCCAAGACCCGGATTGTCGGCTTCGTCACCCAGCCGGTGGTGATGGTCTCGCTGGCGGGGGCCGGCGGCTTGCTCGTCGTGTTGGCGATCCGGCGCATCCGCAACCGCTGATGCCTTCGCGCCACGGCGCGAATCTGGTTCCAACCTGTGAAGGCTACGACTTCAGGACAATCGTGCGAAGGCGTTGCATCGACATTCACCTCCGGGATGGGGTGAACGGCAGACCACGCGACAACGATCCGATGTACATGTCCGGTCCGAACCGGATGGCCACAGCGACGAAAGAGCCGAGACTGTCGCGATAATGCGAAGTCGCGTCACGGTCGGCTGTCCAGCCACACTGCGACGCCCCCATGGTCCGCGCAGGAACCGCTCCGATGGCTCGAGTATGAATAGGTGCCATCTCGGCACTCCGCGGTCGCTCGGCCAGGCAACGAATTGGAGGCGGACGGCTGCGGAACGCACTCCCCATTCACATTGCGGTAGCAGGTGGAAGATGACTGCGATGTCGTCGGACGGCTACTTGTCGGCGACCAAATACCCGGAGCAGGTTCCGTATCTCCGTTTCTCGACCGGACCAGTGCCACAAGCACAACGACAACGAGAATGACGGCTGCCAGGACGAGGAGCCACTTCCACAGCGAGGGGCTGGTCGTTGTGACTGTTGAGCCAGTTGTGTCCGTCCCAGAAACGGCATCCGGCGAACGAGAGGTTTGGTCAGTCTTGGCTCGCCAGCTCTCGGCGATCGTAAGCCAGTGCTCGGAGATGCTCTTGAACCGTTTCACCTGTTCATCGGGTAGCCCGTATTCCTCCGCTTGACGGTGGAGGCGCTGCCAGACGAAGCCGTATTCATTGGCGGCGTCAGCGCTTGGAGCGGTGCCGGTGGCCGGGGGTATCGGCGAGTAGGGGTCTTCGTCGGGCGGGGCGGGAAAGCCGGGGGCGGGGAATCCTGCTGCGCGTTGCGCGGCCCAGAGCCACGCCACCGTGTCGGCGTCAGCTTTCCGTGCTTCTGCTCCTGCTTCGTCGGGCACCAGGCTCGTGATGGTTTTGATCGGAGCGCCCTTTGCATCGCCGTGGTTGCCGAATCCGGTGACAACGGCGTAGTTCTCGGGGTGCGGGGTATCAGGGACGATCACCCACTGGCCTGGAAGTGGAGGTTCACGGAAGGGCCAGTAGTAGACGTAAGGGTCTTCACGCCCGTTGTCGGGAACCGGCCTGGCCGGGGACCGGTATGCAATCCGGACGATCGTCAGACCCCTGCTGGTACCGGTGACGCCGTCGTTGTCGTTCTGCATCAGCAGGCATCGAGAATTCGGGCCAGGGCGTCGTGCTCTGGCTGGGTTATCCACAGTCCGTATCGGGTCTTCACGTCGACGATTCGTGTCGCGTAGGTGCAGCGGTAGGAGGTTCGCGGCGGGAGCCACGACGCCGCGTCGCTTGAGCCCTTTTGGTCGTTGACTGCCGCAGTTGTCGTTTGGAGGTTGATCGGGTCGTTGGCGAAGTTCCTGCGAGTCATGTAGTTCCAGTCCTGGGCGCCTTTCTGCCAGGCGTCGAGGATGGGCACGATGTGGTCGATCTGGATTCGGTTCGACGATCCGGGCCCGCGCTGGTAGAGGATCGTTTCGCCGGTGTAGGGGTCGTTGAGTATGCCGGACAGGACGATGCAGGCTTTGCGTCCCGGCCTGAAGCCTGCTCCGGTGAGGTCGCGTCGAAGGATGTCGTTGCGGGTGTCGCAGCCGTTGTGGCCGCCGTCCACGGTGACGTCGTCACTCCATGGGCTGCCGAACAGGGCGCGGTCGTAGTTGGTCTTCGGCGCGCGACCTTTGATGGGAAGAGCGGAAAGTTTCGCCGATGCTGGACTGCTCGTTGAGGTTAGGGCGCGCGATGTGGTGGGGAGATAATTCGAAGTTACTGTTGTCGCGGTGGTGGATGAACCTGAGTCGACCGCCAGGACAGTTGCGATGTAGATGATGGCGCACGCGATGGCAGCGAGGAGCGTCATTCTGGCTCGTCTACTCAAGGTCATCGCGGACGATCTGCTCATACCGACGAGAAGTGCGCCGACTGGACTGGGGTGCGGTCCATGGGCGTTGAGTTTAGGCGTGGTGCCAATTTCTCTAAGATCGTTTTAGAAAAATATCCCGAGTTGTCGCGAAGTTCCGATAGCTGCGGGTTGCGGTGGCGTGGGCGCGGGTGGGGAGTGTCCGAAGTGAGCAACGGACGGCCCCCGCGAGCCATGACGATGCGAGAACATGGCGGCGTGGGAGCGCAATCCCGCTGCGCTGGTATTCAGCCAAATGTCGACTTCGGCCGCGGCGGATCCCAGTTGGAGCCGATCGGGTACATCCTTGGGTGCGCCGGAAAATCGAAAACCCGCTCTGAACTGTGCGCCGTCAGGGTTTCGAACCCCGGACCCGCTGATTAAGAGTCAGCTGCTCTACCAACTGAGCTAACGGCGCTGGGCGGTCAAGACCGCGAGGAAGACAATAACAGGCGCTGCACCGCGAGGCGAAATCCCCTGGTGCCCGGGCGGGCGATCGCCCGGCAGCGGTACGCCCGATTAGCCACTAGACTGCCTGCGAGCAGTTTGAGCTGGGTCAGGTGGGAAAAGAGCATGGGGCAGGTTGGTTCGACACGCCGCTGTCGGGGGTATCGGTCCCGGCTTGCGGCGGTGCTGATGGTGCCGGTCACGGTGTTGGGACTGAGCGCCTGCGGCGGCAATGCCGACGCGGAGGCGACGAAGATCATCACCGACAAGGGCACCCCGTTCGCCGACCTGCTGGTGCCCAAGCTCACCGCCTCGGTCACCGACAAAGCTGTCGGCGTGGCGGTGGACGTGCCGGTGACGGTGACCGCCGAGGACGGCGTGCTCGACTCGGTCACCATGGTCAACGAATACGGTTCGGTGGTCGACGGTCGGCTCAGCCCCGACGGGCTGACCTGGTCGACAACCGAGCCGCTCGGCTACAACAAGCGCTACACGGTGAACGCCAAGTCCCTCGGGCTGGGTGGGGTGACCAGCCGGCAGATGACGTTTCAGACGCATTCGCCGCAAAACCTGACCATGCCCTACGTCATGCCCCGCGACGGCGAGGTCGTCGGCGTCGGGCAGCCGGTGGCGATCCGGTTCGACGAGAACATCGCTGATCGCGCGGCGGCCGAAAAGGCGATCAAGATCACCACCGACCCACCGGTGGCCGGCGCGTTCTACTGGCTGAACAATCGCGAAGTGCGCTGGCGCCCACAGTCTTTCTGGAAGCCGGGCACCAATATCGATGTTGCGGTCAACACCTACGGTGTGGACCTGGGCAACGGCGTGTACGGCCAGGACAACGCGTCGAGCCATTTCGTCATCGGCGACGAGGTCATCGCCACCGTCGATGACGACACCAAGTCGCTGGTGGTGCGGGTCAACGGCGAAATCGTCAAGACCATGCCGGTGTCGATGGGCAAGGACAGCACTCCGACGAACAACGGCACCTACATCGTCGGCGAACGTTTCCCCCACATCGTGATGGATTCGTCGACCTACGGGGTGCCGGTCAACTCGCCCAACGGCTATCGCACCGATGTGGACTGGGCCACCCAGATCTCCTACAGCGGAATCTTCGTGCACTCGGCGCCGTGGTCGGTGGGCGCGCAGGGTTACTCCAACACCAGCCACGGCTGCATCAACGTCAGTCCCAGCAACGCGCTGTGGTTCTACGACCACGTCAAGCGTGGCGACGTGGTGCAGATCAGCAACACGAGCGGGCCGCTGCTGCCCGGCACCGAGGGCCTCGGCGACTGGAACGTGCCGTGGTCGCAGTGGGAAACCGGCAACGCCAACGAACCGACGCGTTAGCGCCGGCCGGGCCTCGCGGCTCAGGCGGGGGCCGGCTCGTTCTCTTCGTGCAGGTATTCTTCGCCGCCGTTGGGATAGCCGCCGCCGAACGTGGTGATGTGCACGTGGTCGTAGTGGCCGTTGCCGCGGCCGCTGGGCCCCGCAGGCGTGTAGTAGGTGCCCCGCCAGATCGCGTCTTGCAGGGCGAATCGGCCGGCGTTGCGCAGCGCGTACGCCACGATTTGGTCTCCCAGCGCGATGCCCTCGGGGCTGCCGGAGTTGGGGATCATGATGTCGATCGCCAGACCCGACGGATGCCAGCGCTGGCCGTCCGGGCGCACCCCGATCATGTTGTGCACCTGCGGGAACGCCTCGCTGATGCTGCGCGAGACCAGGATGGTCTTGACCTGCATGCCGCGCTCGTTGGCGATGCCGGGCGGCAGCGCGTGCGGCGCCGGCATGCCCCAATTGCCCACGGCGAAGGCTTCGGCCGGTGGTGGCGGTAGGTCTTCGGGTGGCGGCGGGGGCCCGTCCTCCGGCGGGGGTGGCCCGTCTTCGGGAGGCGGGGGAGGCATGTCCTCGGGCGGAGGCGGTGGTGCTTCCTCGGGCGGGGGCGGCGCTTCGGCGACGGCCGCGGATTCGTCGTTGCTTCCCGGTTCCGCGCCGGCTCCGCCGGCCAACAAAACGGCGGCCGGCAACACCGCCGTCGCCGCCAAAACCGAGGATTTCATGCGCAGATCAATCAGTCCTTGCGTGAGCACGCAGGGAACCGTAACCAAAACGTGACATATCGCCAAACCGACGCGCCCCGATTTCGTTACAAATATCCACTGCGGTGACACGTTTTGGCGACCGGACTCACCGCGCTCCAGCCGGTGTCAACGGCAGCGAAGAATCATCCTGACCTCGGCAATTAAGATAATCGGCGGCTGCAGACCCACGACGCTGCCCGGTACACCCTCCAGAGCCGGTCGAGTGTGGCGCAGATCTCGTCCCAGGGCGCATGGCGAGCGGCCGCGAGCTCACCGTCGCCGGTGCGTGGACAAGCCAGGTCCGGCAACTCCGCTGCCGACGGTTAGGCCACGAAACAGATGTGGCGTCCGGTAACGGGTCCCCACGAAAGAAAAAGGTCGGAGGGCGAACCCTCCGACCTGTCGGGGTGGCTGACGGGACTCGAACCCGCGACACCCAGGATCACAACCTGGTGCTCTACCAGCTGAACTACAGCCACCATTTGCTGCCGATCGGCGAGCCGAGCACGCAGCGTCGTCGATACTAGCCGCTCGGGCGCTCGGCGACCGAATCGATTTCCTCCGGCGCGTCCGAGGGCGGTCCCAACTCGGCTGCAATTGCGGCAATGTCGCTGGTAGGCGGTCCGGGAGGGGCCACGAACGCGGTGCCCCGGTAGAACTTGAGCTCCCGGATGGACTCGTGGATGTCAGCCAGGGCCCGGTGCGCGAGCCCCTTCTCCGGCTGGCCGAAATAGATCCGCGGGTACCAGCGCCGGCACAACTCCTTGATCGAGCTGACATCCACCATCCGGTAGTGCAGATAGTCGTTGAGCGCAATCATGTCGCGGGCCAGAAACGCGCGGTCGGTGCCGATCGAGTTGCCCGCCAGCGGCGCCGTCTTGGCTTGCTTGACGTGGGTCCGGATGTAGTCGAGCACCATCGCCTCGGCGGTGGCCAGGTCGATGGTCGAGGCCCTGACCTCCTCGATCAGCCCCGATCGGGTGTGCATGGCGGTCACGACGTCGCTCATGGCGTCCAGCGTGGCGTCGTCGGTGTGGATCACCACGTCGATCCCGTCGCCGAGGATGTTCAGCTCACCGTCGGTGACCAGGGCGGCGATCTCGATCAGTTTGTCCGAAGCCAGATCAAGACCGGTCATCTCGCAGTCGATCCAGACGAGTTCGTCTCGTGCAGCGCTCACAGTTTGCCCACGTTAGCCCCTCGGGGCTCCCGTAGTCGCATGACGGTGCGGACCGGGCAAGTAATGTCGTGGCCTGTGAGTCCCGATTCGGCGGCGAACGCCGCACAGCAGATCGCGGCCGGCTACACCGCCGACGGTCAGGCCCTGGAACTGGGCGCGGTGGTCATCGACGGGACCGCCGACCCCTCGGCGCAGGTCCGGATCCCGCTGGCCACGATCAACCGGCACGGGCTGGTGGCCGGCGCCACCGGTACCGGCAAGACCAAGACACTGCAGGTGATCGCCGAACAGCTGTCCGCGGCCGGCGTCCCGGTGCTGATGGCCGACGTCAAGGGCGACCTGTCCGGGCTGTCGCGGCCCGGGGAGGCGGGCGACAAGATCAGCCAGCGTGCCACCGAGACCGGCGACGACTGGTCGGCGACCGCGTTCCCGACGGAGTTCCTGTCGCTGGGCACCGGCGGTATCGGCGTACCGGTGCGTGCCACCATTTCCAGCTTCGGCCCTATTCTGTTGTCGAAAGTGCTGGGGCTCAACGCCACTCAGGAGTCGACGCTCGGGTTGATCTTCCACTGGGCCGACCAGAACGGCTATCTGCTGCTGGATTTGAAGGACCTGCGCTCGGTGATCAGCTACCTCACCAGCGACGAGGGCAAACCGGCGCTCAAGCAGCTCGGCGCGGTTTCCCCGGCGACCGCCGGGGTGATCCTGCGAGCACTGGTCAATCTGGAAGCCGAAGGCGCCGACACCTTCTTCGGGGAGCCGGAACTGGACCCCAAGGATCTGATCCGGCTCGACCCGCAGGGCCGCGGCATCATCTCGCTGCTCGAACTCGGCGATCAGGCGGCGCGCCCGGTGCTGTTCTCCACGTTCCTGATGTGGGTGCTGGCCGACCTGTTCACCTTCCTGCCCGAGGTCGGCGACCTCGACAAACCCAAGCTGGTGTTCTTCTTCGACGAGGCGCACCTGTTGTTCACCGACGCCTCGAAGGCGTTCCTGGAACAGGTCGAGCAGACCGTCAAACTGATCCGCTCCAAGGGTGTCGGGGTGTTCTTCTGCACGCAGCTGCCCACCGACGTGCCCAACGCGGTGCTGTCGCAGCTGGGTGCGCGCATCCAGCACGCGCTGCGCGCCTTCACCCCCGACGACCAGAAGGCGCTGAGCAGAACGGTGCGCACCTACCCGAAAACCAAGGTGTACGACCTGGAGTCGGCGCTGACGTCGCTGGGTATCGGCGAAGCGGTCGTCACCGTGCTCTCCGAGCGTGGCGCCCCGACCCCGGTCGCGTGGACCCGGCTGCGGGCGCCGCGGTCCATGATGGGGACCATCGGCCCCGACGCGATCGCCACGGCCGCCAAAGCCAGTGCGCTGCAGTCTGAATACGGCCAGACCGTCGATCGGGAATCGGCCTACGAAATCCTGTCGGCGAAGCTGACAGCCGGAGAGGGCAGCCGGCCCCCGCAGGGTGACGGCAGTGTTCCGCCGCCCCCGGAGCGGCTGCACTGGTGGCAGCGTTTCGGACGCTGGCTCACCCACTTCCTGTCGACCCGGGAGGGCAAGAGGGCGGTGACCGTGGTCACCAGCGTGGTGGTCGGGCAGATCTCCCGCGGCGCGATGGGGACCGGTCGCCGCAGGCGCTAAACCGGCGCCGGCGACCCGCTTCGCCCGGCTCCGCCGCGCTACCGATCGCCGCTAGCCCCCGCCGAGCTTCTTGTAGACCGCGCCCACGATCGGCGTGACGATCGCGCGCGGGGCGTACCCGCTGGCCATCGACATGGCCTTCGACGTGATTCCGGGAACGACGCGCATCTTGTTGCGGTCCAACGCATCCAGCGACAGCTTGGCGGTGTGCTGGGTGGAGATCCACAAGAAATCCGGTATCAGCTTGTCGACCAGTGACGCTTCGGCGGCATCGGGCGCCTCGGCGCGCACCGGCCCCGGCGCCAACAACGTCACGTGCACCCCGGACTTGAGCAGCTCGCCGCGCAGCGACTCGCTGAAGGTGTTGGCGAAGGCCTTGGTCGCGGCGTAGGTGGCGTTGTTGGGTATCGGCGAGTTGCCGGCAGCCGAACCCGAGATCAGGATGCCGCCGGCGCGGCGCGCCAGCATGCCCGGCAGCACCGCCAGCACCAGGTCGTGCACCGCAACCGCGTTCAGCTGCACCTGTGCCTTCTCCGCGGCCGGGTCCAGGCCGGAGATCGGCCCGAACGTCGCGGTGCCGGCGTTGGCGCACAGCACCGAGATCTCCCGGTCGGCCAGTTCGGCGCAGAACCGGTCTCGGGCCGGCGGGTCGGCCAGGTCAACCGCCCGCACCTCCACAGCCACCCGATACTTGTCGCGCAGGCGGGCCGCCACGTCGTTGAGCACGTCCTCGCGGCGCGCGGTGATGATCAGCGCGTGGCCACGGGCGGCCAGCTCGGTGGCCAGCGCTTCGCCGATCCCCTGGGACGCTCCGGTGACGACGGCGCGGGCATCCGGACTGGGAGCAGGCACTGGCATGGGCCAATCGTAGAGTGCCAGGCATGGATGCCCCGGGGGTGGTCAGAGCCGGGCGATCGCGGATCGTGGCGTGGGCGTTGTGGGATACCGGCGCCGCGGCCGTGAGCGCGATCGTGGTGACATTCGTGTTCTCGGTCTATCTGACCAGCAGCGTCGGCCGGGAGCTGCCCGGTGCGGTGTCGCCGGCCAGCTGGCTGGGCCGCACGCTGGCCATCTCCGGTCTGACCGTGGCCGCGGTGGCGCCGGTGGTCGGGGTGTGGGTGGCCGCCCCGCACCGCCGTCGGATCACACTGGCGGTCCTGACCGGGGTCGCGGTGGTGCTGATCGCGTCGATGAGCACGATTCGCGACGCACCGGCTTACCTGGCTCCGGGGCTGGTGCTGCTGGCGCTGACCGCCGCCTGCGGTGACCTGGCCAGCGTCCCCTACAACGCCATGCTGCGGCAGGTGTCGACGCCGCTGAATTCCGGGCGGATCTCCGGATTCGGCTGGGCCGCAGGCTATGCCGGCAGCGTGGTGCTGCTGTTGGTGGTCTATCTGGGCTTCATCGCCGGCAGCGGCCCGGAGCGGGGTCTGCTGGGTCTGCCGGTCGAGGGCGGGCAGAATGTTCGGGCGGCGATGTGGCTGACCGCCGCGTGGCTGGCGATGTTCGCGCTGCCGCTGCTGCTGATCGCACACCGGCTGACGGGCACCGACGAGCCGCCCCCGCCCCGGGTGGGCCTGCTCAGCGGCTACCGCCAGTTGTGGCGCGACATCAACGCCGAATGGCACCGCGACCGCAACCTGGTCTACTACCTGGTCGCCAGTGCGATCTTCCGGGACGGGCTGGCCGGGGTCTTCGCCTTCGGGGCGGTGCTCGGCGTCAACGTCTACGGCATCTCGGCCGGCGACGTGCTGATCTTCGGGGTCGCCGCCAGTGTGGTGGCCGCGCTCGGCGCGATCGCCGGCGGCCTGCTCGATGACCGGATCGGATCCAAGACCGTGATCGTCGGGTCGCTGATCGCCATGGTGGCCGCCGGCACCACGCTGATGACGCTGTCCGGGCCGGTCGCGTTCTGGGCCTGTGGGCTGCTGCTGTGTCTGTTCATCGGGCCCACCCAGTCCTCGGCGCGCACCCTGCTGCTGAGAATGGCGCAGGAAAGCCGGGACGGGTTCGAAGGGGTGGCCTTCGGGCTCTACACGATGACCGGCCGCGCCGTGTCGTTTCTGGCGCCGTGGCTGTTCTCGCTCTTCGTCGACGTCTTCCACAGCGACCGGGCCGGTATGGGCGGGCTGTGCACCGTGCTGGTGCTCGGTCTGCTGGCGATGCTCGGCGTGCGCGTTCCGCGCCGGGCGGCGTGACGGTTTAGCCCTTCGCCGTGCAGACCGTGAGGATGGACCCGGTGCGCTGACGCACCTGGGCGCCGTCCACCGACAGCGAGCAGGTGACCTGCTCGCCGAAGTTGACCACCGTGACCGCTGCCGCAGTCGATGCGGGCGGTGTCAGGGTGACCTGCTTGGTCCAGGGCAGCGCCACGTTGAACTCGGTCTGCAGCACCCCGCCGGTGTCGATGTAGGCGATGCTGAGCGCCCGGCCGGTGCCGGTGACGCTGTAGACGATGGTCTCGGGGACCCCGGCGGTGGTCGATGTGGTCGGCGGCGGTGTGCTCGGTGTGGTGCCGGGCGTCGTCGACCGCGTCGGCGGCGGCGTGGTGGTCGGGGTGCGCTTGGGAATCGGTGTGCTCGGGGCCGTCGGTAGCGGCGAAACCGGCGTCACCGTAGCCGAATTCTGCCCCGAGCCGTTGGCGATCACCAGCGCGATCACCATGCCGACCACCAGCAGCACCGCGGCCCCGGCCACCAGCCACAGCCAGTTCGGGAACCGCGGCGGTTCCGGTGGACCGCCCTCGCCACCGCCTGCCGAGGGGCCACCCGGCGGGGGCGGTGGCGGTTCCCAGTGCTGCCGCGGCAGTTGGGCGGTCGGGTTGGGGGACTGCGGCGGATAACCCGGCGGGTACGTCGGAAGCTGTCCCGCGTAGGCCGGATCGACGTGCGGCGGAATGCCGACGGTGGGCGGTTCGCTCACCCCGTTGTGCTGCCAGGGCTGATCAGAACCCTCGGGTCGATACGGATCGGTCATACCCACCTCATGGGTTGCAGGGTACCTGCGCCGGGCCGTCCGCGACCGGACGTCGTTGCGCCATTCAGATTCCGGCGGCAGCCAGCGCGCTGATCGTCATCGCCCGCAACACCGCTCGGGAGCGCTCGGGGGCGGCAGGCCTGGCTCCCGCCGGCTTCATGCTGTACGGCGTCGAGTTCAGCAGGCCGAACACCGCGTGGGCCATCAACCGGGCGTCGGCCTCGGCCAAGCCGGGGTCGCGGGCGCACAGCACACCCACCCAGACCTCGACGTACTGACGCTGGGCACTGCGCACCTGCCGCTGCGCCCCGGCCGGCAGATGTGCCAGGTCGCGATCCTGGATCCGGATCAGGTCCGGCTCGCCGAACGCGAAATCGAGATGAAACTCGACCAGGCCGTCGAGCACCTGTTGCGGGTCGTGTCCACTCGATTCGACGGCGCGCGCCCCGGCGAGCAGTCGGGTGCTGATACCGACCAGCAATTCGACGAGAAGTGCTTCCTTGTTGGGGAAGTGCCGATAGATCGCCGGACCGCTGACGCCGGCGGCCGCGCCGATGTCCTCCAACCGCACCGCGAGAAAGCCGCGCTGGGCGAAGAGACGTTCGGCGGCCGCGAGCAACTGGGTGCGCCGGTCGGACTTCAACCGGCTGCGCCGGTTGGCCGGTTCGTCGCTTCCCGTCGAGCCGGGCGGAGCGGATGCCGCCATCACGCCCTCCGCTCATCATGGACAGCTGAGTTAATGGTCACTAACGTAGCACCCATCGCCTCGGGGCCGACCCGGCTTCGGGCGACACCGGTGGAGGCCTGATGGCAACTGCGGGACCCGCGGCACGTCGCGAGTTGTCCTACGCCCGCGGCGAGACCCGACCCGCCCTGTTGGAGACGACCATCGGTGCCGATCTGGCTGCCACCGCGAACGCGCACCCCGATCGCGATGCGTTGGTGGACGTTGCGTCGGGCCGGCGCTGGAGCTATGCCGAGCTGTCGGCTGATGTGCGACGGCTGGCGAGCGGCCTACTGCAGGCCGGTATCGGCGCCGGGGACCGGGTGGGAATCTGGGCGCCCAACTGCGCCGAATGGGTGCTGACCCAGTACGCCTGCGCCGAGATCGGAGCCGTGCTGGTCAACCTCAACCCCGCCTACCGCTCCCACGAACTGGCCTACGCGCTCAAGCAGTCCGGGGCCGCGATGGTGATCTCGGCGTCGCGTTTCAAGTCCTCGGATTACGTTGCGCTGCTGGGCGAAGCCGCCCCCGAGTGTCCGGAACTTCGTGAGGTGGTGTTCATCGACAACCCGCGGTGGCGCGAGCTGGCCGGCACTGCGGCCGACGCCGCAGCCTTGAGCAAGGCGGCCGCCGCACTGCATACCCGCGACCCGATTGACATCCAATACACCTCGGGCACAACGGGTTACCCCAAAGGCGCGACGCTGAGCCACCACAACATCCTCAACAACGGCTACCTGGTCGGGGAGTTGCTGGGCTACACCGAGCAGGACCGGGTCTGCCTGCCGGTGCCGTTCTACCACTGCTTCGGGATGGTGATGGGGAACCTGGCGGCGACCAGTCACGGTGCGGCCATCATCATCCCGGCACCCGGTTTCGATCCGGCGGCCACGCTGCGTGCCGTGCAGGATGAGGCGTGCACCAGCCTCTACGGGGTGCCCACGATGTTCATCGCCGAGCTCGGTCTGCCCGACTTCGCCCGCTACGACCTCACCAGCCTGCGCACCGGGATCATGGCCGGCTCGCCGTGCCCGGCGGAGGTGATGCGGCGGGTGATCGACGACATGCACATGACCGGAGTCGCGATCTGCTACGGCATGACCGAGACCTCCCCGGTGTCGACTCAGACCCGCGCTGAGGACTCGCTGGCGCAGCGGGTCGAGACAGTCGGGCGGGTGGCCCCGCACCTGGAGATCAAGGTGACCGAACCCGGCACCGGCCAGACGGTGCCGCGAGGGGAGGTCGGCGAGTTCTGCACCCGCGGTTATTCGGTGATGACCGGCTACTGGAACGACCCGGCCAGGACCGCGGCGGTCATCGACGCCGACGGCTGGATGCACAGTGGGGATCTGGCCGTCATGGACGACGACGGCTACGTGCGGGTCACCGGGCGGATCAAGGACATGGTGATTCGCGGTGGTGAGAACATCTACCCGCGTGAGATCGAGGAGTTTCTGCACACCCACCCCGACATCCTCGACGTCCAGGTCGTCGGCGTGCCCGACGAAACCTACGGCGAGGAGCTGATGGCGGTGGTGATGATGCGCGACGGTGCGCTGCCGCTGACCCGCGAGGCGCTGCGGGACTTCTGCGCCGGCCGGTTGGCGCACTTCAAGGTGCCGCGGTATCTGCGGGTCGTCGAGGAGTTCCCGCTGACGGTCACCGGCAAGGTGCGCAAGGATGAGATGCGCCGCCAGGCGATAGTGCATTTGAGCGGTGGCTGACAGGGTCGCGGGAGAATGGTATTCTCTGAGATCAGTTAATCAACATTAACTGAAAACGAGGAGGCGCTGGTGGCGATCGACAAGGTCGTGGCGACGGCGGCAGAAGCAGTGGCCGACGTGACCGACGGTGCGTCACTGGCGGTGGGCGGGTTCGGGTTGTGCGGCATACCGGAGGCGTTGATCGAGGCGGTGCTACGGCTCGGGGTCACCGATCTGGAGACGGTTTCGAACAACTGCGGTGTCGACGGCATCGGGCTGGGAGTGCTGTTGGAGCACAAGCGGATCCGCCGCACAGTCAGCTCCTACGTGGGGGAGAACAAGGAGTTCGCGCGGCAGTTCCTGTCCGGCGAACTCGAGGTGGAGTTGACCCCGCAGGGCACCCTCGCCGAACGGCTGCGCGCAGGCGGAGCCGGAATTCCGGCGTTCTACACCCCGACGGGCGTGGGCACCCAGGTGGCCGACGGCGGTCTGCCGTGGCGCTATGACGGGGCCGGCGGGGTGGCGGTGGCCTCACCGCGCAAGGAGACCCGCGACTTCGACGGGCGCACCTACGTGCTGGAGCGGGCGATTCGCACCGATTTCGCGCTGGTGCACGCCTGGAAGGGCGATCGGCACGGCAACCTCGTCTACCGCGAGGCCGCCGCCAACTTCAACCCGGACTGCGCCGCTGCCGGCCGCATCACGATCGCCGAGGTCGAGCACCTCGTCGAACCCGGCGAGATCGGCCCGGCGGAAGTGCATACGCCGGGGGTGCACGTGCACCGGGTGGTGCACGTACCGAATCCGATCAAGCGAATCGAGCGGGAGACGGTGCGGCAGTCATGACACTCACCAGGGACCAACTGGCAGCACGGGTGGCCGCCGAATTGGAGGACGGGCAGTACGTCAATCTCGGCATCGGGCTGCCCACCCTGATTCCCAACCACATCCCCGACGGCGTCAGCGTCGTGCTGCATTCGGAGAACGGGATCCTCGGTGTCGGGCCGTACCCGCGCCGCGAGGACATCGACGCCGACCTGATCAACGCCGGCAAAGAAACAGTGACCGTCCTTGCGGGCGCGTCCTTCTTCTCGTCGTCCACCTCGTTCGGGGTGATCCGCGGCGGCCACCTCGATGTGGCGGTGCTTGGCGCCATGCAGGTTTCAGCGGTCGGCGACCTGGCCAACTGGATGATCCCCGGCAAGATGATCAAGGGCATGGGCGGGGCGATGGATCTGGTGCACGGGGCGCGCCGCGTCCTCGTGATGATGGAGCACGCGGCCAAAGACGGCAGCGCGAAGATCGTCGAGCACTGCACGCTGCCGCTCACCGGCGCCCGCTGCGTCGACCGCATCATCACCGACCTGGCCGTCATCGACGTCACCGACGCGGGCCTGCAGTTGGTCGAGACCGCGCCGGGCGTCTCCGTCGATGAGGTCGTCGCGAAAACCGATGCGCCGATGGACCTGTCGAAACTGTCATGACGGCACCCACATTCGCCGATGAGCACCGGCGCCTGGTCGACGAGCTCAACACCAAGCTGGCGACCGCCGCGCTCGGCGGCAGTGAGCATTCCCGGCAGCGTCACGTGGCGCGGGGCAAACTGTTGCCGCGTGACCGGGTCGACCGGCTGCTGGATCCGGGCAGTCCGTTCCTGGAGCTGGCTCCGCTGGCCGCCGACGGCATGTACGACGACGAGTGCCCCGGGGCCGGCATCATCACCGGGATCGGGCGGGTGTCCGGGCGGGAATGCGTGATCGTCGCCAACGACGCCACCGTCAAGGGCGGCACCTACTACCCGGTCACCGTCAAAAAACACCTGCGTGCCCAGGAGGTCGCACTGGGCAACCAGCTGCCCTGCATCTATCTGGTCGACTCCGGCGGTGCGTTCCTGCCCCGCCAGGACGAGGTCTTTCCGGACCGCGAGCACTTCGGCCGCATCTTCTACAACCAGGCGACCATGAGTGCCCGGGGTATCCCGCAGATCGCCGCCGTGCTCGGCTCCTGCACCGCCGGCGGCGCCTATGTGCCCGCCATGAGCGACGAGGCTGTCATCGTGCGCGAGCAGGGCACGATCTTCCTCGGCGGTCCGCCGCTGGTGAAGGCTGCCACCGGAGAGGTGGTGACCGCCGAAGAACTCGGCGGCGGCGAGTTGCACTCCAAGGTCTCCGGGGTCACCGACTACCTGGCCGACGACGACGAACACGCCTTGCGCATCGTCCGTCAGATCGCGGCGACGTTCGGACCGCGCCACGAAAGTCCTTGGCAGATAGGCAGTTCGGTAGACCCTCACCATGACCCGGCAGAGCTCTACGATGTGGTGCCACCGGACCCGAGGGTGCCCTATGACGTGCGGCAGGTGATCGTCCGACTGGTCGACGGCAGCGAATTCAGCGAGTTCAAGGCCGAGTACGGCAAGACGCTGGTGACGGCGTTCGCCCGTATCCACGGCCACCCGGTGGGAATCATCGCCAACAACGGTGTGTTGTTCGGCGAATCGGCCCTCAAGGGTGCGCATTTCATCGAGTTGTGCGACAAGCGCAGTATCCCCCTGGTGTTTCTGCAGAACATCGCCGGCTTCATGGTGGGCCGCGACTACGAGGCCGGCGGTATCGCCAAGCACGGCGCCAAGATGGTCACCGCGGTGGCCTGTGCGCGGGTGCCCAAACTGACGGTGGTGATCGGCGGGTCCTACGGAGCGGGCAACTACTCCATGTGTGGCCGGGCGTATTCGCCGCGATTTCTGTGGATGTGGCCCAACGCCCGGATCTCGGTGATGGGTGGCGAACAGGCCGCATCGGTGCTGGCCACGGTCCGCGGCGAACAACTCGACGCCGCGGGCAAGCCGTGGTCGCCCGCCGACGAGGAGGCGTTCAAGGCGCCGATCCGCGACCAATACGAGGCGCAGGGCAACCCGTACTACTCAACCGCGCGGTTGTGGGACGACGGGATCATCGACCCCGCCGACACCAGAACAGTGCTGGGCCTTGCGCTTTCGGTCTGCTCGAACGCGCCGCTGGACCCGGTCTCCTACGGCGTTTTCCGGATGTGACCCAGATGAGTTCAGCCATGTTCGATACGGTCCTGGTAGCCAATCGCGGTGAGATCGCGGTGCGGGTCATCCACACCCTGCGCAGGATGGGCATCCGATCGGTAGCCGTCTACAGCGACGCCGACGCCGGGGCGCGGCATGTGCGCGAAGCCGACACCGCGGTACGGCTGGGGCCGGCACCCGTGCTGGACAGTTACTTGTCGATTCCCAAGGTGCTCGCGGCCGCCGCGACCACCGGCGCCCAGGCGATCCACCCCGGCTACGGGTTCCTCTCCGAGAACGCCGGATTCGCCGCTGCCTGCGAGCAGGCCGGGGTGGTATTCATCGGGCCGCCGGCGCGAGCCATCGAGGTGATGGGCGACAAGATCTCGGCGAAACAGACTGTCTCGGCCTTTGATGTCCCAGTGGTCCCCGGGTTGGCCAAGCCGGGCCTGACCGACGACGAACTGGTCGCGGCGGCCGCCGAGATCGGCTACCCGGTGCTGATCAAGCCCTCGGCCGGCGGCGGCGGGAAGGGCATGCACCTGGTCGAGGACCCCGCCGCGCTGCGCGCAGCATTGGTGACCGCGCGACGGGAGGCGGCGTCGGCG
The DNA here is from genome assembly GCF_010727125.1 of Mycolicibacter terrae. Taxonomy (NCBI): domain Bacteria; kingdom Bacillati; phylum Actinomycetota; class Actinomycetes; order Mycobacteriales; family Mycobacteriaceae; genus Mycobacterium; species Mycobacterium terrae. The sequence continues at coordinate 2,879,339 of NZ_AP022564.1, read as the reverse complement.
TTCGGCGACGACACCCTGTTCCTGGAACGATTCGTGTTGCGGCCCCGCCACATCGAGGTTCAGGTGCTCGCCGACAGCCAGGGCAATGTGGTGCACCTCGGCGAACGGGAATGCAGCCTGCAGCGGCGCCACCAGAAGGTCATCGAGGAGGCGCCGTCGCCGCTGCTGGACACCGCCACCCGGGCCCGGATCGGAGCAGCGGCCTGCAACACCGCCCGCAGCGTGGACTACGTCGGCGCCGGCACCGTGGAGTTCATCGTCTCCGCGGACAGTCCGGACGAGTTCTTCTTCATGGAGATGAACACCCGGCTACAGGTCGAGCATCCGGTCACCGAAGCGGTCACCGGCCTGGATCTTGTCGAGTGGCAGCTGCGGGTGGCCGCCGGCGAGAAACTGCCGTTCGCCCAGGACGAGATCACGTTGAGCGGACACGCGATCGAGGCCCGGGTGTACGCCGAAGACCCCGCGCGCGGTTTCCTACCCACCGGCGGGCGGGTGCTGGCGGTGCACGAACCCGCCGGCCCCGGAATTCGGGTGGACTCGTCACTGCAGGCCGGAACCGTGGTCGGCAGCGACTACGACCCGATGCTGTCCAAGCTGATCGCCCACGGTTCCGACCGGGCACAGGCGCTGGCACGACTCGACGCGGCGCTGGGCGCGACCGCGGTATTCGGAGTGCAGACCAACGTCGAGTTTCTCCGGTTCCTGCTGGCCGATTCGCGGGTGGTGGCCGGCGACCTGGACACCGGACTGCTGGACACCAGGTCGGCCGACTTCGCGCCGGCGCCCGCACCCGATGATGTGCTGGCCGCGGGCGGTCTCTACCGGCAATGGGCGCTGTCCGGGCAGACATCGCTGTGGGGATCCCCGAGCGGCTGGCGGATCGGCGCGCCGGCACCGGTGCGCACCGAAATGCGCACCCCGCTGCGCTCGGAGACGGTGTCGGTGTGGGGGCTCCCGGCCGACGCGCGGGTGCAGATCGGCGACGGCGAGATCGACTGCGGAAGCATCGAAGTCGACGACGACCGGATGATGGTGACGCTGGCCGGCCGGCGTCGCTCGTATGCGTTCGCCGAGGAGGACGGCCAGCTCTGGATCGCCGATGAGCGCGGCAGCTGGCACCTACGCGAAGCCGAAGTGGTCCGGGTGCATCGCGGCGGGGGGCCCCGCAGCGCCGAGATCCTCAGCCCGATGCCCGGCAGCGTGATCGCGGTCAACGTCGCGGCGGATTCGCCCGTCGAGGAAGGCGAACCAGTCGTGGTGGTCGAGGCGATGAAGATGGAACACACCCTGACCGCGCCGATCAGCGGACGGGTGGAGGTATTGGTGTCGGTGGGCGATCAGGTGAAGGTGGACCAGGTCCTGGCCCGGCTGATTCCCGAGTCAAGTGAGGAAGAGACGCAATGACGACGATCACGGCAGGTGTGCTGCCGAAGGAATACCAGGACCTGCGAGACACGGTCGCGGAGTTCGCTCGCACCGTGGTCGCTCCGGTGTCCGCCAAGCACGACGAAGAGCACAGCTTCCCCTACGAGGTGATCGCCAAGATGGGCGAGATGGGGCTGTTCGGGCTGCCGTTCCCCGAAGAGTACGGCGGTATGGGCGGCGATTTCTTTGCGCTGACGCTCGCGCTGGAGGAGCTCGGCAAGGTCGACCAGTCGGTGGCGATGACCCTGGAGGCCGGGGTGGGCCTCGGTGCGATGCCGATCTACCGATTCGGCACCGAGGAACAGAAGCAGACCTGGCTGCCGGATCTGGTCGCCGGCCGTGCGCTGGCCGGCTTCGGCCTGACCGAACCCGGCGCGGGATCGGATGCCGGCGGCACCCGCACCACCGCCCGGCGAGACGGCAGTGACTGGGTCATCAACGGCACCAAGCAGTTCATCACCAACTCCGGCACCGACATCACCTCGCTGGTGACCGTCACCGCCGTCACCGGCACCCGGCCCGACGGCAAGAAAGAGATCTCCACGATCATCGTCCCTTCCGGCACACCGGGTTTCACCGTGGAACCGGCCTACAACAAGGTGGGCTGGAACGCCTCGGACACCCACCCGCTCACCTTCACCGACGCCCGCGTTCCGCAGGGGAACCTGCTCGGGGAGGATGGCCGGGGCTACGCGAATTTCCTCTCGATCCTGGACGAGGGCCGGATCGCGATCGCCGCGGTGGCCACCGGGGTGGCCCAGGGCTGTGTCGACGAAAGCGTCAAGTACGCCGGCGAACGTGAGGCGTTCGGCCAGACGATCGGCTCCTATCAGGCGATCAGCTTCAAGATCGCCCGGATGGAGGCCCGCGCCCACGTCGCGCGTACCGCCTACTACGACGCCGTCGCGAAGATGCTGGCCGGCAAGCCGTTCAAGAAGGAGGCGGCGATCGCCAAGATGATCTCCTCGGAGGCGGCGATGGACAACGCCCGCGACGCCACCCAGATCCACGGCGGCTACGGCTTCATCAACGAATACCCGGTGGCCCGGCACTACCGCGACAGCAAGATCCTAGAGATCGGTGAGGGCACCACCGAGGTGCAGCTGATGCTGATCGCACGATCGCTGGGGATGGGCTGATGGCTGACGAACGCAAAACCGTCGAGCAGCGCGGGCTGTGGTTCGAGGAGTACGAGATCGGCACCACCTACGCCCACCGGCCCGGGCGCACCGTCACCGAGGCCGACAACGTGCTGTTCACCACGCTGACCATGAACACCCAGTCGCTGCACCTGGACGCAGCCTGGGCGGCGGAGCAGCCCGGCTTTCGTGGTGAGCGCCTGGTGAATTCGATGTTCACCCTGTCCACGCTCGTCGGCCTGTCGGTGGCGCAGCTGACGCTGGGCACCATCGTGGCCAACCTGGGCTTCTCGGAGGTGTCTTTTCCCAAACCGGTGTTTCACGGTGACACCCTCTATGCCGAGACGGTCTGCACCGACAAGCGCGAATCCAAAAGCCGCCCCGGCGAAGGCATCGTGACGCTGGAGCACGTCGGGCGCAACCAGCACGGGGACGTCGTCGCGCGTGCGGTGCGCACCACGCTGGTGCGCAAACGGCCGGCAGGCGAGTCGGCATGACTTTGTCATCGGCTGGACCGGCATGGCTGTTCTGTCCGGCGGATCGCCCGGAGCGGTTCGCCAAAGCCGCCGCGGTCGCCGACGTGGTGATCCTGGACCTGGAGGACGGGGTGGCGGCCGCGGACCGGCCCGGCGCCCGGGAAGCGTTGCGGGCCAATCCACTCGAACCGGAGCGGACCGTGGTACGGGTCAACCCGGCCGGCACCGAGGATCAGGCCCGCGACTTGGAGGCGCTGGCCGACACTGCGTACACGACGGTGATGCTGGCCAAGACCGAGTCGGCCGCCCAGGTGAGCGCGTTGGCGCCCCGGCACGTCGTCGCCCTGCTGGAAACTCCGCGCGGTGTCGTGTTGGCCACCGAGATCGCCGCCGAGCAGGGTTGCGTGGCGATGATGTGGGGCGCTGAGGACCTGGTCGCCGCCATGGGCGGTGGCTCCAGCCGGCACCCCGACGGCACCTATCGCGACGTCGCCCGCCACGCGCGCTCGACGGTGCTGCTCGCGGCATCGGCGTTCGGGCGCGCGGCGCTGGACGCCGTCTACCTCAACATCGGTGACCTCGACGGGCTGAAGGCCGAAGCGGTCGACGGCGCCGCGGTCGGATTCGCCGCAACGGTGTGCATCCACCCGACCCAGGTGGCGGTGGTGCGCGACGCCTACCGCCCCGATACCGACAAAGTCGATTGGGCGCGAAGGGTGCTCGCCGCAGCCCGGTCCGAGCGCGGGGTGTTCGCGTTCGAAGGACAGATGGTCGACTCTCCGGTGCTGCGGCACGCCGAGGCTATCCTGCGGCGAGCGGATTAACGCCTAGCCGGAGGAGTCACGACGCATGCGCATCACCCGGATCGTCGAGACGTCGGTACCGCTTCGCGGTGAGATCGCCAACGCACTGGTGGACTTCTCCCGGCACACGGTGTCGCTGGTCGCCGTCGTCACCGACCGGATCCGGCACGGGAAACCGGTGACCGGCGTCGCGTTCAACTCGATCGGCCGGTTCGCCCAAGGCGGCATCCTGGCCGACCGGATGATTCCGCGGGTCCTGGGGGCGGACCCGCAGTCGCTACTCGACCACACCGGCCGCATCGATCCCGCGCGAGTCCTGGGCCGAGCGCTCACCGATGAAAAGCCCGGCGGCCATGGTGATCGGGCCGGTGCGGCGGCGGCGCTGGAACTGGCCTGCTGGGATCTCAACGCCAAACTCGCCGACGAACCCGCCTACCGCACCATCGCGCGACACTTCGGCCGGGACTCGGACAGGAAAGAAGCCGTCGCCGCGGTGCCGGTGTACGCCGCCGGGGGCTACTACTACCCGGGCGACGGGCTGGATCGGCTCCGCACCGAGATGCGCGGCTATCTCGACCTGGGCTACGACGCGGTCAAGATGAAGATCGGCGGCGCGTCGATGCGTGCGGACCTGGACCGCATCGAAGCGGTGATCGACGTTGTGGGCAGCGGCGCGCGGGTCGCCGTCGACGCCAACGGCCGGTTCGACGCCGCGGCGGCGCGGGACTGGGCGCGAGAACTGAGCGGCTACGGCCTGCGCTGGTACGAGGAACCCGGTGACCCACTGGATTTCGCGCTGAACGCTGAGGTGATCGCCGGTTATCCCGGTGCGGTCGCCACCGGCGAAAACCTGTTCTCGGTGCGGGACATGACCAACCTGGTCCGCTACGGCGGCATGCGTCCGGGCCGCGACATCTTCCAGATGGATGCGGGCTTGAGCTACGGGCTGACCGAATACGCCCGCATGCTCGAAGTGCTCGAGACACACGGTTACCACCGCGGCTGTGCGTTCCCGCACGGCGGCCATCTGATCAACCTGCACATCGCGGCGGGATTGGGCTTGGGAGGTTGTGAGTCCTATCCCGGGGTGTTCGCACCCTTCGGTGGGTACTCACCTGGGTGCGTGCTGGCCGCCGGCACCATCAGACCCACCGACGCCCCGGGATTCGGGCTGGAGGAAAAACCCGACCTGGCCGCTGCGATCGCCGACCTGGTGGGATGAGCCGATGAAGATCGCGGTCATCGGATGCGGCGCCATGGGTTCGATCTACGCCGGCAGGCTGGCCGCGGCCGGCAATGACGTCGTCGCCATCGACCGGTCAGCCGGGCACGTCGAAGCCATCAATGCCGACGGCCTGCGGATCAGCGGGCCGCAACCCGACCAGGTGGTGGCCATGCGGGCGGCCACCGTGGCGCCGGCCGATCCGATGGACTTGGTGGTGCTGGCGGTCAAAGCCGCCGACGTCGGCGTCGGGGCCACCCAGGCACTGCCGCTGCTCGGCGAGCGGACGCCGGTACTGACCATCCAGAACGGACTCGGGTCGGCCGACATCGTCGCCGGCATCGTCGGGGCAGAGCGCGTGGCGGTGGGCATCGCCAGTGGCTTCGGCGCATCGCGTCCCGGGCCCGGGCATGTGCACCACAATGCGATGCGGGCGGTCCGGTTCGGCGCCTATGCGGCGCTGCCGTTTTCGGCCGTCGAGGAGATCGCCCGGGTGTGGTCCGATGCCGGATTCGATGCGGCGGCGGTCGGCGACATCGTCGCCATGCAGTGGGAGAAGCTGATCTGCAACGTCGCCTACAGCGCCCCGTGCGCGCTTACCGGCATGACGGTGGGGCAGGTCCGCGACGACGACGCAGCCATGGGCCCGGTCAGCCGCGCCGCCGCAACCGAAGCCTGGACGGTGGCCCGCGCCGCCGGGATCGACATTGCGGTGTCTGACCCGGTCGCCCACGTGCGGGCATTCGGTGCGCAGATGCCGGATGCCAAACCGTCTGCGCTGCTGGACCACCAGGCCCGCCGGGTCAGCGAGATCGACGTGATCAACGGTGCGGTGCTGCGCCGGGCCGCACAGGTCGGGGAGCAGGCCCCGGTCAACGCGACCCTGATGGCACTGGTCAAAGCCGTTGAACGGCAGTGGGTAACGGCGAAGGACTGAACACCACACCGGGCGGCGTTCAGTTCGGTCCGCCCGGCCGGTGGGGCCGCTAGCCTCGGAGTCCATGACCTCCGACAAGGCGCGGGTGGATCTGCGCGGCGCCCCGCAGACCATGCTCGCGACGCTGTACGCCAAGGCGCTGGACGCCGATCTACCCGAACCGATCCTGGGGGATCGCTTCGCCAAGGAAGTGGTCGAGCACATCGACTACGACTGGAGCAGCACCTCCATCACCGTGGCGCGATCACCGTCGGTGACCACCCGTTCGGCGCACTTCGACGGCTGGGCAGGCAATTTCCTGGCGGCCAACCCCGACGCCGTGGTGCTGCACCTGGGCTGCGGGCTTGACGCCCGATACTTCCGGCTTGCTCCAGGCCCTGGAGTCGACTGGTATGACATCGACTATCCGGACGTGGCTGCGCTGCGCCGGCGGCTACTGCCCGAGCGGGAGCACAACCATGTGCTGGCGGCGTCGGTCACCGACCCGGCATGGTTCGCCGAAATCCCCACCGGCCGACCGACATTGATGCTCGGCGAAGGCCTGACCATGTACCTCACCGAATCGGACGGGGTGGCGTTACTGCGCCGCGTCGTCGAGCATGCCCCGAGGGGGGAGCTGCAGTTCGACGCCTTCAACTGGCTGGGGATCAAGTCGCAGTGGTCCAACGCCGTGGTGCGCCGCTCCGGCGCGAAGCTGCACTGGGCGATCAACGGACCCGACGACATCCTTTCCGCCGTGTCGGGTACCCGGCTGCTGCAATGGCAGCGCTGGTTCGAGTCGGACAGCTTCGCGCGGCTGCCGCGTCGCTACCGCGCGCTGGGCAAGGCGATGTCGCTGGTTCCGGCGGCGGCGAACATGTCGCAGTACCACCGCTACGCGTTCTGAGAGATCCCCTGGGACGACCGCGCCGAAACCATTGACTATTTACGTTACGTAATGTAAATATTTGGCTCGTGAGTCGATGGCCAACACACGCGCGATGACAGCCGATTCGGAATCCGCCCCGACCGGCCGCGGGCGCCCACGCAATCCGCGCACCGAGCAGGCGATCACCGAGGCCGCCCGCCGGCTGCTGGCTCGCGACGGCTATGACCAGGTCTCCATCGAGGCGATCGCGCGGGAGGCCGACGTCAGCCGGCCGACCGTCTACCGGCGCTGGCCGTCGAAGACCCACCTGGTATTCGACGCGGTCTTTGCCGCCGAGGTCGGCGACGTGCTGACCAGCTCGGGCGACTTCGAAGCCGACCTTCGCCGATTCGTCGCCCGGGTGTTCGACTTCTGGCGCTCACCGGAGGTGGCCGCCGCGGCACTGGGCATCCTGGCCGATCGCCACCGCGACCCCGAATTGTTCATCCGCACCCAACAGCTGCTCGACGAGAACACCCGCGCCGCGTTCGGGGCGCTGATCCGAGCCGGCGTCGACCAAGGCGTACTGGCCCCCGACGTCGATGTCGAGATCGCGTATGACGCGTTGGTGGGCACCAGCTTTTACATCGCCCAGGTTCTGGCGCCCGACTCGCTCGACGGAGCCGCCGACCGGCTGTGCTCCCTGGTGCTGCGGGGATTGACAACGAAGGAGAATTGCGATGAATGACGAACTCCCCGAGCTGTCCCAGGCCTTCGGTGACCTGCTCGACGAGGTCCGCGCCGTCGAGCAGCGCCTGCTGACCGCCGATCCGCCTCTCGAGGAGGCCGACATCCTCGACGGCTACCGGTGGGCGTTGAGCCTGCTGCGGGTCGCCGCCGAGGCCTATATCTGGGGGGACTCCGACAAGCCCATCCTGGTGGACGTGATCGGGCCGTACCTGAAGTGGGGCGGCGACAATTCGGATGCCTTCTACCAGCTGGCGCCGATCGACCCGAGCCGCAGCTACCGGGTGACGGGCAACCGCGGCGATTCGGTCTATCTGTCCATGACCGTCTACGGCGGCCCCGACGACGGCCGCTACAGCGACCGCATTATCGACACGATCAACGACCGCGACCTGGGCTGCGACGCGCACGGCAACTTCGAATTCGTCATCAGTGCGCAACAGCAGCAGGGCAACTGGCTCAAACTCGAGCCCGACGCCGTGTTCATCCTGACCCGCGACTATCTCACCGAGCCCGGCACCGATCGGCGGGTGCAGTGGCGTATCGAAGCGCTCGACGACACCCCGCGCCGTGTCGACACCCGAGCCGACCTGAGCCGGCGGATGCGCGCGGCACGGACCTGGATCCGCGAGCAGGCCGCCATGGTGCCCGTGCGGCTACCGGCCAACGCCCTGCAGGACCCCTACCCGGTGCCGAGCCGCACCGTCGGCTGGGCCGCCGGTGACGCCGCCTACTCGATGGGGGCCTACGAACTGCAACCGGGCCAGGCACTGCTCATCGAGGGCACCTCCCCGGAGTGCGTGTTCTGGAACCTGTGCCTGTGGAATCCGTTCCTGCACACCTACGACTACACCCGCGAACGGGTCACCATCAATGGCGCGCAGGTCAGCTATCGGCCGGACGGGTCGTGGCAGATCGTGATCAGCGACACCGATCCCGGGCATCCGAACTGGGTGTCGACCGCGGGCCGGGCCAAAGGCCTGATCTGGCTGCGCTGGTTCCTGCCGGAAGTCACCCCGGACCCGCTGAACTGCCGCGTCGTCGACGTCGCAGAGCTGGCGTCGTGAGCGCCCCCGCCGCTCGTCCGGGCGCGATCCGGCTCGACGATCTCGCCAATCCGATCTATCCCGCAGCCGCCGTCCCGATGCGCGACGGCTTGGCCGGTTACGGTGCCGCGCTGCGGCTGACACCGGAGATGCTGCTGCAGGCCGCCGCCGAGCGCACCGGCCTGAACAACTGGGGCGACAACGGATTTCGGGAACGCCTGGACGTCCTGTGCGGGTCGTTTGCCGACGAGGCCGACCTGTCCGGGGTCGGACGGATGATGGCGTTCGAGCAATTGGTCGGCCATCTGGCCAACCGGCTGCGGCTGGAAGACCTGATCGCGACCCACCCCGAGATCGACGATGTCGAGATCGAGCGGCCGATCATCATCTGCGGGCTGCCGCGCACCGGGACCACACATCTGCACAACCTGATCGCCGCCGACCCGGCGCTGCGGTACCTGCCCTACTGGGAGAGCATGGAGCCGGTCGCCACCCCGGGCGAACCCGATCCGCAGGCCAGACGTGACCGCTGCGCCGTCGGGTTGGACCTGATCAACACCTCGATGCCCGAGTTCAAGCGCATGCACGACATGACCGTCGACCACGCGCACGAAGAAATCCAGCTGTTGGCCAACGACATCTCGGGAATGCTCTTCGAATGCAGCTACTACCTGCCGAGTTTCGCGGCGCACTACAAAGCGCACGACCAGACGCCGTCGTACGCCTACCTCAAACGCACCCTGCAGGCGCTGCAATGGCTGCGCGGCGGGACCCGCTGGGTGCTCAAATCCCCCCAGCACCTCGAGCAGTTCCCGGCGCTGTATGCCACCTTCCCGGATGCGACTTTCGTTGTCACCCATCGGGATCCGGTCGAGGTGACGCAGTCGATGGCCACCATGATCAGCTATGCGGCGCGGATGGCCTGCGACCACCCCGACCCGGTCAAGATCTCGGCGTACTGGCTCGACCGGGCCGACGACCTGCTCACCGGATGCCTGCGCGACCGTGATGTGCTGCCGTCGGGGCAGTCGGTCGACGTGCGCTTCGAAGACTTCATGGCCGACGAGGACGGCACCGTTGCCGCCATCTACGAGCTTGCCGGTCAGTCGCTCGATACCCGGGCCCGCGAAGCGATGTCGCAGTTCCGTAGCGACCATCCACGTGGGCGCTACGGCGCGGTGGATTACCGCCCGGCCGACCTGGGGCTGGATCCCGACGAGATCGCCACCCGCCTGCGCGACTACCGAAACCGATTCGTCTTCGATGCCTAAGGTCTCTTACCCCTGGTGACGCGCCCACCGTAGCCTGGCGATCATGATTCAGTTGGGGTCGCCACCACCCCCGGCGCCGGTCGCCAAGCCCCGCCGCCGCGGCGGACCGCGCGGGCCGGTGTTCCTGGGCGCCAATATCGTGGTGCTGGGCTGGCTGGCGGTCTCGGTCGCGCTGCTCATCGGGCACAATGCCATTTCGCACCCGATCTGGCTGCCGGTGCACGCGCTGCTGCTCGGCGCGGCAACCAACGCGATCGTGATCTGGTCGGGACACTTCACCACGACGCTGTGCCGGGTTCCCGACCCGCCGCACTGGCATCTCGTGGTCAAGCTGACCCTGCTCAATGTCGGCGTCGTCGCGGCCCTGTCCGGTGTCGCGTGGAACGCCGAGGTGCTGACCGGTATCGGCGGCGCCGTGGTGGCCGTGGTCGGCCTCGCCCACGGCGCCGAGTTGATCGCGATGAAGAAGCGCGCGCTCTCGGCGCGTTTCGACTACCTTGTCGGTTTCTATCTGGCCGCCGTGGTGGCCCTGCTGGCCGGATCGGCGACCGGTGCGGCGATGGCGTTCGGCATTGCACGGTGGTATGCGCGGCTGTGGACGACGCACGTGCATGTGATGCTTTACGGCTGGATCGGGCTGACCGTGGTGGGCACGCTTTTCACGCTGTGGCCCACCACGATCCGGGAGAAGATCACCCCGCGCAGCTTCGCGATGGCCCGTCGTGCGCTGCCGACCCTGACCGTCGGGTTGGCCGTCGCCACCGTGGGCCTACTCGCCGGCAGTTGGTGGCTGGCCGCGGCAGGCTTGGCCGGCTACGCGGTTGGAGTCGTACTGGCGATCGCCGGATTGTGGCCGGGACGAAGCTTCACCGGGCCTGCGGCCTGGATGCTGGTCGGTGCGGCCGGCTGGCTCGGGGTGGCCGTCGTGATCGAGGTGGTCGCGCTGATCGCGGCGCGCTCCGTCGATGTGTTGCCGGCGTTCGTGGAGCACACCCTGCTGCCCCTGCTGGCGGTGGGCTTCGTCGCGCAGATCCTGCTCGGTGCGCTGAGTCAGCTGCTGCCGATCCTGGTGGCCAACGGCCCGCCGGTCCGCAAGGCGGTCATCGCGTATCTGGACCAGGGCTGGCAGGCGCGGGTGGGGGCGATCAACGTCGCCGTGCCGCTGGTGGCCGGGCCGTGGCAGGGACCGCTGCCGGTGATCGGCTGGGTGCTGGCCGCCGTCGCGGTCGGCAGTTTCCTGCTGCTGGCGCTGCGGCTTGCCTTACCGGTGGCGCTGCGCGGCCCGATCGACATCGAGGCGATCAAGCCGCATTCGGGTGCGGTGACCGGGGCTGTTGGCCTGGCCGCAGCGGTCGGGGTCGCCTCGGCCCTGGCGCTGGGGATGGGCGCCCCGGCGCCGTCGGCAGCTGCCGGAATCGCTGGCGAAGCACGCACCGTCGACGTCACGCTGAACAACATGCGCTTCTCGCCCGACGTGCTGGACGTGCCGGCCGGAACACGGCTGGTGCTGCGGGTCACCAACGTCGACGGACTGCCGCACGACCTGCACGTCGACACCGGCGAGCACACCCCGCGGCTGAGCCGCGGCCAGACCGCGGTGCTCGATCTCGGGGTGGTCCGCCAGGACCGCGACGTCTGGTGCGACGTACCCGGCCACCGGGCCGCCGGGATGACGATGACGATCCGTGCCGTCGGCGGCGTTCCCCGCCACGAGCACAGCGGCGGCGGCCCGGGCGGGGGATCCCCGGCACCGGCCACCCTGAACCTGGCCGCCGATCCGTCGCCGGGCTGGACGCCGTACGACGCGGTGCTGGCTCCGGCCACGCCGGGCCTGCATCGGGTGGAACTGCGCGCCGTGGACCGGGAGCTGGAGGTCGCGCCGGGGCTCCGTGAGATCCGCTGGACCTTCGGTGGTGTGGAGCCGGCCCCGATCCTGCACGGCCGGGTCGGGGACATCTTCGAGATCACCCTGATCAATGACGCGACCATGGGTCACGGCATCGACTTTCACGCCGGGGCGCTGGCGCCGGACCAACCGATGCGCACGCTGGAGCCGGGGGAGCGGCTGGTCTACCGGTTCACCGCGCGGCGGGCCGGCGCCTGGCTGTATCACTGCAGTACACCTCCGATGACGCTGCATATCGCCAACGGCATGTACGGCGCGGTGATCATCGACCCACCCGGACTGCCGGCCGTGGACCGGGAATACGCCCTGGTCGGCGCGCAACTCTATGCCGGAGCGCCCGACGCCGACGCCAAGACCACGGCGATCCGCGCCGGACAGCCCGACGGCTGGATGTTCAACGGCACGGCGGCCCAGTACATGCACGCCCCGCTGCCGGCGCACACCGGCGAGCGGGTGCGGGTGTGGGTGGTCAACGCCGGCCCCGGCGACTCGATCGCCTTCCACGTCGTCGGCACGCAGTTCGACACCGTCTACAAAGAGGGCGCCTGGCTGCTGCACGAGCCCGGCGGTTCCGGCGGCTCCCAGGCCCTCGACCTGGCGCCCGCCCAAGGCGGTTTCGTCGAACTGACCTTCCCCGAGGCGGGTCACTACCCGTTCATGGATCACGACATGCGGCACGCCGAGAACGGGGCGCACGGCATCTTCGACGTCTCCGGCTAGCGCCCGACACGACGCCGCCGCCGCGCGCGCAAACCCGGGTCAGCGCGTGGTCGCTGGCATAATGGGAGCAGCGTCACAAGGAGGCTCGCATGGGCCAGCTGCCAGGCATTACCGGTCCCGAGGTCGCCCTTGAACCTGTGCAGCTCGTCGGGCCGGACGGTGCGCCGACCGCCGAGAATCGCTACAGCCGGGAGCTGCCCGAGGAGACCCTGGGCTGGCTCTACGAGTTGATGGTGCTCACCCGCGAGTTCGATACCGAACTGGTCAACCTGCAGCGCCAAGGCGAGCTGGCGTTGTACGCCTCCTGTCGCGGCCAGGAGGCGGCCCAGGTCGGTGCCGCCGCCTGCCTGCGCAAGACCGACTGGCTGTTCCCGCAGTACCGCGAGCTGGGGGTGTTCATCACCCGCGGTATCCCAGCGTGGAACCTGGCGGCCGCCTGGCGCGGAACGTGGAACGGCGGGCTGGAGTTCACCGCGAAATGCTGTGCGCCGATCGCGGTCCCGATCGGCACCCAGGCGCTGCACGCGGTGGGCGCGGCGATGGGCGCGCAACGCCTCGGCGAGGATTCCGTCACCGTCGCGTTCGTCGGTGACGGCGCCACCAGCGAGGGCGACGTCCATGAAGCGCTGAACTTCGCCGCGGTGTTCGCGGTGCCGTGCGTGTTCTACGTGCAGAACAACCAGTGGGCGATCTCGGTGCCGCTGCACCGACAGACCGCCGCGCCGTCGCTGGCGCACAAGGCGATCGGCTACGGGATGCCGGGAATCCGGGTGGACGGCAACGACGTGCTGGCCTGCTACGCGGTGATGGCCGAGGCAGCCGAGCGGGCCCGGACCGGCGGCGGGCCGAGCATGATCGAGGCCGTCACCTACCGGCTCGGCCCGCACACCACCTCCGATGATCCGACCCGCTACCGCAGCAGTGCCGAGCTCGAGCGGTGGACTGCGCTCGACCCGATCCCGCGCTACCGCGCCTACCTGCGCAACATCGGCGTCTGGACGCAGCGCCTCGAGGACCGGGTCGCCGCCCGGGCGCAGCGGCTGCGCACCGAATTGCGCGACGCCACGGTCGGCGCAGCCGATTTCGACGTCGACGAGGTCTTCACCGCCGTCTACGCCGACATCACCCCGGAACTGCAGCAGCAGCGCCGCGCGCTGCGCGTCGAGCTGGACAGGGAGCGCTGATGACCCAGATCCTCGAACCGCCGACCCGCTCGCCGAACCCGGCCTCGGCCGTGGGCTCGGGAGGGCCCAACTCGGCCACCGAGCAGCTGACCATGGTGCAGGCGCTCAACCGGGCGCTGCGGGACGCGATGGACGCCGAGCCCAAGGTGCTGGTGTTCGGGACCGACGTCGGCGTGCAGGGCGGTGTGTTCCGGGTGACCGAGGGGCTGGCCGAGACCTTTGGTGAGCAACGCTGTTTCGATACGCCGCTGGCCGAGTCCGCGGTGATCGGCATCGCCATCGGGCTGGCGATGCGCGGCTTCGTCCCGGTCCCGGAGATCCAGTTCGACGGATTCAGCTACCCGGCCCTCGATCAGGTGGTCAGCCACCTGGCGAAGTACCGGACCCGGACCCGCGGCGAGATGTCGATGCCGGTCACCGTGCGGATACCGTCATTCGGCGGAATCGGTGCGGCCGAACACCATTCGGAATCCACCGAAACATACTGGGCACACACCGCCGGGCTGAAAGTGGTTGTCCCCGCCGATCCGTCGGATGCCTACTGGCTGCTGCGGCACGCCGTCGCCGCACCCGATCCGGTGATGTTCCTGGAGCCCAAGCGGCGGTACTGGTCCCGCGGGCCGGTGGACACCACCCGCCCGCAGCCGGGCATCGGACGCGCCGCAGTGCGCCGGCCGGGCACCGACGCCACCGTGCTGACCTACGGCGGCGGGGTGGCCACCGCGCTGGCGGCAGCCGAAATCGGTGCCCAACAACACGGCTGGAGCTTGGAGGTGGTCGACCTGCGCTCCCTGGTCCCGCTCGACTTCGACGCCGTCACCGAATCCGTCCGCCGCACCGGGCGTTGCGTGGTGCTGCACGAGGGTCCACGAAACCTCGGCTACGGAGCCGAACTGGCCGCACGCATCTCCGAGGAGCTGTTCTACGAGCTGGAGGCGCCGGTATTGCGGGTCACCGGATTCGACACACCGTATCCGCCGGCCCGGCTGGAACGGCTCTGGCTGCCAGGTCCCGACCGGCTGCTCGACAGCGTCCAGCGGGTCCTGGAGCTGCCGTGAGCGCCGAACCGAAGACCTTCGCGGTCCCCGACCTCGGTGAGGGGCTCGAAGAGGTGACGGTGACCAGCTGGAACGTCGCCGTCGGCGACCAGGTGGAGCTCAACCAGGTGTTGTGCACGGTGGAGACGGCCAAAGCCGAAGTGGAGATCCCCAGCCCCTACGCCGGCCGGGTCGCCGAACTCGGCGGGGCACAGGGCGACGTGCTCGCGGTCGGGGCGCCGCTGGTGCGCATCGACACCGGCACGGCCGAGGGTTCCGGGCCCGCTGAAGCCGCCCCGGCCGGGCGTACGCCGGTGCTGGTGGGTTACGGCGCCGACGACACCTTCGACAGCAGCCGGCGCACCTGCGCCACCACCGGACGGCCCAAAGCCAAGCCGGGCGCCCGCAAGCTCGCCGCCGAGCTGGGCGTCGACCTCAGCGGTGTCCCTCCGGGCCCGAGCGGTGTGATCACCACCGACGGTGTGCTCGCGGCCGCCGGTGGCGAGGAGCTGCGGGCGCCGAGCGCCGTGCAGGCGGCGATGGCCGAACGGATGACACTGTCGCGCAGCAGAATTCCCGACGCCCACGGCAGCGTGCAGGTGGACTGCGCCAACCTCGTGCAGCTGCGGGACCGTCTTGCCGCCGGCCCGGACGGGGCTGCGATCACGCCGTTCGTGCTGACGCTGCGGCTGTTGGTCATCGCCCTGACGCGACACCCGGTGCTCAACGCGACCTGGGTCGAGGCGCCGGAGGGCCCGCGGGTGCGCACCCACCGTGCGATACACCTCGGTGTCGGGGTGGCCGCCCCCCGCGGCCTGTTGGTGCCGGTGGTGTTCGACGCGCAGCGCAAGACCACCCGAGAGCTGGCCGACTGTGTGGCCCGGCTGATCGCCGACGCCCGGGCCGGCAGCCTCAAACCCGCCGAGTTGCAGGGTTCGACGTTCACGGTCTCCAACTTCGGCGCCCTGGGCCTCGACGACGGGGTGCCGGTGATCAACTACCCGGAGGCGGCGATCCTGGGCATGGGTTCGCTCAAACCGCGGCCGGTGGCCCTCGGCGACACCGTCGCCGTGCGCCCGCAGATGACACTGACGTGTGCCTTCGACCATCGGATCGCCGACGGCGCGCAGGTCGCCGAGTTCCTCTGTGCGCTACGGGATCTGATCGAGCATCCCGACACCGCGCTGTTGGACCTGTAGCCGGGCGGGTTATCTGCGCCGCGCTGCGGCCAGCCGCGACGCGAACTCCGGTGACTCGACGGTCGCCGCCTGTGGGCCCAGCTCGGTGCGCTTGGCGAACTCGTGTTGCTCGCCTTCGACCGCGCCCGGACTGGCAGTCGTGCGCATCGTGGCCTTGGTGGCCAACACGACGTCTCGCGGTGCCGACGCGGGCCCGGCGGCCAGCGTCATGGCCGCGGCGACCGGATCGTCGGCGACCTGCAGAGCCAACCCGTGACGCAGCGCGGCCTCGGCGTCGAAACGCATGCCGAACAGCAGCGCGGCCCGGGCCACCTGGGGCCCGACCGCCCGGTGCAGCATCCAGGTGGCGCCCCCGCCGGGGTGCAGACCCAGTTGCTGGAACCGGGCGTCGAACAAAGCCGCTTGGCCGGCGATCCGCAGGTCGGCCGCCAATGCCAGGTTCAACCCGGCACCCACGGCGGCGCCGTTGACCGCGGCGATGGTGGGCAGCGCACACTGCGCGACCGCCATGAATCCGTCGTAGAGCGCCAACAGTCCGTCCTCGGTGGCGGCGCCGAGGGCCGAGAGGTCGGCGCCGGCGCAGAACGCCCGGCCCGCGCCGGTGACGATCACCGCGTGCACGCCGGAGTCGGCTTCGGCCCGCTCCACGGCAGCCCGCAGTTGCGCCGACATCGTGGCGGTGACCGCGTTGCGGCGGTCGGGATCGTTGACGGTGATCAGCGCTACCCGGTCAGTGACGCTGAACAGGACGAGGTCAGTAGGTGTCATCGACGATGACGGTACTCGAACCGGTCAGGCGACCCACGCGATGATCACGGCCGACGCCACCACCAGCGCGATCATGAAGACGGTGTAGAGGATGATCGTGCGTTCGTGGCTCATTGCCCAACCTTTCCCGGTTTACCCGGTATCTTTGCCGTTCTTCGGCAGAATGTCACGCGACGCCGTGCCCGGCGCTGCGCCTCGGTGCTGCGCCCCCGGCAGGACTCGAACCTGCGACCACAAGATTAGAAGTCATGTGCTCTATCCACCTGAGCTACGGGGGCAATGCAAACCAGTTTATCGGCTGGTGGCAGCGGATCGGCGGCGACTGAGCAATGCCGCCCGGTGCCATTTCCAATTCAGCGGGCCAACAGAGTGTTTCGTTTTGCCGACCGAGGGCCCGATCTGGACAATCGGCACCCGTCGCCATGGGCAAACAATTAGCGTTGAATGGTGCTCGTGAAGAGTGTGAGTCAGGAGGGGAACGTGGTGGTCGCAGCGTCGGGGCGCCGGTTCGGCCCGGGCGGCGGCGAACCGGTGTCGGGAACCGCACGTGGGTGACCTGGTCGACGCCGCGGGCCTGCCCACCGAACTCGGCGCCGTCGATTACCTGTTGCACCGCGGTGAGGCCAATCCGCGCACCCGTTCGGGGATCATGGGCTTGGAGCTGCTCGACACCACCCCGGACTGGGATCGGTTCCGGAGCCTGTTCGAGAACGTCTCGCGGCGGGTGCTGCGGCTGCGCCAGAAGGTGGTGGTCCCCACGCTGCCGACCGCGGCGCCGCGCTGGGTGGTCGACCCCGACTTCAATCTGGACTTCCACGTGCGGCGGCTTCGGGTTCCCGAGCCCGGCGGGCTGCGCGAGGTGCTCGACCTGGCCGAGGTGAGCCTGCAGTCGCCGCTGGACATTCAGCGCCCGCTGTGGGCGGCGACGCTGGTGGAGGGGCTGGCCGGGGGGCGGGCCGCCACCTTGCTGCACCTGAGCCACGCGGTCACCGACGGCGTCGGCGGCGCCGCGATGTTCGGGCAGATCTACGACCTGGAACGCGACCCGCCGGCGCGGTCGATGCCGCCGCAACCGGTGCCCCAGGACCTGTCGTCGAACGACCTGATGCGCGACGGCATCAACCACCTTCCGGCCGCGCTGCTCGGCGGCACCCGCGATGCGCTGGTCGGGATGCTGTCGATGGCGACCCGCACGGTGCGCGACCCGTTGTCGGCGGTGGCCGGGGTGATCGGCTACGCCCGGTCGGGGGCGCGGGTGATGAGCCAGGCGGCCGAACCCTCGCCGCTGCTGCGGCGGCGCAGCCTTTCCAGCCGCACCCAGGCGCTCGACATCCGGCTGTCGGATCTGCACCGGGCCGCCAAGGCCGGCGGCGGGTCGATCAACGACGCCTACCTGGCCGCGCTGTCCGGGGCGCTGGGGCGTTATCACCGGGCGCTGGGTGTGCCGATCGCGACCCTGCCGATGGCGATTCCGGTGAACCTGCGCGCCGAGGCCGATCCGGCCGGCGGTAACCGGTTCACCGGGGTGAACCTGGCCGCTCCGGTCGGCGTCGCCGACCCGGTGGAGCGGATGAAGCGGATCCGGGCCCAGATGACGCAGCGCCGTGAAGAGCCCGCGATGGATGTGATCGGTTCCATCGCGCCGCTGCTGAGCGTTGTCCCGAGTCCGGTCCTGGAGAAGATGACCGAAACCGTCGTCGGGGCCGACGTGCAGGCCAGCAACGTGGCGTTCTACCCCGGTGACACCTACATCGCCGGCGCGAAAGTGCTGCGGCACTACGGAATCGGCCCGCTTCCCGGCGTGGCGATGATGGTGGTGTTGATCTCGCGCGGCGGTGAGTGCACCATCACGGCCCGCTACGACCGGGCCGCGGTGCGCGACGAGAAGCTGTTCGGCACCTGCCTGGTGCAGGGATTCGACGAGGTGTTGGCGCTCGCCGGTGACCCGGCGCCGCGCTGTGTGGCGGCGTCCTTCGATCCGGGTCCGCAATCATGACCGACGACACGAAGTCGCCGCCGCCGCGTGACATGCGACTGCCGGGCTCGGTGGCCGAGATCGCCGCCAGCCCGCCCGGCCCCAAGATCGGGGCATTCTTCGACCTGGACGGCACGTTGGTGGCAGGTTTCACGGCCGTCATCCTGACCCGGGAGCGAGTCCGCAGCCGCGACATGGGGTTGGGGGAGTTGTTCGGCATGATCCAGGCCGGGCTCAACCACCAACTCGGGCGCATCGAATTCGAAGAGCTCATCACCAAGGCGTCCTCGGCGTTGCGGGGCCGTTCGATCAGTGACCTCGACGAGATCGGCGAACGGTTGTTCATCCAGAAGATCGCCGGGCGGATCTACCCGGAGATGCGCGAGCTGGTGCGGGCGCACCAGGCGCGCGGGCACACCGTGGTGCTGAGCTCTTCGGCGCTGACCATCCAGGTCGACCCGGTCGCCCGTTTCCTCGGCATCACCAACACGCTCACCAACGCGTTCGTGACCGACGAGAACGGCGTGCTCACCGGAGAGGTGACCGAACCGATCCTCTGGGGGCCCGGTAAGGCGGCCGCGGTGCAGAAGTTCGCCGCCGAGCACGACATCGACCTACAGGACAGTTACTTCTACGCCGACGGCGACGAGGACGTCGCATTGATGCATCTGGTCGGCAACCCCCGCCCGACCAACCCCGAGGGCAAGATGGCCTCGGTCGCCCGCAAACGGGGCTGGCCGATTCTGCGATTCAGCAGCCGCGGCGGCGGCGTCCTCGGCCAGTTGCGGAACCTGGCCGGACTGGGGTCGATGCTTCCGGTGGGCGCCGGCGCGATCGGGCTGGGTTTGCTGAGCGGTAGCCGGCGTCGCGGCGTCAACTTCTTCACGGCGTACTTCCCGCATCTGCTGTTGAGCCTCAATGGTGTGCGGCTCAACGTGATCGGCAAGGAGAACCTGACCGCAACCCGTCCGGCGGTGTTCATCTTCAATCACCGCAACCAGGTCGACCCGGTCATCACCGCATCGTTGGTGCGCGACAACTGGGTCAGCGTGGGCAAGCGGGAGTTGGAGCGCGACCCGATCGCCGGGCCGCTGGGAAAGCTGACCGAGATGGTGTTCATCGACCGGGACGACGCGGCGTCTGCGGTGGAGTCGCTGCACCAGGTCGAAGAACGCGCCAAACGGGGACTGTCGGTGGTGATCGCCCCGGAGGGCACCCGCGTCGACACCACCGGGGTGGGACCGTTCAAGAAGGGGCCGTTCCGGATCGCGATGGCCGCCGGGATCCCGATCGTGCCGATCGTGATCCGCAACGCCGAAGTGGTCGCCGCCCGGGACTCGATGAGCGCCAACCCCGGCACCGTCGATGTGGCGGTGTTCCCGGCGATCTCGGTCGACGATTGGACGGTCGCCAACCTGGCCGATCGGATCGAGGAGGTTCGCCAGCTCTACCTGGACACGCTGGCCGACTGGCCGGCCGATGAGCTGCCGGCGTGGTCGCCGAAGTCGGCCGCGAAACCTCCCGCCACAAAGACGGCGAAGAAGACCCAGGCCAAGAAGGCGCCGTCCAAGAAGACCCCGGCCGCGCCGCGTAGCGCAGGCCCGAAAGGGGGGCAGTGACGACGTCACCGGCCACCGACTCCGCTGGCTCCTCTGGGTCCAACCACACCGGCGACACGCTGGTGCTGGCGTTCGTGTCGACGCCGGTGGAGGGTGATCTGGTCCAGGAGTGGCTGGACCGGCATCGCGACGCGCAACCCGACGCCCGCACCGAACTGTTGCAGATCGACCCGACGGACCGGCCGCCCGCGGTGATGGCCCGGTTGGTCGGGCAGCTCGAACGCGACGAACAGCGATCCATCCTGCCGGTTCGGGTGTTCTGGATGCCGCGTGCCGGGGCCTCGGCGCTGTCGCGGGTCATCGCGCTGCTGCCCGGCTGGAATCCCTACCGGCCCAGTGAGCGTCAGCAGCGGCGCATCGTGCGCACCGAATCGTCACTGGCTCGGGTGGTGGCCGGTGAGCCGGCCAGCGTCGCCGAATTGCGTCAGCAGTGGAGCCAGAACACCGTCGGCGACAACCCGCGGGACTTCGCGCACTTCGTCACCCGCCGGGCGGTGCTGGCTCTGGAGCGCGCCGAATACCGGATCCTGGGGCCGCAGTACAAGTCGCCGCGGCTGGTCAAGCCGGAGATCTTGGCGTCCAGCCGATTTCGTGACGGACTCAAGGACATTCCGGGCGCCACGCTCGACGAGGCCGGCAAGATGCTCGACGAACTGTCCACCGGCTGGAGTCGGGTCTCGGTCGACCTGGTCGGCGTACTGACCAAGATGCTCAGCCGCGGCTTCGACCCCGAGATCGACTACGACGAGTACCAGGTCGCCGCTCTGCGCACTGCGCTGGAAAGCCATCCCGCGGTGCTGCTGTTCTCTCACCGGTCCTATATCGACGGCGCGGTCATGCCGGTGGCCATGCAGGAGAATCGCCTGCCGCCGGTGCACGTGTTCGCCGGGATCAATCTGTCGTTCGGCCTGATGGGACCGTTGCTGCGCCGCTCCGGAGTCATCTTCATCCGGCGCGCCATCGGCAACAACCCGCTCTACAAGTACGTGCTCAAGGAGTACGTCGGCTACGTGATGGAGAAGCGGTTCAACCTGAGCTGGTCCATCGAGGGAACCCGGTCGCGTACCGGCAAGATGCTGCCTCCCAAGCTTGGGCTGATGACCTATGTCGCCGACGCCTACCTGGATGACCGCACCGAAGATGTTCTGCTGCAGGGTGTTTCGATCAGTTTCGACCAACTGCACGAGACGGCCGAATACGCCGCCTACGCCCGCGGCGGGGAGAAGACACCGGAGGGAGTCCGCTGGCTGTACCGGTTCATCAAGGCGCAGGGCGAACGCAACTACGGCAAGATCTACGTGCGTTTCCCCGAGGCCGTCTCGATGCGCCAGTACCTGGGTTCGCGCGACGGACCCACCGCGAGCGACCCGGACGCCAAGCGGCTGGCCATGCAGAAGATGGCCATCGAGGTGGCATGGCGGATACAGCGCGTCACCCCGATCAGTGCGACGGGCATGGTGTCGGCGCTGCTGCTGACCACCCACGGGCTGGCACTGACGTTGGCGCAGATCCACCACTCGCTGCAGGAGGGTCTGGACTACCTGGAACGCAAGCAGACCCCGATCTCCACCAGCGCGCTGCGGCTGCGCAGCCGGGACGGGGTGCGGGCGGCGGTGGACGCGCTGTCCAACGGCCATCCGGTCACTCGGGTCGACGGCGGGCGGGAGCCGGTGTGGCGGATCGCCCCCGAGGACGAACACGCCGCATCGTTCTACCGCAACTCGGTGATCCACGCCTTCCTGGAGACCTCGATCGTCGAGTTGGCGCTGGCCCATGCCGGCCGCGGCGAAGGCGACCGGCTCGACGCGTTCTGGAACCAGGCGATGCGGTTGCGCGATCTGCTCAAGTTCGACTTCTATTTCGCCGACTCGGCCGCGTTCCGCGAGAACATCGCCGAGGAGATGTCCTGGTTCCCCGACTGGGAGGTCCGCGTCGCCGCCGGTGGCGCCGAGATCGACGGGATCTTGTCGGAGAAGAAACCCGTGATGTCCGACGTCATGTTGCGGGTGTTTTTCGAGGCCTACGAGATCGTCGCCGACGTGCTCTGCGATGCGCCGGCCGACATCGGGGAGAAGGAGCTCACCCAGTTGGCACTGGGTGTGGGCCGCCAATACGTGGCGCAGGGGCGGATCCGCAGCAGCGAGTCGGTGTCCACCCTGTTGTTCGCCACCGCACGCCAGGTGGTCGCCGATCAGCAGCTGCTGCAGGACGCACCGGATCTGGCGGAACGCCGCAGGGCGTTCCGCTCCGAACTGCGACGCATCCTGAAGGATTCCGACCACATCGGCCGGATCGCCCGCCGGGAGTTCTTCGCCAGAGATGCCGAGGCACGGCGGATTCGGCGGGCTCGCGGCGAGGGGTAGCGCGGCGGTGCCTCGATATGCACCGATTCAGGCGCGCGCCATACGCTGGGGGCCATGACGGCGATTGTGGCGACCCGCCCCCGCTCGGCCAGTTATCTGCCGGTGCTGGTCGGGGTGGCGGTTCTGGCGGGTTGTACCGCCGCGGGGCTCGCCGCGCTGTCGTTGGCCGATGCGCTGACCGCGACCGGTCTGCCCGACCCCGGCCCGGTGACCACGTTGGGCCTGCCGTTCGTGCGGGCCGCCGGTGAGATCTCCGCGGTGCTGGCGGTGGGTTCGTTTCTGCTCGCCGCGTTTCTGGTGCCCCCGCAATCCAGCGGCGTGCTCGACGCCGCCGGCTACCGCGCGCTGCGGCTGGGCACGGCGGCGTCGGGAACGTGGGCGGTGTGTGCGGCGCTGCTGGTCCCGCTGACCATCTCGGACGTCTCCGGCCATCCGCTGTCCGAACTCCTCGATCCGATGACCACCTGGTCGCTGGCCGGCCTGATCGACACCGCATCCGCGTGGCGGTGGACGGCGCTGCTGGCCGCGGCGCTGACCTTGGCGAGCCTGCCGGTATTGCGCTGGTCCTGGACGCCGGCGCTGCTGGCCGGCTCATTGCTGACCCTGATCCCGTTGGGCTTGACCGGGCATTCGGCGGCCGGCGGCTCACACGACCTGGCCACCAACAGCCTGCTGATCCACCTGGTCGCGGCGGGTCTGTGGGCCGGTGGTCTGCTCGCCCTGCTGGTCCACGCGCTGCGCGGCGGTGAACACGCCGGCCTGGCGGCGCGGCGGTTCTCCGCGGTGGCGCTGTGGTGTTTTGTGGCCATGGGCGTGTCCGGGGTGCTCAACGCGCTGGTGCGGCTGGCCCCCTCCGATGTGCTGACCACCGAATACGGCCGCTTGGTGCTGGCCAAGTTCGTCGCGCTGTGCATCCTCGGGGTCCTCGGTGCCGCGCAGCGGCGCCGAGGGGTGGCGGCGCTGCAGGCGAACCCGGACGCGCCCCAGGCACCACGTGCGCTGATCCGGCTGGCCCTGATCGAGGCCGTCGTCTTCGCGGTCACCTTCGGCATCGCGGTCGGGTTGGGCCGCACCCCGCCGCCCCCGCCGCCGGTGCTGAACCCCTCTATCCCCATGGTCAAGATCGGCTACGACCTCGCCGGCCCGCCCACCGTCGCGCGGATTCTGTTCGACTGGCGCTTCGACGTGATCTTCGGCACCGCCGCGGTGGTGCTGGCGGCCGTCTACCTGGCCGGGGTGCTGCGGCTGCGCCGCCGCGGGGACGCCTGGCCGGCCGGGCGCACCACCGCCTGGCTGCTGGGCTGTGCGACGCTGCTGATCGCCACCTCGTCGGGCACCGGGCGCTACATGCCGGCGATGTTCAGCATGCACATGATCGTGCACATGCTGCTGTCGATGCTGGTGCCGATCCTGCTGGTGCTGGGCGGGCCGACCACGCTGGCGCTGCGGGCGCTGCCCGCCGCCGGCCGCGACGCACCGCCCGGCATGCGGGAATGGTTGCTGGCGGCGCTGCACAGCCGGGTCTCGCGGTTCCTCACCAACCCGATCATCGCGGCGTCGATCTTCGTCACCGGCTTCTACGGGCTGTACTTCAGCAGCATCTTCGACTCGATCGTCGGCAGCCACGCGGGACACGTCGCGATGAACGTGCACTTCCTGCTCAGCGGGTACCTCTTCTATTGGGTGGTGATCGGCGTGGATCCCACACCACGGCCGATCTCACCGCTGGCCAAGCTGGCGGTGGTGTTCGCATCGCTGCCGCTGCACGGCTTCTTCGGGGTGTTTCTGATGGGCATGCACAAGGTGCTGGGCGAGTGGTTCTACGCGGGCCTGCGGTTGCCGTGGCACACCGACCTGGCCGGAGATCAGCACCTCGGCGGTGGCATCACTTGGGCGGGAGGAGAATTGCCCCTGCTGGTGGTGATGATCGCGTTGTTGGTGCAGTGGCATCGCAGTGACCGCCGGACCGCGAAGCGACTCGACCGTTCCGCCGACCGCGACGAGGACGCCGAGCTGGCCGCTTACAACGCGATGCTGGCCGAGGCGGCCCGCCGCGACGCCCTCGGCCGGCACTGACCCGTCACTCGCGCAGCCCGGCCTCGGCGATCGCATCGGCTTCCTGTTCGGTCGCCACCGAAGGCCCCGACCCGGGGAGGCGCTTACCGGCCGTCTCCGGGGTGAACCACACCGTGATCGCGCCCACGATGCCCGCGCCCATCAGGATGTAGGCCGGCACCAGCACGTTGCCGGTCCCCGACACCAGCGTCTCGGCGACCAGGGGAGTGGTGCCGCCGAAAGCCGAGACCGAGATGTTGAATCCCACCGCCACCGTGAAATAGCGCACCTTGGTGGGGAACAGGGCAGGCAGCGTCGACGGGGTGGTGCTGTTGAAGCAGAGCAACATCACGCCGATGAGCAGCACGCCGAGCAGTCGCAGCGGATAGCCTCCGCCATGGCGGATCAACAGGAACGCCGGCAGGGAACCGAAGATCAGCAGGGCACTGCCCGCCCACAGGATCGGTTTGCGGCCGATCCGGTCGGACAGCCTGGCCAACGGCACCACCGCGATCAGCATCAGCAGCAGTGCCACCACGATCATCGTCAGCCCGCGACTGCCGCTGATGCGTCCGACTTGTTTGAAGTAGGTCGGCAGGTAGCCGGTGAGCATGTAATTGGTGACGTTCTCGGCCAGCACCAGGCCCATGCAGATCATCAGGCCCCGGCGCTGTCGCACCACGGTCTGCCGGAACTGCTGCCACCCGCTGCTGCGGGGCCCCTGGTGGTTCTCGCTGATCTGCTCTTGCTCTTCAAAGGCCGGCGACTCGTCGATGCGCAACCGCATGTACAGCGCGACGAAGGCCAGCGGGACACCCAGCAGGAAGGGCACCCGCCAGCCCCAGTGCAGCATGTCGGCGACCGGCAGTTGCGTCTTCAGCCCGGTCACCACCGCCGCGCCCACCACATAACCGCTCAGCGTCCCCAGCGGTAGAAACCCGGTCAGTGCGCCGCGGCTGCGATCGGGGGCGTGTTCGCTGACGTAGGTCATCGCGCCCACGTACTCGCCACCGGTGGAGAAGCCCTGCATGATCTTGGTGACGATGAGAAGGATCGGGGCCCAGACCCCGATCGTCTCGTAGGACGGCAGCAGCCCGGTCACCGTGGTGCCCACCGCCATCAGCGTGACGGTCATGATCAGGACACGTTTGCGCCCGATGCGGTCGCCCAGCGCACCGAAGACGATGCCGCCGAACGGCCGCACGGCGAAGGCCGCCGCCAGGGTGCCGAACGTGGCGATCAGACCCACCGCGCTGGAGCTGTCACCGGGGTAGAACACCTGCGCGATGGTGGTGGCCAGGAAGCCGTAGATGCCGAAGTCGTACCACTCCATGAAATTGCCGACAGCCGTGCCCGCGATCGACCGCTGCATGGCCGCCGGGTCCGAAACCCGGATATCGTCGCGTGCCCATGTTCTGCGGTTCGTGTGTGCACCGCTGCCGGACCGGCCGTTGGTATCCACCGCTAAGCAACGTATACCAACTGGTTTCACACTTCTCGTTGACGCGGGAGGGCCTGCCCGCGCCGGCCGGCGCCCTCTACGATGACGGGCATGCGCAGGCTCCCAGCCGTCCTGACCGTTGTGAGCGCCGCCGCTGCCCTGCTCATCGGTTGCTCATCCGGCCCCTCGCCGTCGGCTCCGTCGTCGTCATCCGTCGCCACGACCTCGACGACCTCCGCGGCTCCGGCGACGTCGTCGCCGGCAGCGCCCTCGTCGTCGAAGAAGGCCAACGAGCCGCTTCCGGACGCCTCGGCGATTCTCAAGGAGGCCGGCGCCGCCACCGCCGGCGTGGAAAGCGTGCACCTGAGCCTGTCGGTGACCGGCAGCATCGAGAACATGGCGATCACCGCGCTCGACGGTGACGTGACCCGCCAGCCCGACGACGCGGCGAAGGGCTACGCCAAGATGGCCTACCGCGGCGCGCCCGCCTATGTCCAGTTCGTCGTGTTCGGCGGCGACCTGTACGTGTCGCAGTCGCGTGGCCGGTGGGTCGACTACGGGCCCGCCGCGAAGTTCTACGACGCGGCGACGATCCTGAGCCCGGACACCGGTCTGGCCGACATGCTGACCGACTTCGTCGATCCCGAGGTCGAGGGCCGTGAAACGATCGACGGGGTGCACACCGTAAGGGTCACCGGCGAGGTGTCGGCCGATGCGGCGAAGAAGATCGTGCCCCAACTGCAGGCGAACAAACGGACCGCATGCACCGTGTGGATCCAGGAGACCGGCGATCACCACCTGGTTCAGCTCGAGCTGGCCTCCGGCGCCGACAACGCCGTGCAGATGACCTTCTCGAACTGGAATGCGCCGGTGAGCGTCGGCAAACCGCGCGGGTAGCCGCTCGCCGCGCGGCGTTATCCCCAGTCCGTCTTTCTTCCACAGTTGCCGGTGCGCCCGCCGGTCGGTCCGGCCTGGTTGTCGGGCTCGGCGGGCTCAATGGGTGCAGCACCGGCGAGCCGGTCGGCTCCGCCGCAACCAGGAAGGAAACCACAATGTATGAAACGTCGATAACCATCATCGGCAACGTCGTCACCGACCCGATCCGCCGCCGGGTGGGGGAGCATGAACTGATCAAGTTCCGGGTGGCCAGCAACTCGCGCAAGCGCAGCGCCGACGGGAACTGGGAGACCGGCAACTCGCTGTTCATGACGGTCACCTGCTGGGACCGGTTGGTCACCGGTGTGGGAGCGTCGCTGAGCAAAGGATTGCCGGTGATCGTGGTCGGGGACGTGTTCACCAGCGAATACGAGGACAAGGACGGCAATCGCCGGTCAGCGGTGGAACTGCGCGCGACCGCGGTCGGCCCCAATCTGGCCCGCTGCGCCGCCCGGGTGGAGCGGATCATCGCCGCCGGGCCGGACAGTCCGGCCGCAGCCGCGCGCGCCGAGGAGGCCGAGGGCCCCGACGCCGGAGACACCGGATCAGACGACGCCGCCGCCGACGACGGCGCCGGGATGGCGCTGACGGCCTGAGCGCAACCGGCAGCCGGGTGACGCCACCCCCTAGGATGGGCGGCGAGCATTTTCCGAGACCAGGAGGCGACACCGCGGCATGGCTGAATTCATCTACACGATGAGAAAGGTCCGCAAGGCGCACGGCGACAAGGTCATCCTCGACGACGTCACGTTGAGTTTCCTGCCGGGCGCCAAGATCGGTGTGGTCGGCCCCAACGGAGCCGGCAAGTCGAGCGTCTTGCGGATCATGGCGGGGCTGGACACCCCCAACAACGGTGACGCCTTCCTGGCGCCGGGGGCCAGTGTCGGCATCCTGCAGCAGGAGCCGCCGCTGAACGAGGAGAAGACCGTCCGCGGCAACGTCGAGGAAGGCCTCGGCGACATCAAGGTCAAGCTGGACCGGTTCAACGAGGTCGCCGAATTGATGGCCACCGACTACTCCGATGACCTGATGGAGGAGATGGGCCGGCTGCAGGAGGAACTCGACCACGCCAACGCGTGGGACATCGACTCCCAGCTCGAGCAGGCCATGGATGCACTGCGCTGCCCGCCGCCCGAAGAGTCGGTCACCAACCTCTCCGGCGGCGAGCGGCGCCGCGTCGCGCTGTGCAAGCTGCTGTTGTCCAAGCCCGACCTGCTGCTGCTCGACGAGCCCACCAACCACCTCGACGCCGAGAGCGTCCAGTGGCTCGAAGCGCACCTGGCCAGCTACCCCGGCGCCATCCTGGCAGTCACCCACGACCGCTACTTCCTCGACAACGTGGCGCAATGGATCCTGGAGCTCGACCGCGGCCGGGCCTACCCCTATGAAGGCAACTACTCGACCTACCTGGAGAAGAAGGCCGAGCGGATCGCCGTCCAGGGCCGCAAGGACGCCAAGCTTCAGAAACGGCTGCAGGATGAGCTGGCCTGGGTGCGCTCCGGCGCCAAGGCCCGCCAGGCCAAGAACAAGGCCCGGCTGCAGCGTTACGAGGAGATGGCGGCCGAGGCCGAGAAGACCCGCAAGCTCGACTTCGAGGAGATCCAGATCCCGACCGGGCCGCGGCTGGGCAACCTGGTGGTGGAGGTCGAACATCTCGACAAGGGCTTCGGCGGTCGCCTGCTGATCAAGGATCTGTCGTTCACGCTGCCGCGTAACGGCATCGTCGGCGTGATCGGGCCCAACGGCGTCGGCAAGACCACCTTGTTCAAGACCATTGTCGGCCTGGAGGCCCCCGACAGCGGCACGGTCAGAGTCGGTGACACGGTCAAGCTCAGCTACGTCGACCAGTCCCGCGCGGGCATCGACCCGAAGAAGACGGTCTGGGAGGTGGTCTCCGACGGGCTGGACCACATCCAGGTCGGGCAGAACGAGATCCCCTCGCGGGCCTATGTGTCAGCGTTCGGATTCAAGGGCCCCGACCAGCAGAAGCCGGCCGGGGTGCTCTCCGGCGGGGAACGCAACCGGCTGAACCTGGCGCTCACGCTCAAAGAGGGCGGAAACCTGATCCTGCTCGACGAGCCGACCAACGACCTGGACGTCGAGACCCTGGGCTCACTGGAGAACGCACTGCTGAACTTCCCGGGGTGCGCGGTGGTGATCTCCCACGACCGCTGGTTCCTCGACCGCACCTGCACCCACATCCTGGCCTGGGAGGGCGACGGCGACGACGAGGCCAAGTGGTTCTGGTTCGAGGGCAACTTCGGCGCCTACGAGGAGAACAAGGTCGAACGGCTCGGGGCCGAAGCGGCGCGTCCGCACCGGGTGACCCACCGCCGACTCACCCGCGATTAAGGTAAGGCCGGTAGCGGCTGCTGCCGGAACTGACGCTTGGTCAGGAGGGGTGGGGATGACCGATTCCACCGAGCGGCGATCAGCCGCATGGACGACGTTTCCCGATCCCACTCAACCGCAGGACATTCCCGAGTGGGTGGCAGGCGCCTACACCGCCACCTACCGCGGCCCGCACAGCGATGCGCTGGGCGGCGATGACGCGTCCGACGCCGAGTCGGCGGGCCGGGCCGCGGCGGTCGTGACCCCGGCGCTACTGGCAGCCCACGCCCGGCTGGCGCAACACCGGCCGGCCGGAGAGACCCGGGTCGGGGTGTACCCGGCGAACGACGCGGCCGGGTTCGGCCCGGCCCTGCAAGCGGTCACCGGGCACGCCGGCATGCTGGTGGATTCCGTCGCGGTCCTGCTGCACCGCCTCGGAGTGGCCTACACCGGCATCATGACACCGGTGTTCGCCGTGCATCGAGATGCCCACGGCGAACTGCGCAGCGTCGAACCGAATTACCATGACGTCGAACCGAATTCGACGGACAGCGCCGTCGCGGAGACCTGGATCCACGTCCAGCTCTCGCCTTCGGTCAGCGCCGAGGCGATGGCCGAAGCCGAACAGTTACTGCCCCACGTGATGGCCGATGTCCGTCAGGTCGCCACCGACTCCCAGGCGATGCACGATGCGCTCGACGCCCTGGCCGGCGACGTCGAATCCGACCCGCAGGGACACTACGAAGCGCCGGACCGCCATGAGGTGGCCGCGCTGCTGCGCTGGCTCGCCGACGGGCACTTCGTGTTGCTCGGCTACCAGCGCGGGGTGGTACGCGACGGGCAGGTGCTGGTCGAGGATGCGGACCGGCTCGGGGTGCTGCAAGTGCGTAAGTCCCTGCGGCCCATGCTCACCGGCGAAGACCTGCTGACCCTGGCGCAGGCCACCGTGCCCAGCTACATGCGGTTCGGCTCGCACACCTACGTGGTGGTGATCCGGGAGAACACCGGTGACGACATCGTCGCGCACCGCTTCGTCGGACTGTTCACCGCCGGGGCCATGAACGCCGACGTCTTCGAGATCCCGGTCATCTCCCGGACCGTGCGTCAGGCACTGGCGCTCTCGGAGAGCGAGCCCGGCCACCCCGGTCAGCTACTGCTCGACATCATCCAAACCGTCCCGCGTTCAGAACTTTTCGCGATCAGCTCCGAGCAACTGCTGAACATGGCGATGGCCGTCGCCAACCTGGGCTCACGTCGCGGCGCGCTGCTGTTCCTGCGGGGTGACCGAACCGGGCGGTTCGTGTCCTGCCTGGTCTACCTGCCGCGTGATCGTTACACCACCCCGGTCCGGCTACACATGGAGGACATTCTGACCGCCGAATTCGGTGGTGTCGGTGTGGAGTACAGCGCCCGGGTCAGCGAAGCACCCTGGGCGCTCATTCATTTCATGGTCCGGCTGCCCGACGATCCCGAGGCGCGCACCGTCGACACCTCCGAGGCCAACCGGGTGCGGATCCAGGCGCTGTTGACCGAGGCCAGCCGCACCTGGGCGGACCGGATGGTCGGCGCTGCTGCCGGAACCCCGGCAGAGTCCCAGGCGCAGCACTACGCGGCGGCGTTCGCCGAGACCTATAAGCAGGCAGTCACACCGGCCGAGGCCGTCGACGACATCGCGATCATCGACGAACTGGCCGACGGATCGGTCCGCCTCGTGGTCTCCGGTTACGGCGAGGACGATGCGGTCCTGTTGAGCTGGTTCCTCGGCGGCCACGGCGCGTCATTGAGTCAACTGCTGCCGATGCTGCAGTCCATGGGCGTGGTGGTGCTCGAGGAGCGCCCGTTCACCGTGGCCCGCGCCGACGGCCTGACCGTGTGGATCTACAAGTTCAAAATATCGCCGCACCCCAGCATCGAGATTCCGGCGACCGGCGCCGAACGCGATGCCGCCCAACAGCGGTTCGCCGCCGGGGTCACCGCGATCTGGGAGGGCCGGGTCGAGACCGACCGGTTCAACGAACTGGTGCTGCGGGCCGGGCTGACCTGGCAGCAGGTGGTGGTGCTGCGCGGCTACGCAAAATACCTGCGCCAGGCCCGTTTTCCCTACAGCGAGGCCCACATCGCGTCGGTGCTCAACGAGCATCCGGGCACCGCGCGGGCCTTGGTGGCATTGTTCGAGGCACTGTTCGACCCCTCCCGGACGTCCCGCAGCAGCGATGCGCAGATGGCGGCCGCCGACGTCGCGGCCGGCATCGATGCCGTGGTGAGTCTGGACACCGACCGGGTGCTGCGCGCGTTCGCCTCTCTGATTCAGGCCACGCTGCGCACCAACTACTTCGTCACCCGCGCTGATTCGGCTCGTGCGCGCAATGTCCTGGCGCTCAAGCTGGACGCCCGGCTGATCGACGAGCTTCCGCTGCCGCGGCCCAAGTTCGAGATCTTCGTCTACTCGCCCCGCGTCGAAGGTGTGCACCTGCGGTTCGGCTTCGTATCCCGCGGCGGGTTGCGGTGGTCGGACCGCCGCGAGGACTACCGCACCGAGATTCTCGGGCTGGTCAAGGCCCAGGAGGTCAAGAACGCCGTCATCGTCCCGGTCGGCGCCAAGGGCGGGTTCGTGGTCAAACGCCCACCGGTGCTCACCGGCGACCCGGCCGCCGACCGCGAAGCGACCCGCGCCGAGGGGATCGCCTGCTACAAGCTGTTGATCTCCGGCATGCTCGACGTCACCGACAATGTCGACCACGCGACCGGTGCGGTGAGCGCGCCGCCGCAGGTGGTGCGGCGCGACGGCGACGACGCGTATCTCGTGGTGGCCGCCGACAAAGGGACCGCCAGCTTCTCCGACATCGCCAATGAGGTGGCGCTGTCCTACGGCTTCTGGCTCGGCGACGCATTCGCCTCCGGGGGATCGGTGGGCTATGACCACAAGGAGATGGGCATCACCGCCAAGGGTGCCTGGGAGTCGGTGAAGCGGCACTTTCGGGAGATGGGAGTCGACACCCAAACGCAGGACTTCACCGTCGTCGGTGTCGGGGACATGAGCGGCGATGTGTTCGGCAACGGAATGCTGCGCAGCGAACACACCCGCCTGGTGGCCGCGTTCGACCACCGGCATATCTTCTTGGACCCCGATCCGGATCCGGCCCGGTCCTTCGCCGAGCGGCAGCGGATGTTCGACCTGCCGCGGTCCAGTTGGGACGACTACGACAAGTCGCTGATCAGCGCCGGTGGGGGTGTCTTCCCGAGAGAGCTGAAGTCGATACCGATCAGCCCGCAGGTGCGAACGGTGTTGGGTCTGGGCGACGACGCCGCCGAGCTGACGCCGCCGGCGCTGATCCGAGCGATCCTGCGGGCGCCGGTGGACCTGTTGTTCAACGGCGGCATCGGCACCTACGTCAAAGCCGAAACCGAATCCGACAGCGACGTCGGCGACCGGGCCAACGACCAGGTGCGGGTCAACGGAAACCAGGTGCGCGCCAAGGTGATCGGTGAGGGCGGCAACCTCGGCGTCACACCGCTGGGGCGCGTCGAGTACGACCTGGCCGGCGGCCGGATCAACACCGATGCCCTGGACAACTCGGCCGGTGTGGACTGCTCAGACCACGAGGTCAACATCAAGATCCTGATCGACTCCCTGGTCACCGTCGGCAAACTCGACGTCGCCAACCGGCCGCAACTGCTGGCGTCGATGACCGACGAGGTCAGTGCGCTGGTGCTGGCCGACAACACCGCGCAGAACGACCTGATGGGCACCAGCCGGGCCAACGCGGCCAGCCTGCTGCCGGTGCACGCCGACCAGATCCGGCACCTGGTCGCCGACCGCGGCCTGAACCGCGAACTGGAGGCCCTGCCGTCGGAGAAGGAGATCCGCCGGCGCGCCGAGGCCGGGCTGGGGCTGGCCTCACCGGAACTGGCGACGCTGATGGCTCACGTCAAGCTGACACTCAAGGCGGCGGTGCTGGCCACCGACCTGCCGGAACAGGATGTCTTCGCCGCCCGGCTGCCGCAGTACTTCCCGTCGGTGCTGCAGCAGCGATTCGCCCCCGAGATCCGTTCGCACCAACTGCGCCGGGAGATCGTGACCACGATGCTGATCAACGACGTGGTGGACACCGCCGGCATCACCTACGCCTTCCGGATCACCGAGGACGCCGGCGTCGACCTCATCGATGCGGTCCGGGCCTATGTGGCGACCGACGCGATCTTCGGGGTGGGTCGGCTGTGGCGCCGGATCCGGAGTGCCGGCGAGCAGGACGGGCTGCCGGTGGCGGTGACCGACCGGATGACGCTGGACTTGCGGCGGCTCATCGACCGCGCCGGGCGATGGCTGCTCAACTATCGTCCGCAGCCGCTGGCGGTCGGCGCCGAGATCAACCGGTTCGCCGAGAAGGTGACGCAGTTGACGCCTCGGATGCCGGAATGGCTGCGCGGCGACGACGCCGACATCGTGGCCAAGCACGTCGGCGAGTTCCGCGCGCAAGGCGTGCCAGAGGACCTCGCCACCGACATCGCCATCGGCCTGTACCGCTACAGCCTGCTCGACATCATCGATGTCGCCGATATCACCGACCGCGACGCCGGCGAAGTCGCCGACACCTATTTCGCGCTGATGGATCGGCTCGGCGCCGACGGACTGCTGACCGCGGTGGCCCGGCTGCCCCGCGACGACCGCTGGCATGCCTTGGCGCGGTTGGCGATCCGCGACGACATCTACAATTCGGTGCGGTCGCTGTGCCTGGATGTGCTGGCGGTCGGCGAACCGGACGAGGACGGGATGCAGAAGATCACCGAGTGGGAATCGACCAACGGGTCGCGGGTGGAACGGGCGCGGCGCACGTTGAGCCAGATCTACGAGTCCGACCAGCGGGATCTGGCCACGTTGTCGGTGGCAGCGCGGCAGATCCGCAGCATGACCCGCGCCGGCGGCCCGGGTACGGCGTCATGAGCGCCGGCTTCGTCGCATCGGTACCGGTGCGCTGGTCGGACATCGACATGTACCAGCACGTCAACCACGCGGTGATGGTCACCATCCTTGAAGAGGCGCGGGTGCCGTTCCTGTCGCCGGCCTTCGCCGTCGACATCACAACAGTCGGCCTGCTGATCGCCGAGGTCAAGATCGCCTACAAGGGCCAGCTGCGGCTGATGGACTCACCGCTGCAGGTGACGATGTGGGTGCCGCGGCTGCGGGCGGTGGACTTCACCATCGGCTACGAGGTCCGCTCGGTCAGTGCCGCGCCCGATTCGAAGCCGGCGGTGATCGCCGAGACCCAGCTGGCCGCGTTCAGCATCGACGAACAGAAGTTGGTGCGCCTCTCGCCGGAACACCGGGAGTATCTGCAGCGGTGGACGCGTTAGCCGAACGTCGGGTTATTGCGGCGGTCGCATGATTCGGCCGGTTGCCGTGACCGTCAACCCTTACTGTGCTTAGGGGATCGTCAGTCCGGCGGCAGGAGACGAAGCGAGTGAAGAACGCTAAGTCGCTGTTGATCGCGTCGGCGATTCTGATTGCGCTGTCGGGTCTGGGCCTGCTGTGGCCGCTTGCCTCCGGACAGACGGATTCGGTGACGCCGCCCAACGATCCGGGGGTGATCAGGCGCTACGCGGCGACCTATCGGGTCGCCGCTGACGGCCGCCTCACTGCCACAGAGCGCCTGACGGTGGACCTTCCGAGCGGCCGGCACGGCATCTTCTGGTATTTCCCGGTCGCCGACCCCAGCGACTCCCATTTGCGGATTGTCCCGGCCGTCACCGGCATCACGATGAATGGCCGGGAGGTGCCGGTGGACTATTCGTGGCGAAACGGCCGCAGCGTGTACGTTGCCCGTATCGGCGATTCGTCCACGACGCTGGCCCAGGGTACATACGTGTACGAGATTGACTACACCATCGACGGCGTATTGGCGAAAACCCCTAGCGCACAAGGGGAGTTCCCGACCCAGGCGGGGGAGAACCGGATCGCGGCGGACTCGTCGTTCTACTGGAACGCGGTGGGCTTCTGGGAGATGCCGATTCGGGACGCGCAGACCGTGATCGAGCTGCCCGTCCGATCCGGGCTGGTGCAGTGTGCCGCGAGCACCGACGGGTCGATTCCGTGCGCCATCGAGGGCGCGGGCAGTGAGCGCATCACGGTCACCGCGGGAAACCTGGCACCGCGTAACCCGGTCACCGTTCGCGTTGATCTGCCGATGACGCTGCCGGCCCGGACCACACTGCCGTGGCCGGCGCGCTTCGACGGGATCCTGGGCCGCTCGACCCGCATGGCGGGTGTGGTGGCGGCATTGACGGTGCTTGCCGCGCTGGCGGGATACCTGTGGGTTCGACGGTCACGGGAGACGCCTCCGGGTTTGCCGGTGACGTATGTGCCGCCCGACGGGCTCGGGCCGGCGCAGACCGTCTACATCGTCAAGGAGACCGTCGGTGAGCACGCCCTGGTCGCGACGCTGTTGCATATGGCGGAGCGCAAGCTGGTTGAGCTGGAGCGCATCAGTTCGAAGAAGTGGGCCGTCACCGGCACCGGCACCTCAGCGGAGTGGGCGAACGTTGATCCGGTGACGCGTGAGGTCGGCGAAACGCTGGGCATCACAGAATCCGGTGGCCGTGTTGTCACCGGCGGCAAACGGGTCGGCGAGAAATTGGCGAACGCTGCGAAGACCGTCAAGTCCGCCACTCGATCCTGGTCTCGGACGGGGGGATTGTCGCGATACGAGGCCGTGGCGATCATCGGCCGAGTGCTGGTCTGCATCTGCATCCTCGTCGCGGTCGTTCGGTTCTGGGGCTATCCGACGATGTGGGGTCTGCCGTTCGCCGTGTTCGCCATCGCCGGTGTCTGGCTGTTCGCCACGGGGGCGGGTACCCGGCGCACCGCAGCGGGCCGCCAGCTGTGGTCGCGGGCCGGCGGATTCGAGCGCCTGCTGTCCACGCCGTCCAGCGAGGATCGGTTCGACTTTGCGGCGCGCAAGGACCTTTTCATGGCCTACATCCCCTATGCGGTGGCGTTCGGCGTCGCCGACAAGTGGGCCGCGAAGTATCGGACGGCGACCGGGCAGGAGCCGCCGGAGGTGCCGTGGTATCCGGCGACGCAGGCGGGCGGTGCGGCCGGGCTGTACAGCGGGACCGCGCTGGCCGGCCTGGGTGCCGCGATCGCGGCTTCGATCAGTGCGTACCAGGCTTCCCAAAGCTCTTCGTCGGGGTCTGGTGGGTTCAGCAGTGGCGGTGGTGGTTTCGGCGGCGGAGGGGGCAGCGGTGGCGGCTCCTGGTGAACGATTGATCGAGGAAAGAGGTATCAGATGAGCGCAATCACTGCCATCGCGATCCTGGCAGCGGTACTGGTGGCGGTGGTCGCCTTCGGCATCACCGCGTTCAATCTGCTGCGCACGCTCGATGTGAAGGCGCAGGAGGCATTGGGTGGTATCGATGTCCAGCTGACCCGGCGCGCCGACCTGATTCCTAACCTGGTATCCACCGTCAAAGGCTATGCGACGCACGAGAAGTCGGTGTTCGAAGAGGTCACCGTCGCCCGGGCGAAGGCGACGCAGGCGGCGCAGTCGGGCACCGTCGAGGAGAAGGCGCAGGCCCAGGACCAGCTGGACCGCGGGATCTTCAACGTGCTCGCCGTCGCCGAGAACTACCCCGAGCTGAAAGCCTCAGTCAACTTCCTGCAGCTGCAGGAACAGCTCACCGACACCGAGAACCAGCTGGCGTTCGCCCGCCAGTACTACAACGACGCAACCGCCACCCTCAACCAGCGGGTGGTCACGATTCCGTGGATGTTCTTCACCGGGATGGCCAAGGTGGCCGCGCGGCCGTTCTATCAGGCGACCGAAGGACAGCAGGCGCCGCCACCGGTGATGTTCTGAGTTCTGCGCAGATCAGCTCTCGGTCAGCATGGCGTCCAGCAGTCGGTGCACCACCGTGCTCACCTCGGCGCGGGTCTGCTCGTGGTCCTCGGCGGTCGCGATCAGCATGGCGGCCTCGTCCAGTGCGCCGATGAGGACATGCGCCAGCGCGCGGACCGGCTGCTCGGCGAGTTGGCCGGCCTTCATCGCCTCGCTGAGCAGTTGCTCGGTCATGCCCAGGCTGTAGCGCTGGGCCACATCGCGAAAACCGTCCCACCCGAGGACGTTCGGCGCATCCAGCAGGATGAGTTGGCGCACCTCCGGATCGTCGGCCACCACCAGCCAGCTTTCCGCCGCGGACCGCAACGCGGCGGCCGGGGTGGTCGTCGCGGAGGCGGCGACCGCCTCGGCGAGCCGCGCCATGACGTCGCCCTCCACCGCCTCCACGACCGCGCGGAACAGCGCCGCCTTGTCGGGGAACTGGTGGTACATCGCGCCGCGGGTCACTCCGGCGGCCTCGGCGATCTCCGGGGTGCCGACCGCGGCGAAGCCGCGCTCGCCCCACAGCCTGCGGGCCGCGCTCGTCAGAGCAGCGCGCGTTGCGGCGGAGCGCTCGGCCTGCGTCCGGCGCTTGATTTCCGTACAGGCTGTCGGTAAGTTATCGGCAGGTTGCACGTAACTATGTTAGGAGCATCCAATGCCCACCGTTGACATTGACGCCGGAACAATCCACTACGACACCGCGGGCCCGCAGGACGGCCGCCCGGTGCTGTTCGTCCACGGCTACACCATGGCCTCTTCGCTGTGGGGGCCGCTGAGCGCACGACTGGCCGCGCGAAATCTGCGCTGCATCGCCCCGACCTGGCCGCTGGGCGCGCACCCGACGCCGCTGCGGCCCGGAGCAGACCGATCACTGCCGGGTATCGCGGCGATGGTGAACGCATTCATGGCCGCACTCGCCCTCGACGACGTGGTGTTGGTCGGCAACGACACCGGGGGTGTGGTCACCCAGCTGGTGGCGGTAGACCACCCGGATCGCGTCGGTGCGCTGGTTCTCACCAGCTGTGACGCCTTCGAGCATTTTCCGCCGCCGATCCTCAAACCGTTCATGCTGGCCGCCAAGACGCCCGTCACCTTCCGTGCCGTGCTCCAACCGATGCGGCTGCGCACCTTCCGCAACCGCGGCTTCGCAGCGCTGTCACACGGTGACATCGACCCGCTGGTGGCCCAGTGGGTGAAACCGGCGCTGCGTGACGCGGCGATCGCCGAGGATCTCCGCCACCTGACCAAGTCGCTGCACCAGCAGATCACGCTGGATGCGGGCGCGCGGCTGGGCGGGTTCGCCAAGCCGGCACTCGTCGCATGGTCCGCCGACGACCTGTTCTTCCCCGTTGACGACGGCAAGCGCCTCGCCGATGCGTTGCCCAACGGCCGTTTCGAACTCATCGACGGCGCCCGGACCTTCTCGATGCTCGATCAGCCGGACCGGCTGGGCGACCTGGTGGCCGAATTCGCCGGCGCCACAAGCGGGCACGGGGGCCGCGGTCGCCGGTGAGCCGCGTCGTCAGACCAGCCAAGCCGCAGCGTCGGGCGGTAGTGCGCCGTCGGTCGCCGGGGCGCTGGCCAGGATGAGCTGGCCCTCCGGCTGCGCCACCGGCTGGTCGCCGGCGTTGAGCGTGCACACCAGTCCGCCGCACCTGAACATCACCACCCCGTCCGGGGCGGGCAGCCATTCGACGCGACTGTCGAAACCCACATGTTCCCGGCGCAATTCGACCGCCCGCTGATACAGCGTCAGGGTCGAGTCTGCGTCACCGAGTTGGCGTTCGACGGTCAGCGGCGCCCACTGCGGCGGCATCGGTAGCCAGGTCTCGGATCGCTCGGAGAATCCGAACGGCGGCGCGTCGCCCGACCACGGTATCGGCACCCGGGAGCCGTCGCGGCCGCGCTCGGTGTGCCCCGAGCGTTCCCACACCGGATCCTGCAGCGCATCATCGGGCAGCTCGACGCCGGGAAGCCCCAATTCCTGGCCGTTGTAGATGAATACCGCGCCGGGAAGCGCGAGCAGCACCAACGCCATCGCCCGTGCCCGCGCCAGTCCGGCCGCTCCGCCGCCGTAGCGGGTGACCGATCGCTGCACGTCATGGTTCTCCAGTGCCCAGGTCGGGGCGGCGTCCACCGATGCGACCGCGGCCAGTGAGTTCTCGATCGCATCGCGGATCGCCGGCGCGTCGAAGCCGGCCTGCAGCAGCCGGAAGTTGAACGCCAGGTGCAGTTCGTCGGGGCGCAGGTACTCGGCGAACAGGCCGTTGTCGTGCACCCAGACCTCGCCGACCGACACCGCGCCCGGATAATCGTCGAAGACGGTGCGGATCGCACGATGGATGCGATGGACGCCGGGCTGGTTGAACCGCGGGTCGTCGTCGCGGTGGGCCAGCAGTTTCACGTCGGTTACCGGCATGTCGGGCAGCCCTGGGGGCTTGGCCATGCCGTGCGAGACATCGATCCGGAAGCCGTCGACGCCACGGTCCAGCCAGAACCGCAGGGTCCGGTCGAAATCTTCCATGACCTCCGGGTTGTCCCAGTTCAGATCGGGCTGGGTGGTGTCGAACAGGTGCAGGTACCACTGGCCGGGGCCATCGGGTTCGGTGGTCCGGGTCCACGCCGGGCCGCCGAACACCGACACCCAGTTGTTCGGCGGCAGCTGCCCGTTCGGCCCGCGGCCGTCACGGAAGATGTAGCGCGCCCGCGCCCGGCTGCCCGGCGCGGACGCCAGTGCCTCGAGGAACCACGGATGCGCCGAACTGGTGTGGTTGGGCACCAGGTCCATGGTCAGTTTGATGTCACGTTCGTGCGCGGCCACCACCAGCCGGTCCAGCGCCGCCAGGTCACCGAAGAGCGGATCGATGTCGCGCGGATCCGCCACGTCGTAGCCGTGGTCGGCCATGGGCGAAACCGTCACCGGGTTCAGCCAGATGGCGTCGATACCCAGCCCGCGCAGGTAGTCCAGGTGGGCGATCACCCCGTCGAGGTCGCCGACCCCGTCGCTGTTGCTGTCGGCGAACGAGCGGGGGTAGGCCTGGTAAAACACGCTGTTGGCCCACCAGGGCTTGTCGGCGCCCATCAGACCGGTGCGTTGACCAGGAAGTCGGCCACTGAATGCAGGTAGTGCAACAGTTCGGCGCGATGAGCGTCGTCGAGGGTCTCGGTGTCGATCTCGTCGATCGCCGTGACCATGCAGCGCAGCCAGGCGTCGCGTTGCAGCGGGCCGATGCGGAAGGGGATGTGCCGCATCCGCAGCCGCGGGTGGCCGCGACGTTCGGTGTAGGTGCGCGGCCCGCCCCAGTACTGCTCGAGGAACATCCGCAACCGCTCTTCGGCGCCGTCCATGTCGTCGGCGGGGTACATCGGGTGCAGGATCGCATCCTGGGCGACCAGTTGGTAGAACCGCGACACGATGGCGTGGAAGGTATCCGCACCGCCGACGGCGTCATAAAACGAGGGCTCTTCTATCGGCTGCATCGCCCACCATTGTGGGGCATCGAGGAATTCCTGCCGGACACGCATCTAGAACACACAGCAAATCGACGTGCGACCAGCGCCGAATCATGGTGAACTGTTCCGCGGAGGATTTATGGTGCAGCACAAAAGCCGCCGATGAAGCGTCGGGGCCACCGCAGACCCGGTGCCCCCATGGCGAGCCTGTCCGGGCTTGCCGCCGCTCCATGCCTGCACTCGGTCGCCACTTCCAGCTCTGTTCCCGGGGCCGACGCCGCGTCGATCTGGACCCGCCGGCGGGTGTTGCTGCTCAATTCCACCTTCGAGCCGCTGACGGCGCTTCCGCTGCGGCGCGCCATTGTCATGGTGATCTGCGGCAAGGCCGACGTGGTGCACGACGACCCGGCCGGCCCGGTCATCCACTCGGCGACCCGGTCGGTGACCGTGCCGTCGGTGATCCGGCTGCGGTCCTATGTGCGGGTGCCGTATCGCGCCCGAATCCCGTTGACCCGTGCCGCGCTGATGCACCGTGATCGGCACAGCTGTGCCTACTGCGGCGGCAAAGCCGACACCGTCGATCACGTGGTGCCGCGCAGCCGCGGCGGCGACCACTCCTGGGAGAACTGTGTCGCCGCCTGTTCGACCTGCAATCACCGCAAGGCGGACCGGTTGCTCACCGAGCTCGGTTGGACGCTGCGACTGGTGCCGACGTCGCCGAAGGGCCAGCATTGGCGGCTTCTGGCGGTGATCCACGACCTCGATCCGGTGTGGATGCGCTACCTCGGCGAAGGCGCCGCCTGAGCTGGGTTTGCCTGAACTACGTGGCGCCGGTACCAGCGACGCCCATGCCAGCGCTGGTAGTGCCACACCGCGGCGGGCATGATCCCGCGGCGATGTAGCCAGAAGCCGGCCGGTGGCTCGAGCCGGGGCCGCTGGCGCTGCAGCGTGATCTCGCCCAGGACGATCCCTTCGCCCTCCTCGGCCCGCCGCTCGGCGATGACGGTGCCGTCCGCGGCGGCGATCAGGGTGGCCCCTTCGAAGTACCCGCGGTAGGGCATGGGCAGCCAGGGCATCGCGCAGTCCAGGCTGCCGGCGTGGGCGGCGTGCACGACCGGTGCACCGATGTACTGGGCGAACGAGGCCGCCGCCCGCCGGGCGGTGGCGGCGTTGTTGCGTTCCAGGCGGTCGAACAGGGCGTGCGGTGTCCAGCGCGGAATCGACCACCAGCCCGATCCGGTCATGGCCAGGTCCACTTTGCCCCGCAGCCGTCGCACGGTCTGGGTGCGCATCAGCTCCCAGCACACCGCCGCGCCGACCGCGTAGTCACCCGCGTCGAGTACGCCGTCGTCGTCGCCACCGGTGTAGAACGCGTTCTCCCACATGGTGGGCAGATCCTTGTCGTGCCGGCCCACCACACCGCCGGGGCCGGCCAGCAGGTAGGCGTTGCGGACATGGCCGTCGGAATCACGGCACAGGAATGACCCGCCGACCAGCGCCCGATGCCGGCGGGCCAGTGCGGTGAGAAGTTCGGTCGCCGCACCGTCGGGGGGCAGGGCCGCGGTGGCCAACGATGGAGTGAATCCGATGCCGGTGGTGAAGAACTCCGGCAGGGCGATGACCTCGGCGCCGGCTCGGCCGGCCTCGTCGGCGAGGCGTTCGCAGGCGGCCAGGTTGGCGGGCACATCGCCGAGTACCGCTTCCAATTGCACTGCTGCCGCAAGAACCATGCTCATCGCCTCTCAGGTATGACTGCGCAGCCCTGCACCTCGAGCAGCGTCTGCGGTAGGGACAGCCGTGCGACGGCGATCGAGGTCAGGGCCGGTCGGTGTTCGCCGACCCACGCCGCGTAGATCTGTGCGAGCGCGACCGGCAGATGCTCGATCACCGTGCTGTACATGGTAATGGCCACGATCTGCGTCCGGTCCGAGCCTATGCATTCCAGCATCGCGTCCAACTCGTTCAGGATGAACCTGACCGGAGATATCGGCTGCGGGAAAGGTGAGCCCGTCGGAATCTGTCTGCGCGGCAACGATTCCCGGCCAGTGCGCTATGCCCCGGCGGTCACGAGTTGGGAGATCCCCGACTTCCGGTGTGATCCGCTGAATCATGGGTGCGCACTGTCGGACTGGTTGACCGCGGACTGAAATCGCACTTCGTCGCCGACGCGGACGGGTCCGGCCGTGGCCACGCTGGCGTAGACCCCGAGGGATGCCAGCTTGCCTGCATCGGGGATGGGCTTGCTGTTGTGCCGTGCGATGGTCCGCAGCGTCGCCCGGTCCAACGGCACATCTTTGCCATGGGCGAGGGTGGACATCACGCAACGCGGAGTGCACCAGTCGACCCGGGCCGCGATCGTCCCACCGATGCTGAGTCGTCCGCCCACCCAGGCGTCTTCGACAAGGCCGGGTGCCGAAGTCTCGATGACCATCGTCGGCCGGTAGCGGCGCGGGTCGAAGTTCGCGCTCGGTTCGAGTTGCTGAAAATGCTCGATGGTCGACGTGGTGATGATATGCAGCGGCGTGAGGTCGAAGAACCTATCGGCTTGCAGCGGTCCGTAAGTCAGGACGTCGTCGCCGTCGGAATTCCTGGTCGTGTGGGAGTAGGCACCGTCTTTGGGGAGCCCGGTCGTCGCCTCCCAGACCAACTCGGTCTTCGCGTCGGCGGGCACCTCCGCAGCGAGCCGAACGGTGCGGCCGAGATACCGCGACATGGCCTCGTCGAGTTCGGTGCCGACGTTTCGATGCCGACTCCCGTCGGGGAAGGCGACTTCGAGCGCGGGCAACGGCCGGCCGCGTTGCGGCTCGTCGAGGTAGTAGGCCCGACACGCGAGCAGGCTGGCGTACTTGCGCGGATTCTTCGCATTGCAGAGGTTGCCGGTCTCGACATCGATGAAGGCGTACCGGTGATCCCCGAGGCCACCGTGGGGTTCGACGTATCCGCTGTCGATACCGTGACCGCCGACCGACTTGATCGGGAAGCGGAAGAGGGTCTTTACCCGGCCGACCAGATCGCCGGGCCGAGACGTGTCGTTCATGGGACTCCCACTGGCAGGACCCGTGCTGCCCAACGGTGCCCGCCTCGCGAGGAAGGGGCATCGCCGACACGGCAGCAACGGGTGATGGTCTATCGCCGAGGACCGCTTGGCGGACCTCCCATGACTGCCAGGGGCAGCCCTTCCTCACGCTGATCGCCAGTGCGAAGGTATGGCGTCACCATATAGATGCCCATCCGCTGCGCGCAAGGCAAAGCGGTGGGATACGGTCTACGGCGTGAGTGTGTTGTCATTCCTCGGCTACTTCGTCGGCATTCCGGTTTTGCTGGTCTTGTTGCTGTCGGTGCGGATCTGGGTGCAGAAGGGGCCACGCGCGGCCGTCTACCAGATGTCCGACAGCTGGACGCATCCACCGATCCTGTGGGCGGCGACCGATGAGGCGATCGGCGGCGGACATGGTCACGGCAAGTCCGAGTTCAGTGTGGGGGGTGGAGCCAGTGGCAACTGGTGAGGTCGCGACGATCGATCCGGCGGACCTGCCGTACGGGTCGGCGATCACCTACAGCGGTCGGATATCCGGGGTCACCGAGCCCGGCGAGGCCTCGTTGCACTATCCGTTCCCGGTCAAAGAGCTGGTGGGCCTCGATGACGCGCTGACCTATGGGTCGCGGGCGTGCAAGGCGCGTTTCGCCACCTACATCGGCGACCTGGGTTCCGACACCGCTGCGCGGGCCCGCGAGATCCTGGCGAAGGTGCCCACCCCCAACGACGCGGTGCTGATCGCGGTCTCACCGGACCAGCGGGCCATCGAGGTGGTCTACGGCGCCGGCGTGGGTTCCCGCATAGCCCCGGTGGCGGCATCTCAGGGTGTGGCCGCCGCGGCGGCGGCGTTCGCCGACGGCAAACTGATCGACGGCCTGGTCAGCGCGGTGCGGTTGCTCAGCGCCGGCATCACCC
Organism: Mycolicibacter terrae; assembly: GCF_010727125.1. NCBI lineage: Bacteria > Bacillati > Actinomycetota > Actinomycetes > Mycobacteriales > Mycobacteriaceae > Mycobacterium > Mycobacterium terrae. The sequence goes on along the minus strand of NZ_AP022564.1, from coordinate 2,834,610 downwards.
CGGCCTAACCCCTGTCGTATCGGTCGCGAGGGTGGGCGTCTCAGCTCGCGCTGTCGCGGTAGTGGCCTCCCCGGCGCACCGCAGCTGGCTGGCCAACCTCGACCGGCGCGCGGTCGCCCCGCAGGCCGTGGCCGCCATCGTGCGCCAGCGGCTCCTCACCCGCGACAGCTTTCGGGTCCTCGACGCGATGGAGCAGGTTACCGACCCGGACGGTAAGAGTTTCTTCGTGATTCCCCGGGGTACCGGCGGTAAAAAGGCCCGTCTCGCGACCCTGTTGACCTACATCCTCAACGCCGGCACCGGCTACGGCCGGACCGCTGTCCGCAACGACTTTCCCGAGACACCGTACGGCGCCGCCGAGGTGGGGCGGATCGTCGAGCGGCAGCACGCGAACCGGTGGAGCTACGAGGCCGTCCGAGGCATCTGCGACACCGGCGGTTGCCTGGTCACCACCCCGCACGGAGTGCTGATGGGGTTGGGCGGCAACCGGTTTCACGCCCAGCTCAGCCGTCGGGCCGGCACCATGTGGGGTGACCTCTTCCTGGTCAACGCCGATCGTGTCTCCGACCCGGCTCGCCGACTGCGTGACATCGTCGAATCCGGACGGATCTCCGGCGATGGCCCCGGCCTGGACCGGCTGCTGCATCACGAGGAGATCCACGCTCGGCAGTGGGCCGCCCTGGGGCCGCTACAGATGCCCGCGCGCTATCTCGCCGAGGAGGCAAGAGCGCGGATCTTCGGCGGCACCAACAGCTTTGAGAGGGACGCGGGGTTATCCGACGGGGGATACCGATGAACCCATCCCGGTCCTGACGGGCAACCGACGATCAGGCGGTGTCGAACGAGCGAGCCCGTAGTGACCGCTCCACCCCCGCCCGGCCCTCCAGGACCAAGCGCCTGAGCGCCGGCGGCACCGCGGGGTCGGCCAGGAACTCATCGGCGGTGTCCAACCCGGCCTGACTGACGTCCCATCCCGGATACAGACCCACCACCACCGTCTGCGCCACCTCGCTGGAGCGCCGCTCCCACACACCGGGAATCGCCGCGAAGTACTTCTCGGCGAACGGTGCCAACAGGTCGCCCTGCCCGGGTTGGACGATCCCGGCGATGATCGCCCGGCCGGTGATGTTGGCCAGGGTGTCGTCCTCGATCACCTGCTGCCAAGCCGTCTGTTTGACCGCCGCGTGCGGCCGCGCCGCCGACGCCTGGGCGCCGTGGCGTTTGCCCGCCGCGGTGGGGTCGCGTCGAACCTCGGCGTCGATCGCCTCGGAGTCCAGCACACCGCTGCGGGCCAGGGCCACCACGATCCGCCAGCGCAGATCGGTGTCGACTGCCAGCCCGGCCAGACCCTGATCCGCCGGGTCGGCATCCAGCAGCGCGGCCAGCACCGCGGTGTGTCGCTCGGACAGCACCGACGTGCACAGCGCGTTGACATAGGCCAGTTGGTGATCCGAGCCGCCCTCGGCCGCGCGGGCCAGTTCCAGCAGACGGTCGGCGAAGGCCGGCCAGCCATGCTGTGCGGCCCAGCCGGGGTCGGCGTAGTAGCCCAGCGCGGTCTGCGCCTGCAGCAGCAGCCGTGAGGCGACCCCGACCTCGGTTTCGGCCTGAATACCGCCTTGCACCAGTGCCAGGAAATCCCGAGCGCGTAGCTCGGCCTCGCGGGTCATCTCCCAGGCCGCCGACCACACCAGCGTGCGCGGCAACGGCTCGGCGATATCGGCGATGCGTTCCAGGGCGGTCGCCAACGACTCCTCATCCAGCCGCAGGGCGCAGTAGGTCAGGTCGTCGTCGTTGACCAGAATCAGCTTGCCGCGCGAAACCCCTTCCAGCCCAGGCACGGCCGTCGCCGGACCCTCGATGTCGAGTTCTTCGCGGTGGGTGCGCACCAGGCGTCCGGTGCCGTCGTCGTCGTAGATACCGATGGCCAGCCGGTGCACCCGGGTCTCGCCTTCGCCCGGGGCGGCGCCGTCCTGGGTGACGGCGAACCGGGTGAACTTCCCGGCGTCGTCGAGATCGAAGTTGGCGCGCAGGGTGTTCAGGCCGGTGGTTTTGAGCCACTGCCGGCCCCAGTCGGACAGGTCGCGGCCGGATGCCTTCTCCAGTGCGGCCAACAGGTCGTCGAAGGTCGCGTTGCCGAAGGCGTGTGCGGCGAAGTAGTCGCGCAGTCCGGCCAGGAAGTGTTCCAGCCCGACGTAAGCCACCAATTGTTTGAGCACGGAAGCGCCCTTGGCGTAGGTGATCCCGTCGAAATTGACTTCGACGGCGGCCAGATCGGGGATGTCGGCGGCGATCGGATGCGTCGACGGCAGCTGGTCCTGGCGGTAGGCCCACGACTTCTCCGCGTTGGCGAACGTCGTCCAGGCGTTGGTGTATTCGGTCGCCTCGCTCTGACACAGCACGGAGGCGAAGGTCGCGAACGACTCGTTGAGCCACAGGTCATCCCACCAGCGCATGGTGACCAGGTCGCCGAACCACATGTGCGCCATCTCGTGCAGGACGGTCTCGGCGCGCCGCTCGTAGGACGCGCGGGTCACCTTGCTGCGGAAGACGTAGTCCTCCAAAAACGTTACGGCACCGGCATTCTCCATCGCCCCGGCGTTGAATTCCGGCACGAACAACTGGTCGTACTTGCCGAACGCATACGGCGTGCCGAAGTTGCGGTGGTAGAAGCCGAATCCCTGCTTGGTCTCGCTGAACAGCCGCTCGGCGTCCATGTGCGGCGCCAGGGAAGCCCGGCAGAACAGGCCCAGCGGGATCTCACCGTGCTCGTCGCGGTAGACGTCGTCCCAGGTGGCGTACGGTCCGGCGATCAGCGCCACCAGGTAGGTGCTCATCTTCGGGGTGGTCGCGAACGTGTGCACACCCGACTCGACTGCGGCCGTGGCGCCGTTGGAGACCACCTGCCAGTGCTCCGGCGCGGTGACCGTGATGTCGAAGGTGGCCTTGAGGTCGGGCTGGTCGAAACAGGCGAACATCCGTTTGGCGTCGGCGGTTTCGAACTGGGAGTATAGGTACACCTCGTTGTCGACCGGGTCGACGAAGCGGTGCAGGCCCTCGCCGGTGTTGGAGTAGTAGCAGTCGGCGTCGATCTCGACGACGTTGTGCTTGTCTAGTCCGGTCAGCGCGATGCCGGTCGACTCGTCGTAGGCCGAGACGTCGAGCGCCCGACCGTTGAGGGTGGCGCTGCGAACGGCCTCGGCGGCGATGTCGATGACCGTGTCGGCGCCGGGCAGGGCGTCGAAGGTGACGGTCGTGGTGGAGCGGAAGGTGCGCTCGCCCGGTTTGCCGTCGCCGTCGGTCAGGTCGAGCGCGATCCGGTAATTGCCGACGGTGACCAGAGCGGCGCGTTCGGCGGCCTGGTCGCGGGTGAGGTTAGGAAGTGCCACGCCCGCCAACAGTAGCCGCCGGGCGGTGCGGGCGAGCGTTCCACCGGGTTTAATGGTCGCCATGCTTGTTGCGGGTTCGATCTTCGCCGCGCTGGCCGCGGCGGTGCACGTCTACATCTTCGTGCTGGAATCGTTGCGGTGGACATCGCCGCGCACCCGAGCGGTGTTCGGCACCACGGCGGAGGAAGCCGAGACCATCAAGATGATCGCGTTCAACCAGGGTTTCTACAATCTGTTCCTGGCCGCCGTGACCGGTATCGGCATTGGTACGTTCGCGTTGGGGCACACCGCTGTTGGGGCAGCGTTGATGTTCGCCGGGCTCGGATCGATGCTGGCCGCGGCACTGGTGCTGGTCGCCTCGGCCACCGATATGGCGCGCGCCGCCGTCGTCCAGGGGGTTTTCCCGGCGATCGCGGTCGTGCTGCTGGTGTTGGGCCTCTGAGGCGAGCAGCGGTCCCAGCGCACCGTGAGATTCCGGTGGGGTTCGGGAACACCCGCCCGGCGGGCATAGTTGTGGTCAAGGAAGCTTCTGTCGTCGGTTGAGAGGATCACCCATGCCCGTGAAATCACACGCCGAGTTCTGGTTCGACCCGCTGTGCCCGTGGTGTTGGATCACCTCGCGCTGGATCCTGGAGGTCGAGAAGGTCCGCGATATCGATGTGACCTTCCACGTGATGAGCCTCGCTGTTCTCAACGAGGGCCGCGACGACCTCTCCGAGGAGTACCGCGAGGGCTTGAAGCAGGCGATGGGTCCGGTGCGGGTGGCGATCGCGGCCGAACAGCAGCGCGGCAACGAGATCCTGCGTCCGCTGTACGCCGCGATGGGAACCCGGATCCACAACGAGAACAACAAGGACTTCACCGACGTCATCGCCGGTGCGCTGGCCGAGGTGGGCCTGCCGGCCGAACTGGCCGACGCGGCCACCACCGACACCTACGACGAGGCGCTGCGCAAGAGCCACCACGCCGGGATGGACGCCGTCGGCAAGGACGTCGGCACCCCGACCATCCACGTCAACGGGGTGGCGTTCTTCGGCCCGGTGCTCTCCCGCATTCCGCGTGGCGAGCAGGCCGGGCAGCTGTGGGACGCCTCGGTGACGTTCGCGTCCTACCCGCACTTCTTCGAGCTCAAGCGCAGCCGTACCGAGTCGCCCGAATTCGACTAGCCGGTCAGGGTTCCCGCGAGCGTGCACAGTTGCACGCCAGAGCGCGGCGTGTCGCGTGCAGACACGCACGCTCGCGGGGATTGCCTCGCGGGGATTGCGCGGGAGGGGAGCGGAGCGGGTCTGACACAATGACCGCCATGCGCGTCTACCTCGGCTGCGACCACGCCGGCTACGAGCTCAAAGAGCAGATCATCGAGCACCTGCGGCAGGCCGGCCACGAGCCGGTCGACTGCGGGGCCTACTCCTACGACGCCGAGGACGACTATCCGGCGTTCTGCATCGCCGCGGCGTCGCGGACGGTGGCCGACCCGGACAGCCTGGGAATCGTGATCGGCGGATCCGGCAACGGCGAACAGATCGCCGCCAACAAGGTGCCCGGGGCCCGGTGTGCGCTGGCGTGGAGCACCGAGACCGCGCAGCTGGCCCGCGAGCACAACAACGCTCAGCTGATCGGGATCGGCGGCCGGATGCACTCCGTCGCCGAGGCGATCGCGATCGTCGACGCGTTCCTGAGCACGCCGTGGTCGCAGGCCGAACGTCACCAGCGACGCATCGACATCCTGGCGGCCTACGAACGCACCCACGAGGCACCGCCAGTGCCCGGCGCCCCCGCCTGACCCGACAAGGACTGGCCTGACATGCCGGAGGGGCACATCCTGCACCGGCTGGCCCGGTTGCATCGGCGCCGCTTCGCCGGCGCCCCGGTGGCGGTGTCGAGCCCGCAGGGCCGGTTCGAATCCGGGGCCGCGACCGTCGACGGAAGGCCCCTGACCCGGGCCGAGGCCTGGGGCAAGCATCTGTTCCACCACTACGCCGGTGGGGCGATCGTGCATGTTCACCTCGGCATCTACGGCCACTTCACCGAGTTCCCGCTCTTTGGCGACGGTGCGGGCGTGCCGGAACCGGTCGGCCAGGTTCGGATGCGCATGATCGGCGCCGAATACGGCACCGATCTGCGCGGCCCGGCGGCCTGTGAGGTGGTCGACGAGGCGCAGGCCGCCGACGTGATCGCGCGACTCGGGCCGGACCCGCTGCGCGGCGACGCCGACCCGGCGCTGGCCTTCAAGCGAATCGCCAAGTCTCGCAGGACTATCGCTGCGCTGCTGATGGACCAGTCGGTGCTCGCCGGTGTCGGCAACGTCTACCGCAGCGAAGTGCTGTTCCGGCATCAGATCGACCCGTATCGACCCGGCACCGACATCGGCGAACCGGAATTCGCCGCGATCTGGGCGGATCTGGTGGCGCTGATGAAGGTCGGGCTGCGCCGGGGCAACATCGTCGTAATGCGGCCGGAGGACGATCACGGCGCACCCGCGTACGCACCCGGCAAGCCGCGCACCTACGTCTACCGCCGAGCCGGGGACCCGTGCCGGCTGTGCGGGACTGCTGTGCGGACCGCTGAACTGGAGGGCCGCAACGTGTTCTGGTGCCCGTCCTGCCAGACCTAGTCGTCGTAGATCGTTTCCCGCCGGGGCCGGATCGGAACGCCGAGCGCCCGATAGATCTCGTTGGACAGCACCACGCTGCGGGGGTCGGCGTTGGCCTGGGTGTGGTCGAAGCGGTTCATCACGTAGCCGTAGGCGATCCGGTGGTCGAGGTCGACGAACGCGAAGGAGCCGCCCAGGCCGCCGTGACCGAAGATTCGCCGGTTGGGCCCGTTGACGCCCTGGGCGTTGAGCATGTAGCCCATGCCCCAGCCGTGCTCGGCGACCCGGGGCCCGAGCACCAGATCGGTTTCGGTGCCGCCCTGCAACACCCGGAGCCGGTCCATGGCGGGACGGCTGAGCAGCTTCTCCTGCACCAGTGCGTTGTAGAACGTGGCCATGCCCAGCGCCGAGACCTGGGCATTGGTGCCGGGGAACTCCAGTTGCCGCCACAGGGTCAAATCGTTGGTGGCGATCTCGTCGTCGGGGGCGAACCCCATCGCCACCGCCAGTCCGGCCTTGGGATGGTCGTCCAACGACGTCGGTCGCTTCGGTGCGCCGGCCGATGCCAGCATCTCCCGGATCGTCGGCTTGCCCACCGGGTCGGCGCAGCGATAGGGCTGCTGGTCGGCCGGCACGCCGATGTGCACCTCGGCTGCGAGGGGACCGGCGACCTCGCTGCGCAGATACTGGCCCACCGTCATACCGGTTACCCGGCGGACGACCTCGCCGATGATGAAGCCGTAGGTCGTCATGTGGTAGCCCTGGGCGGTACCTGGCTGCCACCACGGTTCTGCGGCGGCCAGTCTTTGGCAGACCAGATCCCAGTCGGTGACGTCGCGCCAGTGCATCGGCTCGCGCGGCCCGATCGCCCCGGAGCGGTGCGCCAGCACCATGGCCAGCGAGATGTCACCCTTGCCGGCCCGGCCGAACTCCGGCCAGTAATGGGCCAACGGGACCCGCAGGTCCAGTTCGCCGGCCTCGGCGAGCCGGTGGACGCAGGTGCTGGTCAATCCCTTGGTGCCGGACAGCACGGTGCTCAGCGTGTCTTCCTGCCAGGGGTGCAGGCCCTCGGCATCGGTGGACCCGGCCCACAGGTTGACGACGAGTTCCCCGTCCACGTACGCCGCGACGGCGGCCCCGAGCTCTTCGCGCAGCGTGAAATTGCGTTCGAACTCGTACCGCACCCGTTCGAAGCGCGGCGAGCACGACCCATGAATCTGGACGTGCTGTGTGCCGCCCATTGGCGTGCCTTCCTGCCAGGGAAAATCCCCGTTTCGAGCGGGCGACGGGAATCGAACCCGCGTAGCTAGTTTGGAAGACTAGGGCTCTACCATTGAGCTACGCCCGCAATATCCAGGGCAGACTGTACCGGCGTAGTCGGCCTCAAATCCAATTGGCACTCCCCGTGCGGCCGTGCCGTGCGGGCGGCTGTCTTGCCGTCGGCGCCGGGCCGTAGGATCGCCTGGTCAGTGCGGGGTGTAGCGCAGCTTGGTAGCGCATCCGCTTTGGGAGCGGAAGGCCGCAGGTTCAAATCCTGTCACCCCGACCAACAGCGCGCGCCGCACCGGCACGACTGACCGTCAACGATATCGAGGAGTACGCCCGTGAAGAGCACCGTCGAGCAGCTGACCCCCACCCGGGTTCGCATCAACGTGGAGGTGCCGTTCACCGAGTTGCAGCCGGACTTCGACCGGACCTACAAGCAGCTGGCGCAGCAGGTGCGGATGCCGGGCTTCCGGCCGGGCAAGGCGCCGGCCAAGCTCATCGAGGCCCGGTTCGGCCGCGCCGCGGTGTTGCAGCAGGTGGTCAACGAGGCCCTGCCCAGCCGCTATAGCGAGGCGGTGACCAGCTCGGACCTCAAGCCCCTGGGTCAGCCCGACATCGAGGTCACCAAGCTCGACGACGGTGACCAGATCACCTTCACCGCCGAGGTCGACGTGCGGCCGGACATCGCGTTGCCCGATTTGGAGCAGCTCACGATCAGCGTGGACCCGATCGAGGTCGAAGACGACGAGGTCGACGTCGAGCTGCAGTCGCTGCGCGCCCGGTTCGGCACGCTGACCGGTGTCGAGCGCCCGGCCGCCGAGGGCGACTTCGTTTCGATCGATCTGGATGCCACGGTCGACGGCGAAACGGTGGAGGGGGCCGCCACCGAGGGCCTGTCGCACGAGGTCGGATCGGGTCAGCTCATCGAGGGCCTCGACGACGCCATCGTGGGGCTGTCGGCCGGTGAGAGCAAGTCCTTCACCACCACCCTGGCCGCCGGCCCGCACGCCGGCAAGGAAGCCGAGGTGACCGTCACGGTTCAGTCGGTCAAGGAACGCGAGTTGCCGGAGGCCGACGACGAGTTCGCGCAATTGGCCAGCGAATTCGACACCATCGCCGAACTGCGGGAGAACCTCGCCGAGCAGGTCTCCCGGACCAAGCGCATCCAGCAGGCCGAGAAGATCCGTGAGGCGACGCTGGCGGCGCTGGTCGAGCAGGTCGACATGCCGCTGCCCGAAGCCGTGGTGCAGGCGCACGTCGACAATGCGCTGCACAACGCCCTGCACGGTCTCGACCACGACGAGAACAAGTTCGCCGAGGCGCTTCAGGAGCAGGGCTCCTCGCGGGCCGAGTTCGACGCCGAGACCCGCGCCGAGGCCGAGAAGTCGGTCAAGACCCAACTGTTGCTCGACGCGCTCGGCGACAAGCTCGAGATCCAGGTGGGCCAGAACGATCTCACCCAGCACCTGGTGCTGATGTCGCGTCAGTACGGCATCGCACCCCAGCAGCTGATGCAGTTCCTGCAGCAGAACAACCAGTTGCCCGCGGTCTTCGCCGACGTGCGTCGGGGTATGGCGCTGGCAGCGGCGGTGCGGGCCGCCTCGGTCAGCGACACCGACGGCAACGTGATCGACACCGCCGAGTTCTTCGGTGCCGACAAGACCGCCGGGGACGACGGGGACGACGGGGCCAGCGGGGCTGAGGGGGCAGAGGGGGCCGCAGACGACGCGGTCGAGGCCGAGGCGGCATCCGACGAGTGACGCTGTAAGCGAACGAAGCCGGTTCGGGCCGCCCACAGCGCCGCCGGTTCGTTAGGGTCTTAAACAGGTCTCGGCATATGAATCTCGAGAAAGCAGGTATCCCACTGTGAGCCAGCCCGGTCTGAATCTCGTCGACTCCGTATACGAGCGGTTACTGCGAGAACGCATCATCTTCCTGGGGTCGCAGGTGGACGACGACATCGCCAACCGGCTGTGCGCGCAGATCCTGCTGCTGGCGGCCGAGGATCCGACCAAGGACATCTCGCTGTACATCAACTCCCCGGGCGGTTCGATCAGCGCCGGGATGGCGATCTACGACACCATGGTGCTGGCGCCCTGTGACGTCGCCACCTACGCGATGGGCATGGCCGCCTCGATGGGCGAGTTCCTGCTCGCGGCGGGCACCAAGGGCAAGCGTTACGCGCTGCCGCACGCCCGGATCCTGATGCACCAGCCGCTGGGCGGGGTGACCGGCAGCGCCGCCGACATCGCGATCCAGGCCGAACAGTTCGCGGTCATCAAGAAAGAGATGTTCCGGCTCAACGCCGAATTCACCGGTCAGCCGATCGAGCGCATCGAGGCGGACTCCGACCGCGACCGCTGGTTCACCGCCGCCGAAGCCCTGGAATACGGCTTCGTCGACCACATCATCACTCGCGCCCACACCAACGGAGCCGCAAAATGAACCTTGAAACCATGCGAGCAATCCAGCCGCAGGCGCGCTACATCCTGCCGTCGTTCGTCGAGCACTCCAGCTGGGGCGTCAAGGAGTCCAACCCGTACAACAAGCTGTTCGAGGAGCGCATCATCTTCCTCGGCGTGCAGGTCGACGACGCGTCGGCCAACGACATCATGGCCCAGCTGCTGGTGCTGGAATCGCTGGATCCCGACCGTGACATCACCATGTACATCAACTCCCCGGGCGGCTCGTTCACCTCGCTGATGGCGATCTACGACACCATGCAGTACGTGCGGGCCGACATCCAGACGGTCTGCCTGGGTCAGGCTGCCTCGGCCGCCGCGGTGCTGCTGGCCGCGGGCACGCCGGGCAAGCGGATGGCGCTGCCCAACGCGCGGGTGCTGATCCACCAGCCGTCGCTGTCGGGGGTGATCCAGGGTCAGTTCTCCGACCTGGAGATCCAGGCCGCCGAGATCGAGCGGATGCGGACCCTGATGGAGTCGACCCTGGCCAACCACACCGGCAAGGACCCCGAGGTGATCCGCAAGGACACCGATCGGGACAAGATCCTCACCGCCGCCGAGGCCAAGGACTACGGGATCATCGACACCGTTCTGGAGTACCGCAAGCTCTCGGCGCAGACGGCGTAGCTAGCTGTGCAACACCGAGCGTGCACTCAGCGCGAATTTCCGGAGGGATTTTCGCGCTGAGTGCACGTTCGGCGTAATGCGGCCGCCACGGCCGCGATGTCGGCCGGACTAACCCGGCAGCAGCCACCGACGATGCGCGCTCCGGCGGCCACCCACTGCGGCACCAGCTCGGGGGAGAAGCGCGCCGGCCCGGCCCAGCGACGATGCCGGGCGTCCCAGTCCTCCCCGCTGTTGGGGTAGACGATCACCGGCTTGCCGGTGACCTCGCGGGCAATTGCGATGGCCGGCAGCACATCCTGGGGTGCGCAGCAGTTCACCCCGACCGCGACGATCTGTGGCACCCCGGCGGCGACGGCGAAGGCGTCCCGCAGCGGCTGGCCCGCACGGGTCGATGCGCCGTCGATGGTGTAGCTGAGCCAGGCCGGTACTTCCGCTTCGCGTACCAGGCCCACCAGGGCCTCGGCTTCGTCGACGTCGGGCACGGTTTCCAGCGCGAGCACGTCAGCTTCGGTGGCGGCCAGGACCTCCAGCCGGGGCCGGTGCCAAGCCGCCAGCTGGGCGACCGAAAGTCCGTACCGGCCAAGGTATTCCGAACCATCTGCACGGGCGGCGCCGTACGGGCCGACCGATGCCGCCACCCAGCGGGTGGTGTCGTCGGCGGCGCGCGCCGTCGCGCGGGCCAGTTCCACGCTGCGGCGCAGCAACGCTTCCGCGCCGGCACGGTCGATCCCGCGGGCGGCGAAACCGTCGAAGCTGGCCTGGTAGCTGGCAGCGGTCGCGATCATCGCCCCGGCGGCGAAGAACGCGGCGTGTACGGCGGCGATGTCCGCGGGGGCGTCGAGCAGCAACCGGGCCGACCACAGCGGATCCGACAGGACGGCACCGCGGGCTTCCAGTTCGGTTGCCAGCCCGCCATCGGCGACTAGCACGGTATGGTCGGGCACGGCGAACCCCACGTTCGCCACTGTATGGCTCCTCGGTGCCGCCTGTCTCACGGCCGGGTAACGGCGACGACACGCTCACGCCACGCCAGCGCGTCACACGCAAGGGATGGCGGCACGGGCGATATCTTCGTGGAGCAGACATACCGGCCCAGAAACGAAATACCAACGACGCGATTCGGCCTTATAGGTCGCCTCGCACCGGAATGAGCGGGTAGCGTCGGGGCAGACACCGGTACCCCGACGACGAACGGCGAACAGGAAGTAGGTCCTAACGCACCATGGCGCGCATCGGAGACGGCGGTGACTTGCTGAAATGTTCGTTCTGCGGGAAGAGCCAGAAGCAGGTCAAGAAGCTCATCGCGGGTCCGGGCGTCTACATCTGCGATGAGTGCATCGACCTGTGCAACGAGATCATCGAAGAGGAGCTGGCCGACGCCGACGACGTCAAGCTCGACGAGCTGCCCAAGCCCGCTGAGATCCGGGACTTCCTGGAGGGCTATGTCATCGGTCAGGACACGGCCAAGCGCACGCTGGCGGTCGCCGTCTACAACCACTACAAGCGCATCCAGGCCGGCGAGAAGAGTCGCGATTCCCGGTCCGGTGAGCCGGTAGAGCTGACCAAGTCCAACATCTTGATGCTGGGCCCCACCGGCTGCGGCAAGACCTATTTGGCCCAGACCCTGGCCAAGATGCTCAACGTGCCGTTCGCGATCGCCGACGCCACCGCGCTGACCGAGGCGGGCTACGTCGGCGAGGACGTGGAGAACATTCTGCTCAAGCTGATTCAGGCCGCCGACTATGACGTCAAGCGCGCCGAGACCGGGATCGTCTACATCGACGAGGTCGACAAGATCGCCCGCAAGAGCGAGAACCCGTCGATCACCCGCGACGTCTCCGGCGAGGGCGTACAGCAGGCGTTGCTGAAGATCCTGGAGGGCACCCAGGCGTCGGTTCCCCCGCAGGGCGGGCGCAAGCACCCGCACCAGGAGTTCATCCAGATCGACACCACCAACGTGCTGTTCATCGTGGCCGGGGCGTTCGCCGGACTGGAGAAGATCGTCTCCGACCGGGTCGGCAAGCGCGGCTTGGGTTTTGGTGCCGAGGTCCGGTCCAAGGCGGAGGTCGACACCGTCGACCACTTCGCCGAGGTGATGCCCGAAGACCTGATCAAGTTCGGATTGATCCCGGAGTTCATCGGCCGGCTGCCGGTGGTGGCCTCGGTGACCAACCTCGACATGGAATCCTTGGTCAAGATCCTCTCGGAGCCGAAGAATGCTCTGGTGAAGCAGTACACCCGGCTGTTCGAGATGGACGGGGTGGAACTGGAGTTCAGCCAGGACGCGCTGGAGGCGATCGCCGATCAGGCCATCCACCGCGGCACCGGGGCCCGTGGGCTGCGCGCGATCATGGAGGAAGTGCTGCTGCCGGTGATGTATGACATCCCCAGCCGCAACGACGTCGCCAAAGTCGTGGTGACCAAGGAGACGGTGCAGGACAACGTGTTGCCGACGATCGTTCCGCGCAAGACCTCACGCGCCGAGCGTCGCGACAAGAGCGCCTGATCCCCGGCGGCGCCACCCGCGCCGCCGAAGGTTACTCACCGGTAGTGAAACTTTCTTAAAGTTGAGTTGCCGCCAAACGTGACCAAAACCACATTTCGGTACCCAATGGTCCGAGAACTCGGCCGTGACGTCGGGGTTTAACAATAAGTCGGTAGGGTTGCGAGACGGTGTGGCGTCGAACCGTCTCTAAGAACGGTGCAATAATCGGTACCGCCAGTGACAGAAAAAAATGTGGGTACGCCAGCCGCGCTGTGCGAGCCCGGGGAGACAGTGATGGAAGGCGGGGCCGTGGGTCCGAGCGGTAACGGAGCCGGGTCGGCGCCCGGGCGCCAAAAACTCGAGAAAGTCGTGATCCGTTTCGCCGGGGACTCCGGTGACGGCATGCAGCTCACCGGCGATCGCTTCACCTCCGAGGCGGCGCTGTTCGGCAACGACCTGGCCACCCAGCCCAACTACCCTGCCGAGATTCGCGCTCCTCAGGGCACCCTGCCGGGCGTGTCGTCGTTCCAGATCCAGATCGCCGACTTCGACATCCTGACGGCCGGTGACCGCCCCGACGTGCTGGTGGCGATGAACCCCGCCGCCCTCAAGGCCAACATCGGCGACCTGCCCCGCGGCGGGATGGTGATCGTCAACTCCGACGAGTTCACCAAGCGCAACCTGGCCAAGATCGGCTACGAGGCCAGCCCGCTGGAGACCGACGAGCTCACCGACTACGTGGTGGTCCCGGTCGCGATGACCTCCCTGACGCTGGGCGCGGTCGAGGCGATCGGCGCGACCAAAAAAGACGGCGCCCGCGCCAAGAACATGTTCGCGCTCGGCCTGCTGTCCTGGATGTACGGCCGCGAACTCGCCCACAGCGAAAGTTTCATCCGGGAGAAGTTCGCCAAGAAGCCCGACGTCGCCGATGCCAATGTGCTGGCGCTCAAGGCTGGTTGGAACTACGGCGAGACCACCGAGGCGTTCGGCACCACCTACGAGATCTCGCCGGCCAAGCTGCCGCCGGGCGAGTACCGCCAGATCTCGGGCAACACCGCGCTGGCCTACGGCGTCATCGCCGCCGGCCAGTTGGCCGACACCCAGGTGGTACTGGGGACCTACCCGATCACCCCGGCCTCGGACATCCTGCACGAGCTGTCCAAGCACAAGAACCTCAACGTGCTGACCTTCCAGGCCGAGGACGAGATCGCCGGTATCGGCGCGGCGATCGGCGCCTCCTACGGCGGCGCGCTGGGCGTCACCAGCACCTCCGGCCCGGGCTTGGCGCTCAAGGCCGAGGCGCTGGGCCTGGCCGTGATGACCGAACTGCCGCTGTTGTTGATCGACGTCCAGCGTGGCGGCCCGTCGACCGGCCTGCCGACCAAGACCGAGCAGGCGGACCTGCTGCAGGCGCTGTACGGCCGCAACGGCGAGTCGCCGGTCGTGGTGCTGGCGCCGTGCACGCCGTCGGACTGCTTCGAGGCGGCCATCGAGGCCGTGCGGATCGCGCTGGCCTACCGCACTCCGGTGGTGCTGTTGTCCGACGGTGCGATCGCCAACGGGTCCGAGCCGTGGCGCATTCCCGACATCAGCGCGATGGAACCCATCGAGCGCAACCTGGCCAAGGCCGGCGAGCCCTTCCAGCCCTACGCGCGTGACCCGGAGACCCTGGCCCGCCAGTTCGCCATCCCCGGCACCCCGGGTCTCGAGCACCGGATCGGTGGGCTGGAGAAGGCCAACGGCTCCGGGGAGATCTCCTACGAGCCGGCCAACCACGATCTGATGGTTCGCCTGCGTCAGGCCAAGATCGACGGCATCAAGGTTCCCGACCTGGTCGTCGACGACCCGAGTGGCGACGCCGAGTTGCTGCTGCTGGGTTGGGGCAGCTCGTACGGCCCGATCGCCGAGGCGTGCCGGCGGGTCCGGCGCGGCGGCGTCAAGGTGGCGCAGGCGCATCTGCGCTACCTCAACCCGCTGCCGGCCAACCTGGGCGAGGTGCTGCGGCACTACCCGAAGGTGGTGCTGCCCGAGATGAACCTGGGCCAGTTGGCGCTGCTGCTGCGCGGCCGCTACCTGGTCGACATCCAGTCCGTGACCAAGGTGGCCGGAAAGGCATTCCTCGCCGACGAGGTGGAGGGGATCATCGACGACGCGCTGGCCGGGACGCTGGCCGCGCGGGAGAACGAGAAGGCGTCGCTGGCCAAGGCCGCGGCGGTCACCATTGCGGGTACAGCAGGAGCGAACTCATGACCGCAGATCTCACGGCCGAATCACTGGTCGGTACCGAGCTGGGGCTGACCGCCCTGAGCGGGGTGCCCACCACCGACGAGGCGCAGAAGTCGAAGGACTTCACCTCCGACCAGGAGGTGCGCTGGTGCCCGGGGTGTGGCGACTACGCCATCCTCAACACGATGCGCAACTTCCTGCCCGAGCTGGGGGTGCGCCGGGAGAACGTGGTGTTCGTCAGCGGTATCGGCTGCTCCAGCCGTTTCCCGTACTACATGAACACCTATGGGGTGCACTCGATCCACGGTCGCGGCCCGACGTTCGCCACCGGGCTGGCGACCGCCCGCGAGGACCTGTCGGTGTTCCTGATCACCGGTGACGGCGATGCGCTGTCGATCGGTGGCAACCACCTGATCCATACCCTGCGCCGCAACGTCAACATCACCATCCTGTTGTTCAACAACCGGATCTACGGTCTGACCAAGGGGCAGTACTCGCCGACGTCGGAGACCGGCAAGATCACCAAGTCGACGCCGTTCGGTTCGCTGGACAACCCGTTCAACCCGGTCTCGCTGGCGATCGGCGCCGAGGCGACCTTCGTCGGGCGGGCGTTGGACTCCGACCGCAAGGGCCTCACCGAGGTGCTGCGGGGCGCGATGGAGCACCGCGGCTCGGCGCTGGTGGAGATCCTGCAGGACTGCCCGGTCTTCAACGACGGCTCGTTCGACCTGCTGCGCAAGGACGGTGCCGAGAACCGCATCATCAACCTCCGCCACGGCGAGCGGATCGTCTTCGGCGCGGAGGACGAGTTTTGCGTGATCAAGACCGGCTACGGACTCGAGGTCGCCAAGACCGCGAACGTTTCGGCCGACCAGATCGTCGTGCACGACGCCACCCTGGCCGATTCCTCCTACGCGTTCGCGCTGTCGCGGCTCTCCGAGCAGGACCTGTCGCACTTCCCGATGGGTATCTTCCGCAAGATCAGCAAGCCCACCTACGACGACCAGGCGCGCGCGCAGATCGCCGAAGCCCGGCAGGCAAGCGCACACGACACCGCCGCACTCCAGGCGCTGCTGCGTGGCCGCGACACCTGGACCGTGGACTGAGGCGAGCCTGACGTCATGACGCCCCGGTTGGCCGGGGTCGTGTTGGCCGGCGGCGCATCGCGCCGGATGGGCCGCGACAAGGCCACCCTGACCGTGGCGGGTCGGTTCGAGGGCCGGACCCTGGTGGAGCACCTGGTGTCGGTCGTCTCCCAGCGTTGCGATCCGGTCTTCGTGGTGGCCGCCCAGGAGCAGGCATTGCCCGTTCTTGCCGCGCAGGTGTTGCGCGACGAGGTGCCCGGGCTGGGTCCGCTGCCGGCCATGGGGCTCGGCCTGCGTGCGGCGGCGCGCGCCGGTGCCGAACGCGCGTTCGTCTGCGCCGTCGACATGCCGTTTCTCACTCCTGAGTTGATCGGCCGGCTGGCGGAGTGTTCCCGGGAAGTCGGAACCGCCGGTGTGGCCGACATCGTGCTGCCGAGAGCGGGGCGGGACCACTACCTGGCCGGGGTCTACCGCACCGCGCTGGCCGAGACCGTCGATGCGCTGGTCGCCGCCGGCGAACGGCGGGTGGGCGCGCTGGCCGACGTGGCCGACGTCGAACGAATCGTGTTGACCGATGCGTCCCCGCTGGCCAACCTCAACTCACCGGACGACGTGGCGGGGCTGTCGTGAGCGCAGCGCCGAAGCCGCGCGTTTCGAGCCGCTGACAGCAAATATCGTTCGGCGATTTCGACAACGGAATCCGCAGTGCCGTAATTAGCGTAAACAAATCTTATTTTTATCTCGGCGAGATAGGCCGATGATTTCGGCTGCGCGCGGACTCTGTCGCACTTCGGACCGGCCCCGGCCTGGGAGCGAAATCCCTTGCAGTCGAACGCTGTTCGTTCGTTTGCAACCGCGCGCGGGCTGACACAGTCGACAGGCTGTAATCGTCGATAAACAACGCGCATGACTTTCTCGGGCCGGGCGGAAAAACCAAGCACGGCCGACGATTATCGAAGCCCGTGACCTGGGGGGCAGAGATCCGGATTGGTGGTGGCGGCCCGGCGCCCCTGCGGCTCGATGAGGTCCACGACCTGCACTTAATGGGACAGATGTTGCGCATGTGGCGGGTTAGGCAGGCGAACCGGACCGCGTCGGCGGGCCACCCGGGCGCGAAACCTACCGTTTCAAGTGGCCCAGCCCACAAAATAGCCGTGATTTGACTCACGAATTTTCGGCGCGCGCTGAACGCACCGCGGCCCGAAAAATTATTGCTGACCTGGCGCAACCATTCGACCCCTCGCTGTAATAGTTTCGTTATTTGCCCGAAATACCCCCGTCATGCGGTTGGACTTGTCGCATCAACGTTTCGTAAATTTCCACTCGCCCGACTGCAGGGCAAACAAATTGAATCCACGGAACCGCGTGTGAGCGGGGCCGCGGGCGGCCCCTGAATGCTTCCGCGGTGCCGGGTGTCCTCCCGGCGGGCAGATCCTGCCCCCGCTGTCGTGCCTGACCGAGATGGCACGTCTCGAAGATCACTCCGCCTGGAAACCAGGCACACCAGCCCTTGCACTTCGGCGCGCGCACTGCGAAAGGAACGATGTTGAAGAAGGTCCGGAAGCCCCTCACCCTGGCCGCGATCGCCGGCGCCCTGATCACCGGCGCGGTCGTCCTGTCCGACGCCACCGCCAAGGCGGACAGCGTCAACTGGGACGCCATCGCGGCCTGCGAGTCCGGCGGTAACTGGTCGATCAACACCGGTAACGGCTACTACGGCGGCCTGCAGTTCAACGCGGGCACCTGGCGTGCCAACGGCGGCAGCGGTATGCCGCACAACGCCAGCCGGTCCGAGCAGATCCGGGTGGCCGAGAACGTGCTGCGCAGCCAGGGCATCGGCGCGTGGCCGGTCTGCGGCCGTCGCGGCTGACCTTCTCGATGACGCGGCGCCGGGCGATGAGCCCGGCGCCGTCGTCGTCAGGGGGATGAGGGCGGCGGGTAGCGTCGGGTCCATGTCTGAGACGCCACGTGAACTCGACGTCATCGTCTACGGGGCGACCGGCTTCGCCGGGAAACTGACCGCCCAGTACCTGACCCGCGCCGGCGGTGGCGCCCGGATAGGTCTGGCCGGCCGCTCGGCGGAACGACTGCACGCGATCCGCGATGAGCTCGGCGCCACCGCCCAGGACTGGCCGATCGTGGTGGCCGACGCCGACAACCCGGCGACCCTGGAGGCGATGGCGGCCCGCACCCGGGTGGTGATCACCACAGTCGGCCCCTACACCCGATACGGACTGCCACTGGTCGCAGCCTGTGCGGCAGCGGGCACCGACTACGTCGACCTCACCGGCGAGGCGATGTTCGTGCGAGAGAGCATCGACCTCCACCACAAGCAGGCCGCCGACAACCGGGCCCGCATCGTGCACGCCTGCGGCTTCGACTCCATTCCCTCGGATATGAGCGTCTATGCGCTCTACCGGGCCGCGGGCGACGACGGCAGCGGTGATCTGCTCGGCACCGACCTCGTGGTGCGGAGCTTCTCCGGCGGGGTGTCCGGCGGCACCCTGGCCTCGATGGTCGAGGTGCTGCGGACGGTCTCCGGCGACCCGGAGGCCCGACGCCAGCTCTTCGACCCCCACACCCTCAGCGGCGATCGGCCCGCCGAACCCCGCCTGGGCCCCGAACCCGACCTGGCGTGGCACCGGGGCCGCGACATCGCGCCGGAACTGGACGGAATTTGGACCGCCGGCTTCGCCATGGCGCCCTACAACACGCGCATCGTGCGGCGCAGCAACGGATTGCTGGACTGGGCCTACGGCCGCCGCTTCCGCTACGCCGAGCACATGAGTTGCGGCTCATCGGCCGCCGCGCCCGCGCTGTCGGGATTTGCGACCGCGCTCGGCAAGGCGACCTTCGGACTCGGTGGCCACCTGTTCCGGCTACTGCCGGACGGGTGGCTGGAGCGGGTGTTGCCCAAGCCGGGAACCGGCCCCAGCCAAAGCACGCGCGAAAACGGCCACTACCGCGTCGAGACTTACACCACCACGAGCAGCGGAGCACGCTACCGGGCGGTCATGGCGCAGCAGGGCGATCCCGGCTACCAGGCCACCTCGGTGTTGCTGGCGGAGAGTGCGCTGGCCCTGGCCCTGGACCGCGATGCACTGTCCGACCATTACGGGGTGCTCACCCCGGCGGCCGCGATGGGCGATGTGCTGCTGGCCCGGCTTCGCGCAGCGGGTGTGACGCTGGACGTTTCCCGGCTGAACTGACCAGTGCAGGCCGGCTGCGCTTTCCGCTAGTGTCATTTTCGACCGCTGTCACTGCAGGACCCCAGCAACGAAGGTGGACGAAATCATGGCCGAACTTGACGACCTCTTCGCGCAGATCCCCATCCAGGACATCGCCAACCGGCTTGGTGCCGACTCGGGTGAGGTGGACAGCACCATCCGCACCCTGGTTCCGGTGCTGGTCAGTGGACTCAGCCACAAAGCCCAGGACCCGGGCCAGGCCGACGACATCGCCAGCACGGCCAACACCTTCGCGGCCCAGGGGCTGCTGGACAACGCGCTCGGCGGCAACCAGGCCGAGGGTCAACAGCTGATCTCGACCATCTTCGGCGGCAACGACACCAGCCAGGTCGCCTCGGCGCTGTCGGGCGCCGGTGCCGGCAACAACGACCTGCTGCAGAAGCTGCTCCCGATCATCGCGCCGATCGTGCTCGCCTACATCGGCAAGCAACTCAGCGGTCAGAAGGCCGAGCCGGCCCAGCAGCAGGCCTCCGGTGGTGGCGGCCTCGGTGACGTCCTGGGCAGCATCCTGGGTGGCATGGCCTCCGGCGGCGGCGCCAAGAACCAGTCGATGGGCAGCATCCTGGGCAACATGCTCGGCGGTAAGACCGGCGGCGCCATCGGCGACATCCTCGGTGGGCTGCTCGGCGGCAAGAAGTAGCCGCGGAGGCCCGCGACGGTAGAAAGACCCCTGAATCCGGGTGGATTCGGGGGTCTTTTCGTAGGCGCCGCATCCCTCCGGGGGAACCACTCGGCCGTCGTTCCTAGAATTGAGCGGTGACCGCCACCCCCAACGCCGCCAACGCCGATCACCTCCCCAAATCCTGGGAGCCGGGTGCGGTCGAGGACGCGATCTACCAGCGCTGGGTGGATGCCGGCTACTTCTCCGCGGATCCGGCCAGCACCAAGCCCGGGTATTCGATCGTGCTTCCCCCGCCGAATGTCACCGGCAGCCTGCACATGGGGCACGCACTCGACCACACCCTGATGGACGCGTTGACCCGCCGCAAGCGGATGCAGGGCTATGAGGTGCTGTGGCTGCCGGGCATGGACCATGCCGGTATCGCGACCCAGAGCGTGGTCGAGCGCCAGCTCGCCGTCGACGGCAAGACCAAGGAAGACTTCGGCCGTGAGCTGTTCATCGACAAGGTGTGGGAGTGGAAGCGGCAGTCCGGCGGCACCATCGGGGGCCAGATGCGCCGGATCGGCGACGGGGTGGACTGGAGCCGAGAACGGTTCACCATGGACGAGCACCTGTCGCGCGCGGTCCGCACCATTTTCAAACGGCTCTACGACGCCGGCCTGATCTATCAGGCCGAACGACTGGTCAACTGGTCGCCCGTGCTGGAGACCGCGATCAGCGACCTCGAGGTCAAATACGAAGACGTCGAAGGCGAGCTGGTGTCGTTCCGGTACGGCTCGTCAGACGACTCACAGCCTCACATCGTCGTGGCCACCACCCGACTCGAGACCATGCTGGGCGACACCGCGATCGCGGTGCACCCCGACGACGACCGGTACCGCAAGCTGGTCGGGACCAGCTTGGCGCACCCTTTCCTGGACCGGGAGATCGTGGTGGTCGCCGACGCCCACGTCGACCCCGAATTCGGCACCGGCGCCGTCAAGGTGACACCCGCCCACGACCCCAACGACTTCGAGATCGGCCTGCGGCACCAGCTGGCGATGCCTACCATCCTGGATTCCAAAGGCCGGATCAGCGGCACCGGGACGCAGTTCGACGGCATGGACCGTTTCGAGGCGCGGGTCGCCGTGCGTGAAGCGCTGGCCGCCCAGGGGCGCATCGTCGCCGAGAAGCGGCCCTACCTGCACAGCGTCGGACATTCCGAGCGCAGCGGCGAGGTCATCGAACCCCGGCTGTCGATGCAGTGGTGGGTCAATGTGTCGTCGCTGGCCAAAGCGGCCGGCGACGCGGTTCGCAACGGCGACACCGTCATTCATCCCAAGAGCCTGGAGCCGCGGTGGTTCAGCTGGGTCGATGACATGCACGACTGGTGCATCTCCCGGCAGCTGTGGTGGGGCCACCGCATCCCGATCTGGCACGGTCCGGACGGGCAGAAGGTGTGCGTCGGACCCGATGAGACCCCGCCGGAGGGCTGGGAGCAGGACCCCGACGTGCTGGACACCTGGTTCTCCTCGGCGTTGTGGCCGTTCTCCACGATGGGCTGGCCGGATGCCACGCCCGAGTTGGAGAAGTTCTATCCCACCACCGTCCTGGTGACCGGCTACGACATCCTCTTCTTCTGGGTGGCCCGAATGATGATGTTCGGCACCTTCGTCGGTGACGACGACGCACTCACCGGCGGGGGAACGCGCGGAGCTCAGGTTCCGTTCCGGAACGTGTTCCTGCACGGCCTGATTCGCGACGAGCACGGCCGCAAGATGAGCAAGTCCCGCGGCAACGGAATCGACCCGCTGGACTGGGTGGAGGCCTTCGGCGCCGATGCCCTGCGATTCACCCTGGCCCGCGGCGCGAGTCCCGGTGGCGACTTGTCGATCGGCGAGGACCATGCCCGGGCGTCCCGCAACTTTGTCACCAAGCTGTTCAACGCCACCCGGTTTGCGCTGCTCAACGGCGCGCGACCGGCACCGCTGCCGTCGCCCGACGAGTTGACCGATGCCGACCGCTGGATTCTGGGGCGGTTGGAAGAGGTGCGCGCCGAAGTGGATTCGGCATTCGACGGCTACGAATTCGGCCGCGCCTGCGAGGCTCTCTACCACTTCGCCTGGGACGAGTTCTGCGACTGGTATGTCGAGTTGGCCAAAACTCAGCTGGGAGATGGGCTCTCGCACACCACCGCCGTGCTGGCCGCGGTGCTCGACACTCTGCTGCGGCTGCTGCATCCGGTGATCCCGTTCGTCACCGAAACCCTGTGGCAGGAGCTCACCGGGGCAGAGTCCCTGGTGATCGCCGACTGGCCGGAGCCGTCCGGAATCGTCCTGGACCAGGTTGCCGCACAACGGATCACCGACATGCAGAAGTTGGTGACCGAGGTGCGCCGGTTCCGCAGCGATCAGGGCCTCCGCGACCGGCAGAAGGTTCCGGCCCGCTTGACCGGAATCGACGGGGCCGACCTGGCCACCCAGGTGGCCGCGGTGACGTCGCAGGCATGGCTGACCGAGCCCGGAGCGGATTTCACGCCGTCGGCCACCGTGGAGGTGCGGTTGGGACCCGGCAACCGGGGAAGCACCGTGGTGGTGGAACTGGACACCTCCGGCACCGTCGACGTCGCCGCCGAACGGCGGCGCCTGGAAAAGGATCTGGCGGCCGCGGAGAAGGAGCTGGTCGCCACCGGTGCCAAGCTCGACAACGAGGCCTTCCTGGCCAAGGCTCCAGAAGCGGTGGTCGACAAGATCCGGGCCCGCCAGCAGGTGGCTCGCGACGAAGTGGATCGGATCACCGTGCGTCTCGCGGGCCTGACATGACCGATCATCCGGTCGGCACCACCGAGCCGACCCCGGACGAGATCGCGGCCCTGTTGCAGGTCGAGCACCTGCTCGACCAGCGGTGGGGCGAAACCAAGATCGAGCCGAGCCTGACGCGGATCAACGCCCTGCTGGAGTTGCTCGGCTCCCCGCAGCGCGGCTACCCCTCGATTCACGTCGCCGGCACCAACGGCAAGACCTCGGTGGTCCGGATGATCGACTCGCTGCTGACGGCTTTCAGCCGTCGTACCGGGCGCACCACCAGCCCGCACCTGCAATCGGCGGTCGAGCGCATCGCCATCGACGGCGTGCCGATCAGCCCGGCCGGGTACGTGGAGACCTACGCCGAGATCGAGCCGTTCGTGCAGATGGTCGACGCGTCCTCGCAGGAGCAGGGCGGGCCGGCGATGAGCAAATTCGAGGTGCTCACCGCGATGGCGTTCGCGGCGTTCGCCGACGCCCCGATCGACGTCGCGGTCGTGGAGGTCGGCATGGGCGGCCGCTGGGACGCCACCAACGTCGTCGAAGCGCCGGTGGCCGTCATCACCCCGATCGGCATCGACCACGTCGACTATCTCGGCGACGACATCGCCGTTATCGCCGCGGAGAAGGCCGGCATCATCCACCGGTCCGCTGATGAGCTCGTCGACACCGTGGCGGTGATCGCTCGTCAGGTGCCCGAGGTGATGGAGGTGCTGCTGGCCCAAACGGTGCGCGCGGATGCCGCGGTGGCGCGGGAGAACTCCGAGTTCGCGGTGCTCAGCCGCCAACTCGCGATCGGCGGACAGATGCTGGAACTGCAGGGCCTGGGCGGGGTGTACCCGGAGATTTTTCTGCCGCTGCACGGCGAGCACCAGGCGCACAACGCGGCGCTGGCGCTGGCGGCGGTGGAGGCGTTCTTCGGTGCGGGCGCCGAGCGCCAGCTCGACGTCGAGACGGTTCGGGCCGGCTTCGCCGCGGCGCGCAGTCCCGGCCGGCTGGAGCGGATGCGCAGCTCGCCGACGGTCTTCATCGACGCCGCGCACAACCCGGCCGGTGCGGCCGCCCTGGCGCAAGCGCTGACCGACGAGTTCGGCTTCCGGTTCCTGGTCGGGGTGGTCAGCGTGCTGGTCGACAAGGACGTCAGCGGCATTCTCGCCGCCCTGGAGCCGGTGTTCGACAGAATCGTGGTGACCCACAACGGTTCTCCGCGCGCCTTGGATGTCGAGACGCTGACCGCGGCAGCCGTGCGGTGGTTCGGCGACGACCGGGTGGTGACCACCGAGACGCTCGGGGACGCCATCGACACCGCGACCGCGCTGGTGGATGAGTTCGACTCCGAGGGGGACACCGCGGGAACCGGCATCGTGATCACCGGCTCGGTGGTCACCGCCGGTGCCGCCCGCACCTTGTTCGGAAAGGATCCGGCATGACCGACCAAACCGCGGCGCCCGATCCGTGGCGCGGATTCCGCGGCGTGATGGCGGCGACGCTGATCCTCGAGGCGATCGTGGTGCTATTGGCGCTGCCGGTGGTCCACGTGGTCGGCGGGGGACTGACACCGGCGTCGCTGGCGTACCTGCTGGGCCTGGCGCTGGTGCTGCTGCTGTTCACCGGTATCCAAGGCCGGTCCTGGGCGATCTGGGCCAATCTGGCGCTGCAGCTGGCGCTGGTCGCCGGTTTCGCGGTCTATCCCGGCGTGGGGGTGATGGGCCTGGTGTTCACCGCGGTGTGGGCACTGATCGCCTACTTCCGTGCCGAGGTGTTGCGCCGCTCATAGCGCAGCGGCTATTCGGTACGCTGACGCCGGTGCCGCTGGCGACGAGGCGGTGGGGGCGCCCCCAGCCCCGCAGCGGCGAGGGTGACGTCAGCGATGAGGAGGAGCGGCGCTTTCATGACTGAGCGGACATTGGTGCTGATCAAACCGGACGGGGTTAACCGCCGGTTGGTGGGCGAGATCATCAGCCGGATCGAGAACAAGGGCTTGACCCTGGCGGCCCTGGAGCTGCGGCCGGTGCAGCAGGCGGTGGCCCGGCAGCACTACGGCGAACACGAGGGCAAGGCGTTCTTCGCCTCGCTGCTGGACTTCATCACCTCCGGGCCGGTGGTCGCCGCCGTGGTCGAGGGACCGCGGGCCATCGAGGCGTTCCGGCAGTTGGCCGGTGGCACCGACCCGGTGGCAAAGGCCACCCCGGGCACCATTCGGGGTGATTTCGGTTTGGAGACCCAGTTCAACTTGGTGCACGGCTCCGATTCGCCGGAGTCCGCCGAGCGGGAGATCGCGCTGTGGTTCCCCGACCTCAAGCCGTCGGCTCCGACGTCTCCCATGACACTGGCCTGACGTCGTAGTTAATGCCTTTCGTCCGGCATGCGCCGGTTGTGTGGGATACTGACCAACGGGTGAACGTCACCGGACCGGTTTCCGACACCCGAATGAAGGCTTAGGCGAGTGCGACGGTCGCGATCTGTGATGCGGCGCCGATCGCCGGTCCTCATTCAGCCAGGCACCGAGTCGGTTCCACCCGAGCCCCTCGGAGCGAGACCACCACAAGCCCGGGGAAGTGAACCGGGCGAATAACGAGAAGCCCTCGCGTGGCCGCGTCGCAGCGACGCGCCCGGGGGCTTGAGGAGACGTACGTGGCAGATCCCTCTCTTTTCAAAGGCCCCTCTTCAGACGTGTCAGCAGTGCCGACCGAGCATGAGGAGTTACCGGACCGATTGAGGGTCCACTCCCTTGCCCGGGTTCTGGGCACCACCAGCAAGCGGGTCCTGGACGCCCTGACCGAACTGGACGGCCGGGCCCGCAGCGCCCATTCCAGTGTGGATCGCGTCGAGGCGGTCCGGGTCCGTGACCTGCTGGGGTCGGTCGAGGAGCCCACCGCCGAGGTGGGACCGGAGCCCGGGGAGTCCACCGGGGTTCCCGACGAGCCCGAGTCTCGGCTGCTGCTGGAGACCGCCCCGGAGGCCGTCGGCGGGCGAGCCGACTACATGCCGCTGTTCGTGGCACCGCAGCCGGTCGCGTTCGAGCGCCCGGCGCCCCGCGACGACGACGATGCGTCCGACGATGACGACGACCTCGGGTCCGACGGCGACGACGACAACGAGGACCGTCCCGCCAGTCGGCGCCGCCGGCGCGGCCGGCGCGGCCGCGGTCGGGGCCGCGGCTCCGAAGGCGCGAACTCCGATGAGGGCGCCGACTCCGACGACGACACCGAGGACGACGACTCCGCCGCCGAATCCGACGAGACCGGGGATGTCGAGGAGGCCGGCGACGACGAGGCCGATTCGGCCGACGAGCCGGGCAGCCGGCGTCGGCGCCGCCGCAGGCGGCGCAAGGCGGGCAACGGCGAGGATGACGACACCGGGGCTTCGGACGACCCCCCCAACACCGTCGTGCACGAACGGGCCCCACGCGCCAAGGCCAGCCGGTCCGCCAAGAGCGAGCGCGGCACCGGCGACGACGAGATCCAGGGCATCACCGGATCGACACGGCTGGAGGCCAAACGTCAGCGCCGCCGCGACGGTCGCGACGCCGGACGCCGCCGCCCGCCGATCCTGAGCGAGGCCGAGTTCCTCGCCCGCCGCGAGGCCGTCGAACGCCGGATGGTGGTCCGCGACCGGGTCCGCAGCGAACCTCCGCACACCGGCGCCCGCTACACCCAGATCGCCGTGCTCGAAGACGGCGTGATGGTCGAGCACTTCGTCACCTCGGCGGCGTCGACCTCCCTGGTGGGCAACGTCTACCTGGGCATCGTGCAGAACGTGCTGCCGTCGATGGAGGCCGCGTTCGTCGACATCGGCCGCGGCCGCAACGGCGTGCTCTATGCCGGTGAGGTGAACTGGGAGGCCGCAGGCCTGGGCGGCGCCAACCGCAAGATCGAGCAGGCGCTCAAGCCCGGTGACTACGTCGTCGTGCAGGTCAGCAAGGACCCGATCGGGCACAAGGGGGCCCGGCTGACCACGCAGGTGTCGCTGGCCGGCCGCTACCTGGTCTATGTGCCGGGAGCGTCGTCGACCGGGATCAGCCGCAAGTTGCCCGACACCGAGCGCCAGCGGCTCAAGGAGATCCTGCGCGAGGTGGTGCCCGCCGATGCCGGCGTGATCATCCGCACCGCGTCGGAGGGTGTCAAAGAATCCGACATCCGCGCCGACGTGGAACGCCTCCAGGAACGCTGGAGCCAGATCGAGGCCACCGCGGCCGAGACCAAGGCGAAAGCGGCCGGCGCCGCGGTGGCGCTCTACGAAGAGCCCGATGTGCTGGTCAAGGTGATCCGCGACCTATTCAACGAGGACTTCTCCGAGCTGGTGGTCTCCGGCGAGGACGCCTGGGCGACGATCAACGAATACGTGGGTTCGGTGGCACCTGAGTTGCTGCCGAAGCTGACCCGCTACCCTGGGCCCGCGCAGGGCGCGGAAGAGCAAGCCGGGCAGGCCGGGCCGGACGTGTTCGCCGTGCACCGCATCGACGAGCAACTGGCCAAGGCGATGGACCGCAAGGTCTGGTTGCCGTCGGGCGGAACCCTGGTGATCGATCGGACCGAGGCCATGACGGTCGTCGACGTCAACACCGGCAAGTTCACCGGATCCGGGGGCAACCTCGAGGAGACGGTCACCAAGAACAATCTGGAGGCCGCCGAGGAGATCGTGCGGCAGCTGCGCCTTCGCGACATCGGCGGCATCATCGTCATCGACTTCATCGACATGGTGCTGGAGTCCAACCGCGATCTTGTGCTGCGCCGGCTGACCGAGGCGCTGGGCCGCGACCGCACCCGCCACCAGGTTTCGGAGGTGACGTCGCTGGGGTTGGTCCAGCTGACCCGCAAGCGGCTGGGCACCGGATTGATCGAAGCCTTCTCGACGTCGTGTCAGCACTGCGCCGGGCGCGGCATCATGCTGCACGCCGACCCGGTCGATTCGGCCGCACCGGGGCGCAAGTCCGAGACCAGCAGCCGTCGCAGCAAGCGATCGAAGAAGCCCAAGGCCGACGAACCGGTGGTGGCCAAGGTTCCGGTGCATACCCCCGGTGATCATCCGATGTTCAAGGCGATGGCCACCATGACCAAGTCCGGCGACCGCGACGACGACGAGTCGGAGGACGGCACGGACGTCGAGGCCACCTCGGAGTCGGTGATCGAGGAGCCGCAGGCGGCCGTCGAGACAGACCAGCCGCCGGCCGGTGCGGAGTTCGAGGATGACAGCGACGACGCCGAGGACGTCGACGACGTCGATGAGGCCGACGAGGCCGATGAGGCCGACGACGGCGAGGATGTCGATGAAGATGTCGAAGTCGACCTCGACGACGATGACGACGACTACGACGACGACCTCGATGTCATCGACGAGTCCGACGAGTCCGACGAGTCCGATGAGGCCGACGAGTCAGACGAGGCCGATGAGGCCGACGAATCCGACCAGGAAACCGTGGCCGTTGCGACGGCATACGAACGTCCCCGGCGGCGACGGGCCGCGGCCCGTCCGGCGGGGCCACCCAGCTGAAAAGAGGCGAGCAACGCCGGTTTGACCCCTTAGTCGCTGGTCAAGTACCCTAGACCAGTTGTCGCCAGGCGGATATGACCCAGCTGGGCGGACAAACCCCAACCACCTGCGCAAGTCCCGATGGCGTGCGCTGCGAGCGGCACCCGAGAAGTACTCGAGAAGTAGAGGTAGACACCAACGATGGCGACGTACGCAATCGTCAAAACCGGCGGCAAGCAGTACAAGGTTGCCGTCGGTGACGTGCTCAAGGTCGAGAAGCTCGATTCCGAGCCGGGTGCATCGGTTTCGCTGCCGGTCGCGCTGGTCGTGGACGGCACCACCGTCACCACCGATGCCGCCAAGCTGGCGAAGGTCGCGGTCACCGGCGAGGTGCTCGAGCACACCAAGGGCCCCAAGATCCGCATCCACAAGTTCAAGAACAAGACCGGCTACCACAAGCGGCAGGGTCACCGTCAGCCGCTGACCGTGCTCAAGGTCACCGGAATCAAGTAGGGAGCGAACGAGATGGCACACAAGAAGGGCGCTTCCAGCTCCAGGAACGGGCGCGACTCCAACGCGCAGCGACTCGGTGTCAAGCGGTTCGGCGGCCAGGTCGTCAAGGCCGGCGAGATCCTGGTGCGGCAGCGGGGTACCCATTTCCACCCGGGTGTCAACGTCGGGCGCGGCGGCGACGACACGCTGTTCGCCACGGCACCCGGTGCGGTCGAATTCGGCCAGAAACGCGGCCGCAAGACCGTCAACATCGTGCCTGTCGCCCGCGACTAGTCGCCGGCGTAATTGGGCGCCCTGTGGCGCCGGATAGGTAGTAACGCCATGTCCCGGTTCGTCGACCGCGTCGTCATCCATGTACGCGCCGGCGACGGGGGCCACGGCTGCGCGTCGATTCACCGGGAGAAATTCAAGCCGCTCGGCGGCCCGGACGGCGGCAACGGTGGTCGCGGCGGCAGCGTGGTGCTGGTCGTTGACGCGCAGGTGCACACCCTGTTGGACTTCCACTTCCGCCCGCACATCAACGCCGCATCCGGAAAGCAGGGCCAGGGCAGCAACAAGGACGGCGCCGCCGGGACCGACCTGGAGATCAAGGTGCCGGACGGCACCGTCGTGCTCGACGAACACGGACGGCTGTTGGCCGATCTGGTGGGCTCGGGCGCCCGCTTCGAAGCCGCCGCGGGCGGCCGTGGCGGGCTGGGCAACGCGGCGCTGGTGTCGCGGGCCCGCAAGGCGCCGGGCTTCGCGCTGCTGGGGGAGAAGGGCGAGAGCCGTGACCTCATCCTGGAACTCAAGACGGTCGCCGACGTCGGCCTGATCGGGTTTCCCTCGGCGGGCAAATCGGCGCTGGTCTCGGTGATCTCGGCGGCCAAACCGAAGATCGCCGACTACCCCTTCACCACGTTGGCGCCGAACCTGGGCGTGGTCTCGGCCGGGGAGAACACCTTCACCGCCGCCGACGTGCCGGGCCTGATCCCGGGCGCCTCGGCCGGCCGTGGCCTGGGCTTGGACTTCCTGCGCCACATCGAACGTTGCGCGGTGCTGGTACACGTCGTCGACTGCGCCACCGCGGAACCGGGCCGCGACCCGCTCTCCGACATCGAGGCCATCGAAGCCGAACTGGCCGCCTACACGCCCACCATGCAAGGGGATTCAACCCTCGGTGACCTGGTCGATCGGCCCCGGGCGGTGGTGCTCAACAAGATCGACGTGCCCGAAGCACGCGAGATGGCCGAGTTCGTCCGCGACGACATCATGACTGAACGTGGCTGGCCGGTGTTCATGGTGTCCACTGTGAGTCGGGAAGGGTTGCGCCCGTTGATGTTCGCGCTGGCCGAGATGGTGTCGGCGTACCGTGCTGCGCAGCCGGAGCCGGTGGCGCGCCGGCCGGTGATCCGGCCGATACCCGCGGGGGAGACCGGGTTCACCGTGGAAGCAGACGGCGACGGTGGTTTCGTTGTGCAGGGGACACGTCCCGAGCGCTGGGTGCACCAGACCAACTTCGACAACGACGAGGCGGTCGGCTACCTCGGTGACCGGCTGGCCCGGCTCGGGGTCGAGGACGAGCTGCTGCGCTTGGGCGCCAAACCGGGTTGCGCGGTGACGATCGGGGAGATGACCTTCGACTGGGAGCCGGCCACCCCGGCCGGGGTCGACATGCCGTTGTCCGGGAGAGGCACCGACGTTCGGGTTGAGCGCAGCGACCGGATCGGCGCCGCTGAACGCAAGATCGCGCGCAAACAGCGCCGAGAACGTCCGGAGGAGTCGTGACCGGCAGCGGTGCGCGCGAAGCGATTCGCGCCGCGCGCAGCGTCGTCGTCAAGATCGGCACCACCGCGCTGACCGCCGAGAATGGGATGTTCGACCCGGCCCGGCTGGCCGGGCTCGCCGAGGCGATCGAAGCTCGGATGAAAGCCGGCTCGGACGTGGTGATCGTGTCGTCCGGGGCCATCGCCGCCGGCCTGGAGCCGTTGGGATTGTCAAAGCGGCCAACGGACCTGGCGACAAAGCAGGCAGCCGCCAGCGTCGGCCAGGTGGCACTGGTCAATGCGTGGAGCGCCGCCTTCGGCCGGTTCGGCCGGACCGTCGGGCAGGTGCTGCTCACCGCGCAGGACGTGTCTATGCGGGTGTCGCACACCAACGCTGCCCGCACCCTGGACCGGTTGCGGGCCCTGCACGCGGTGGCGATCGTCAACGAGAACGACACGGTGGCCACCAACGAGATCCGGTTCGGCGACAACGACCGGCTCTCGGCGCTGGTGGCCCACCTGGTCGGTGCCGACGCGTTGGTGCTGCTCTCCGACATCGACGGCCTCTACGACGCCGACCCGCGCAAAGGGCCGGCCCGCCTGGTACCCGAGGTGGCCGGCCCGGACGACCTCACCGGCGTGGTGGCCGGTGAGGGCAGTCACCTGGGCACCGGCGGCATGGTGTCGAAGCTGTCCTCGGCGCTGCTGGCCGCCGACGCGGGGGTTCCGGTTCTGCTGGCAGCCGCCGGTGAGGCGGCCGCGGCTCTCTCGGAGGCATCGGTGGGCACCGTGTTCGCGCCCCGGTCGCATCGCTTGTCGGCGCGCAGATTCTGGGTGCGCCACGCCGCCGACGCGGCGGGCACCCTGACGCTGGACGCCGGTGCGGTCGAGGCGGTGCTGGGCCGCCGGCGATCCCTGTTGCCGGCGGGAATCACCGCGGTGACCGGCCGGTTCCACGGCGGCGACGTGGTCGAACTGTGCGGCCCGGACGGGTCGGTGGTGGCCCGTGGTGTCGTCGGCTACGACGCGGTGGAACTCGCCGGGATGATCGGCCATTCCACCGCCGAACTGGCGCCGGACGCGCGCCGCCCCGTCGTCCATGCCGACGACCTGGTGGCGGTGTAGGACCCGCTGCGATGAGCACCGTATTCACCATCGACGGGGCGGGGTGGAGCGGGTTTCTGCGGTTCATGTGCCGCGGCGCGGTCACCAAGGGCAAGACGGTCAGACGGGTCAAGTACCCCAACACCTACTTCGACGGCCTGCGCTACGTGCCTGCGGTCACCGCGGTGCAACGCGGCGCGCGGTCCCTCGACGACATGCTGACCGCACACTTCAACGGTCACCCCGGTGCCGAGGATGTGCTGGTCTACGCGGTGAGCATGGGGGCGCAGGTCGCCTGCAAATGGCTGCGCGAGTACGGGCCGACGTCGGCGGTCCCTGCCGGCAGGGTGTCGTTTCTGCTGCTTGCCAACCCGGAGCAGCCGTTCCACGGCATCTACCAGGCCGACCCCAAGCTGGTCACGTTCATGAAACTGCCCGACTACGGTGGCGTCGGCGTGCCGGCGGACACCCGCTTCGCGGTGACGGACCTGTGCCGCCAGTACGACGGCATGGCCGACTTCCCGAATCTGCCTGCCCCGCAGGTCGATTCGTTGGCCGTCAGAAACGCTCTGCTGGGCCTGGTGACCATCCACAACAACTACTTCAGGTTCGATATCGCCAGCCCCGCCAACATCCGCACCCATCGCGGCAACATCACCTACGTCTTCTCCCCGACGCGCGTGCCTCCGGCCTGTGGCCTCAGCGCGCTGTTCCCCAACCGGCTGAAGAAGCGACGCAAGAGGATCGAGAACTCCTATGACCGCTCGGACTGGACCCGCCCGGTCGGGGCCTAGGTGCCCGAGTTATTTCTCCGCGGGATTCAGATACAGGGCGCCCCAGATGATTTCGGTCAATGCGGTGGCGAGCTCGGACTCATAGTCCGCTTCCCGGGCCGGGAGGTTCTGCTGGCAGGCCCGCTCCACCATCCAGGTCAGTGCGCTGGCGGTGGCGGTGGCGGGTAACGCGCGGCGAATGGAGCCGTCGGCCTGGCCGGCTTCGATGATCTGGGCCACCCGGCCCGAGATGGCGGTCAGCAACTCCCGGTAGGTGGCTGCCACCTGCGGGTCGTAGCCTGCCATCTCGCTGAGCGCGATCAGCAGCGGCTGGTGCCGGCGATAGCTGGCGATGATCGCGGCCATCGCCGCGCGGACATCGTCGGGGTCATGCCGGTGCGCCACACTCCACCAGCGTTCGGCGCCCGAGGCGAGATCGCCGAACACCTGGCCGGCGAGCCGGCGCAGCAGATGTCCCTTGTCCTCGAAATAGATGTAGAAGCTGGCGCGTGAGATCCCGGCCTCGGTGGCGAGCCGGTCCACGCTGAGTTCGGTGAAACTGGCGCCTTCGCCCATCAGCCGCTCGGTGGCGTCGAGCAGCCGACGCTCGATCTCCTCACGCCGCTCCCGGCGGCTGATCTGGGGCTTGCGGGTCACCGAGGCCACCCGGCGAAGCCTAGCGGGTGATGCAACATCTTGACTAGACATGATGTCTAGACTTATTGTCGGCGTGACCCGATTGTGATCGGCGTCATACGCTGAGGAGGCCCCATGACAGCATCGCCAGCCACGATCCGCGGTTATGACCCGGTGGACCTGTCCTCGCGGGCGTTTTGGTCCGGTACCGCCGCGGAGCGGGAACGCTCCTTCGCGGTGCTGCGTGCCGAACGGCCGGTGAGCTGGCACCCGCCGGTCGAAGACGCCGTGCTCGATGATCCGGACGATCCGGGCTATTGGGCCGTCACCCGCCACGCCGACATCGTCACTGTGAGCCGCACCAACGAGGTGTTCCTGTCCGGCAAGGGCGTACAGTTCGAGAACTTTCCCGCGGAGCTGCTGGAGACGACGCAGTCCTTCCTGGCCATGGATCCGCCCCGGCACACCAAGCTGCGCAAGTTGGCCACCGCGGCCTTCACCCCCCGGCAGGTCCGACGCATCGAGGACTCGATCAAGGCCAGTGCCACGGCCATCGTGCAAGAGTTGAAGGCCGCCGGCAGCGGCGCCGACTTCGTCGACTACTGCGCCAAGGAGCTGCCGCTGCGCACCCTGTCGGACATGATGGGCATCCCCGAGTCCGAGCGGGAGCGGGTCGCTGAGGCCGCGGACGCACTGGTCACGGCCAACGACCCGGTCTGTCTGGCCGGCCGTAACCCGCTGGAGGTCATGTTCGAGTCCGTGACGTACCTGCATCAGGTGGCCGGCACGCTGGCCGCGCAGCGCCGCGAGAACCCCGGTGACGACCTGTTCAGCAGCCTGGTGAACACCGAGGTCGATGGTGATCGGCTCACCGACGCGGAAGTGGCCGCCTACTTCGTGCTGCTCTCGGTGGCGGGCAACGACACCACGCGGCAGACCACCAGCCATGCGCTACGGGCACTGACCGACTTCCCCGACCAACGGGCCTGGCTGCTGGAGGATTTCGACCGGCGCATCGGGATGGCCGTCGAGGAGTTCATTCGTCACGCCACCCCGGTGATGACCTTCCGGCGCACCGCCGCAACCGATTACGAGCTCGGCGGTCAGACCATCCGGGCCGGTGACAAGGTGGCGATGTTCTATGCGTCCGGCAACCGGGACGAGTCGGTGTTCGAGGACCCGGACCGCCTGGATCTGAGCCGTGACCCCAATCCGCACCTCGGTTTCGGTGGCGGTGGGCAGCATTACTGCCTGGGGACGCACGTGGCGCGGGCCCAGCTGCGCGCCATCTTCGGCGAACTTCTCCGCCAGCTGCCGGACATCGAGGCCGGTGAGCCGGAGTACGTGGCGGGCAGCTTCATCCACGGCATCCGTGCCATGCCCTGCACGTTCTGACCCCGGGCTCGGGGCCCCCGATCGGGGCCCATCGCAGGCCCCAAACGGCCGAGCGCGCGTGTTTGCGCGGCGACACGCCGTCGGCGGGGTACAACTGTGCACGCTCGCGCCGGTGGGACGTGCCCCGTGGGAGGTCGTCGGGCAGGCGAGTTCGCGCTAGGAGGTCCCGAACCGGATCCCGGTGGCGTCCTTGCCGATCGCGGTCAGCACCACGACGGCGATCAGTGTCGGCACCACCGTGACCACCAGGGCGAACGGGTAGCCGTGAGCGGCCGCAAGGTGTTCCTGGATCGGCAGGTTGAAGGCGGCGAAGAGATTGCCCAGCTGGTAGGTCACGCCCGGATAGAAGCCGCGGATCGCGTCCGGCGACATCTCGGTCAGATGTGCCGGGATCACGCCCCACGCGCCCTGCACGCAGATCTGGATCAGAAACGAGCCGAGGCACAGCATGCCCGCGCTGTGCGACAGCGCGAACAGTGGCACGATCGGCAAGCCCATCGCCGCGGCCCAGATGATCGCGTAGCGCCGGCCCAATCGCTGTGACAGCGAGCCGAAGAACAGGCCGCCGATGATCCCGCCGATGTTGTAGATCACCGCAATCCACTTGGCCGTGACGTGGGACAGGCCCGCTCCGTCGGCCGAGGTCAAAAAAGTCGGGTAGATGTCGTGGGTGCCGTGACTCATCCAGTTGAACGCCGTCATCAGCAACACCAGATAGCAGAACCGGCGGATCACCTTGGCCTCGGTGAACACGTCACGAATCCTGGTGCGGGTCAGCCGCATCCGGTCCTGGGTGGCCTGCCACACCTCGGATTCGGTGACCCGGTAGCGGATCAGCAAGCTGACCATGGCAGGCAGGATGGAGAGCCCGAACAGCCAGCGCCAGGACAGCCCCAGCCAGTCGTTGACCAGCAGCGAGGCAACGGTGGCGGCCAGATAGCCGAACAGATAGCCCTCCTGCAGCAGCCCGGAGAAGAACCCGCGCCGCTCCGGCGGGATCTTCTCCATCGCCAGCGCGGCACCCAGTCCCCATTCGCCTCCCATGCCGATTCCGTACAGCAGGCGCAGGATCACCAGCACGGTGAAGTTGGGTGCGAACGCGCACAAGAAACCCACCGTCGAGTAGAAGATCACGTCCACCATCAAGGGCAGCCGACGGCCGACCCGGTCGGCCCACAGACCGAACAGCAGCGCCCCTACCGGGCGCATCACCAGGGTGGCCGTGGTCAAAAACGCGACCTCGGTCTTGGTGTGGCCGAAGGTCTTGGCGATGTCGGCGTAGACGAACACCACGATGAAGTAGTCGAAGGCATCCATCGACCAGCCCAGCAGGGCGGCCAGGAACGAGTTGCGCTGATCGGCGGTGAGGCGCTCTTTCACCTGGACATCGTGCCGGATGCAGCCCGATTGTGTGCGCACTCAGCGACGATTACCGTGGCGAATTCGCGCCGGCCAGCTCGGAAGCCAGTAGTGCCAGGACCGCGGAACAGCCGCCGTCGATCTTGACCGCCGCCAGCTCATCGCCGCGGGTGGGGCCGCGGTTGACGATCGCGACCGGGACACCGCGTGCGGCGGCGTGCCGAACAAACCGGTAGCCGGAAAACACCGTCAGCGACGAGCCGGCCACCAGCAGGGCGTCGGATTCTTCGAGTAATGAATAGGCCTGGGCAACACGGTCTTTGGGAACGCTCTCGCCGAAGTAGACGATGTCGGGCTTGAGCATCCCGCCGCAGCGCCGGCAGTCCACAAAGCGGAATGACGCGGTGTCGGTGACGACGGCGTCCGCGTCGGGCGCCACCGCGATCCCGCCGAGTCGTCCCGCCCGTTCGATGAACCCCGGGTTGAGCTGCTCCAACCGGTCGGCCAGCAGGGCTCGGCTCAACGATTGCCCGCAGGTCAGGCAGACCACCGTGGCATAGCTGCCGTGCAGGTCGATGACGCGGCGGCTTCCGGCTTTGGTGTGCAGCAGGTCGACGTTCTGGGTGATGACCCCGCTCACCACCCCGGCGTCCTCCAGGGCGGCCAGCGCCAGGTGCCCGAGGTTGGGCGCGGTGTCGGCCATGTGGCGCCAGCCGATGTGGTTGCGGGCCCAATACCGCTGACGAAACAGCGCGTCACCGGTGAACTGCGCGATCGTCATGGGGTTGCTCGGCGGGGAGTCCGGGCCGCGATAGTCCGGAATGCCCGAATCGGTGGAGATACCGGCACCGGTGAGTACCGCGACCCGCCGGCCAACCAGCAGCCTCAGCAGGTCGCAGACCGTCGGCTCGGCTCCGCCCATCCGACTAGCGTAGGCACTTCGCGGCGGTCGACCGTTCTGCAGCCATGTTGCGGCACATCATCTCCAGTGCGGCGGCACCCAATCCGGCATCGATGTGGGCGACGGCATCGACCGGGATCACCACCGGAAGATGACGGACGTAGGCGTCCAGGGCGGTGTAGAGAATGCACTGCTCGGTGACCTGCCCGGTTAGAATCAGCCGGCGGGTGCCCAGCCGGCCGAGCAGGTACTCCAACGGGGTGGCGTAGAAGGCGCTGTGTCGCACCTTGGTCATCTTCCGATCGCCGGCCGCCGGCACGATGGGGCGAACCAGCTCGGGGCGCGAACCGTGCAGTGCCGACGCGACGATTTCGACGAATCCGGCGGTGAAGTCGCCGTAGTTGTCATTGACGTAGATGAGGTCGACGCCGTCGTCGGCGCGGCTGCGTTCCACCAGGTCGGCCAGCGGTTCAATGATGTCTCCGACATTGTCGGCCAGTTGTTCCGCGTCGTCGTGCCGATAGGAGTTGAGCATGTCGACGACTATCACCGCGGTATCGGTCATGACCTTGGTGATACCCGAAAGCTGCACGTTGACACCGTCCGGGCGACAATGGGAGCAATGGAGCACTCTGGGGACTTCTACAACGCCTACCGGCACGGGTTCGCGCGGGTCGCCGCCTGCACACATCGCACGACGCTTGCCGACCCGGCCGCCAACGCCGAGTCGGTGCTACGGCTGGCGCGCGACTGCCACGACGACGGCGTCGCTCTGGCCGTCTTTCCGGAACTTACCCTGTCGGGATACTCCATTGACGACATCGTGCAGCAGGACAGCTTGCTCAGTGCGGTCGAGGCCGCCCTGTTCGACGTGGTCGCGGCGTCGACCGAGCTCTTGCCAGTCCTCGTGGTGGGTGCGCCACTGCGCTACGCCCATCGCGTCTACAACACCGCGGTCGTCATCCACCGCGGCCGCATCCTGGGAGTGGCCCCCAAGTCCTACCTGCCCACCTACCGGGAGTTCTACGAAGGCCGCCAACTGGCCGCCGGTGCCGGCGAACGCGGACTCATCCGGCTGGGCGATGCCGAGGTCCCGTTCGGGCCGGACCTGCTGTTCGCGGCGACCGACCTGCCAGGGTTCGTGCTGCACGCCGAGGTGTGCGAGGACATGTTCGTGCCGGTGCCCCCCAGCGCCCAGGCCGCCCTGGCCGGTGCGACCGTGCTGGCCAACCTGTCCGGCAGTCCCATCACGGTCGGGCGCGCCGAAGACCGCTGCCTGCTGGCCCGGTCGGCCTCGGCGCGGTGCCTGGCCGCATACGTCTACGCCGCCGCCGGCGAGGGCGAATCGACCACCGACCTGGCCTGGGATGGCCAGACCATGATCTGGGAGAACGGCACACTGCTCGACGACAGCGAGCGGTTCCCCAGCGGCGCCCGCCGGTCGGTCGCCGACGTCGACCTCGGGCTGCTGCGCTCGGAACGCCTGCGGATGGGCACGTTCGACGACAACCGTCGCCACCACCGGGATAGCGTGCAGGATTTCCGGCGGGTGGAGTTCGTTCTGGACCCGCCGACCGGAGACATCGGACTACGGCGGATGGTTGAGCGGTTCCCCTTCGTGCCGTCGAATCCGCAGCGGCTGCAACAGGATTGCTACGAGGCCTACAACATCCAGGTCGCCGGCCTGGAGCAGCGGCTGCGGGCGCTGAACTATCCCAAGGTGGTCCTCGGCGTGTCCGGTGGGCTGGACTCGACCCACGCCCTGATCGTCGCCGCGCGGGCCATGGACCGGGAAAACCGGCCACGCAGTGACATTCTGGCGTTCACCCTGCCCGGCTTTGCCACCGGTGAACGCACCAAGGCCAACGCGGTCGCGCTGAGCAAAGCGCTGGGGGTGACGTTCGCCGAGATCGACATCCGCGACACCGCGAAGCTGATGCTGACCGAATTGGGTCACCCGTTTGCCCGCGGGGAGGCCGTCTACGACGTCACTTTCGAGAACGTGCAGGCGGGCCTGCGCACCGACTACCTGTTCCGGATCGCCAACCAGCGCGGCGGGATCGTGCTGGGCACCGGTGACCTGTCGGAGTTGGCACTGGGCTGGTCCACTTACGGGGTGGGCGATCAGATGTCGCACTACAACGTCAACGGAGGGGTGCCCAAAACCCTGATCCAGCACCTGATCCGCTGGGTGATCAACTCCGGTGAGTTCGACGCCGATGTGTGCGCGGTGCTGGCCTCGGTGCTCAACACCGAGATCAGCCCGGAGTTGGTGCCGACGGGTGACGGCGAGGAGATTCAGCGCAGCGAGGACAAGGTGGGCCCGTATGCGCTGCAGGACTTCGCACTGTTTCAGGCGCTGCGCTACGGATTCGCGCCGGCCAAGACCGCGTTTTTGGCCTGGCACGCCTGGCACGACGTGGAGGCGGGGTCCTGGCCGCCAGGCTATCCGGCTGACAAACGGCAGGCCTATTCACTGGCAGAGATCCGGCACTGGCTGAAAATCTTTGTGCAGCGGTTTTATTCGTTCAGCCAGTTCAAGCGCTCGGCGCTCCCGAACGGGCCGAAGGTGTCGCACGGCGGCTCACTGTCACCGCGGGGGGAATGGCGGGCCCCGTCGGACATGTCGGCGCGAATCTGGCTCGACGAGATCGAGCGGGAGATTCCGCAGGCGTAGGGAGGGGCACCGGCGATGGCCGAGATTCGAAGGTTCCCGTTGTCACCGGCGTTGCAGCGGGCCATGACGCTGCTCAGCGATCCGCCGTCGGACCCGCAGGTGAGTCGAGGCTATCTCGACCTGCTCGGCGGGGCGGGGGACGCCGCGCCACCGCCGAACACCGGTGCCATCCAGCGACTGTGGGCCTCGCCGTTCGGGTCGATGTTCTACGACAATGCCCAGGCGGTGGCCCGCCGACTGCTCGAAGCCTGGCAGCACCCGATCGATTGGCTGGACATCCCGGCCGGTGGGGTGGCGCTGGACGTCGGCTGCGGTCCGGGCAGCATCACCGCCTCGCTGGCCCGCGCCGTCGGCGAGGACGGTTTGGCGCTGGGTGTCGACGTCTCCGAGCCGATGCTGGCCCGGGCGGTACGGGTGCAGGCCGGCGCCCAGGCCGGTTTCCTGCGCGCGGATGCACAGCGGCTCCCGCTGCGCGACAACACCGTTGACGCTGTCATCTCGATCGCGGTGCTGCAGCTGATCCCGGATCCGACAGCGGCGCTGGGCGAGATGGCGCGGGTGCTCAAGCCCGGCGGGCGGATCGCGCTGATGGTGCCCACCGCAGGATCGGCTTCCCGATTGTGGAAGCTGCTGCCCAAAGCCGGGGCCCGGGTGTTCGACGACGACGAGATCGCAGACACCCTCGAACGCCACGGTCTCACCAGCGTGCGGGTCAAGAACTTCGGCACCGTCCAGTGGGTGCGGGCCAAACGGCACTGATCATCTGGCAGGGTGTGGACCATGCCCACTGTCCTGATCGAGGTCCGTCGCCGCTACGAGCCGGCCGAAGAAGTCGCGATCATCGACGCCGTCCACGGCGCGCTGGTGACCGCCTTCCAGATCCCGGCCCAGGACAAGAACGTGCGGCTGATCGCCCATGAACCGCACCGGTTCGCGGTTCCCGAGCACCTGGCGCAGCCCGAGTACCGCACCCTGATCTCGATCGACTGCTTCACCGGCCGGTCCCTGGACGCCAAGCGGGCCCTCTACGCCGAGATCGTGGAACGGCTTGCCGCGTTGGGTATTCCGCGTGACCATGTGATGATCACGCTGCACGAGGTCGACCGGCAGAACTGGGGAATCCGCGGCGGCCAGGCCGCGTCCGACGTCGAGTTGGGGTTCAACGTTCGGGTGTGAGGCCGGTCAACGCCGCGCTGATGGCCTCGGCATCCGGGGCGCAGTCGCCGGCGCCGGGCACCAGCGTCGCCAACGCCCCCGCCGCACAGGACCGGCGTAACGCGTGCGCCGTGCCGCGCGGCCACTCGGCCGCCAGCACGCCGGCGAAGACGTCACCGGCGCCGGAGGTGTCGACGGCACCGACCACCGGGGCCGGAACCTCGACGGTACCGTCGGCCCCGGTGTAACGCGCCCCGCGCGCGCCGAGTGTCACCACCCGGTGCGGCACCGCATGATCGAACCGCGCCGACTCCGTCTGGTTGAGCACCGCTACGTCGATGAGGTCGATCAGGTCGCTCAGCCCGGCCGGTTCGGTCGGGGCGGCACCGATCGGGGAGACGTTGACGATCACCGTCGCCCCGGCCGCCCGAGCTATCCGAGCGGCTGCGATGGCCGTGGCGATCGGGATCTCCAACTGCACCAGCAGCACCTGGGCGCCGGCGATCAAGGCGCTCTGGCCCGAGTCCAGGGTCAGCGTCGCATTGGCGCCCGGGGCCACCACGATGGTGTTCTCCCCGGCCGGATCCACGGTGATGACCGCCGATCCGCTGGGTCCCGGCACGGTGGTCAACCCGTCGGTGCCGACACCGTTGACCCGCAGGTGCCCGCGCAACCGCACGCCCGCATCGTCGTCGCCCACCGCGCCGACGAACGAGACTCTCGCACCGGCCCGGGCGGCCGCGACCGCCTGGTTGGCGCCCTTGCCGCCGGGCTGCGTGCTCGGCGGTGAGCCCAGGACCGTCTCGCCCGGGGCCGGCAGGGCTGCCACCGCGAACACCGTGTCGAGGTTGACGCTGCCCACCACGCACACCCGCGCCGCCATGCCGTTCAGCTTCCCATTCGCGACCGCGCGACGTGGGATATCCCCTAGGGTGGGGAACCGTCCGCCTA
The DNA here is from genome assembly GCF_010727125.1 of Mycolicibacter terrae. Classification (NCBI taxonomy): domain Bacteria; kingdom Bacillati; phylum Actinomycetota; class Actinomycetes; order Mycobacteriales; family Mycobacteriaceae; genus Mycobacterium; species Mycobacterium terrae. The sequence goes on along the minus strand of NZ_AP022564.1, from coordinate 2,793,146 downwards.
ACCGGGGAAGGGAGCGGCCGAGTGGACTCGGCACCGTCGACGATCACCACCGCGAGCGATGAACGACGACACCGGCGGTTGCCGTCCCGGATCAGCATTCAGACCAAGCTGATGCTGATCTTGCTGATGACCAGTATCGCCTCGGTCGCGGTGGTCGGATTCGTCGAGTTCCAGTACGGCGCAGCCGAACTGCAGCGTGCAGCGACGAGCAAGCTGGTGCAGGCCCGGGAGGCGCAGCGCCGGGCGGTGACCGGTTTGTTCGCCGAGATGACGAACTCCCTGATCGTTTTCAGCGGGGGAGCGACCGCGGCCGACGCGCTCAAGGCTTTCACCGCTGGATTCGACGAACTCGGTCGTGCCGCAGTCACTCCCGACCAGCAGCGGGCCATCGTGACCTATTACCGGGACCACTTCGTCGGTGCGCTGGGCGAGCGGACCGGAGAAGAGGCTGACATCGCCGCGCTGATGCCGACATCGACCGCGCAGCGCTACCTGCAGGCTCACTACACCGTGGGCTTCGCCGAGGGCGTCACGAAGCCGGGCGACGCCGGTGACGGCAGTGCATGGTCGGCGGCGAACGCCGAGTTCGACAGCTTCTTCGCCGAGATCGTCAAACGCAACGAGTACCAGGACGCATTGCTGTTGGACACCCGGGGCAACGTCGTCTACAGCGTGAACAAGGGCGTGGATCTGGGCACCAACGTGTTGACCGGCCCCTACCGCGAATCCACTCTGCGTGACGCCTACCGCAAGGCCCTGGCGTCCAACGCCGTGAACTTCGTGTGGATCACCGACTACCAGCCGTATCAGCCTTACCTGGACGCGCCCACCGCCTGGCTGGTGTCGCCGGTCGGCAACAAGGGCACGGTGGAGGGCGTGATGGCGCTGCCGCTGCCCAGCACGAAGGTCAACCGGATCATGACCGCCGACCGCAACTGGAAGGCGGCCGGGCTGGGGTACACCACCGAGACCTACCTCGCCGGACCGGACGAGCTGATGCGCTCCGACTCGCGATTGTTCCTGGAGGACCCGCAGGAGTACCGCCGCGAGGCGGTGGCGGCCGGGACCGCGGTGGCAACGGTGGAAAGGGCGCTGAAACTGGGGACCACCACCCTGGTGCAGCCGGTCGGCTCACCAGGTCTGCATGCCGCGCAACGCGGCCAAACCGGCACGCTGAACACCGGATACGACTATCTGGGCAAGCGCGAACTGGTCGCCTATGCGCCGCTGACCATACCCAACTCGGACTTGCAGTGGTCGCTCCTGGCGACCAGGGACTACTCCGACGCCTATGCCGGGGTCACCTCGTTCAGCAAGAGGGTGGTGCTGGCCACCACCGGGGTCATCTTCGTCATCTGTGTGCTGGCGATGCTGCTGGCCCGGCTGTTCCTGCGACCGATCCGGCGGTTACAGAACGCGGCTCAGCGGATCAGCGCCGGCGACTACAGCGCCGCGGTGTCAACCCGGGCGGGCGATGAGATCGGCGATCTCACACAGGCATTCAACGACATGAGCCGCAGCCTGCGGACCAAGGAGGAGTTGCTCAACGAGCAGCGCAAACAGAACGACGAGCTGCTGCTGTCGCTGATGCCCGAATCGGTGGTGCAGCGTTACCGCGGGGGCGAACAGGCCATCGCGCAGGAGCATCACAATGTCAGCGTTGTCTACGCCGAACTGCACGGCATCGACGAATTGTCATCCGAGGTCTCGGCGAACGAACTGGTGACGATGGTGGACGACTTGGTCAGGCAGTTCGACGCGGCGGCCGAAGTCGTTGGTGTCGAACGGATCCGCACCATGTACAACGGCTATCTCGCCGGGTGCGGCCTGACCACCCCACGCCTGGACGGGGTGCACCGGATCGTCGAGTTCGCCGTGGAGATGCAGCGGATCGTCGATCGCTTCGACGCCAAAACCGGTCACCGGCTGAGCCTGTGGGCCGGCGTCAACACCGGGGAGGTCGTCAGCGGCCTGGTGGGCCGATCCGGAGTCACCTACGATCTGTGGGGCTCGGCCGTCAACCTCACCTACCAGTTGCGCAGGGCCACATCGGAACCCGGAATCTACGTCACCGCCGTGGTGCGCGAGATGCTCGATGACAGCGAGGAGTTCGTCCCGGCCGGCACCGTGACCATCGGGGGAGCCGAGCAGCAGACCTGGCGATTGTCGGAGAACCCGTGAACATCTTGGGGCCGTGGTTTTACTGGGCCGTCGGTGTCGCGGTCGGGCTGCCCGCAAGCCTGACCCTGCTCACCGAATGGCATGTGGCGCTGACGCGCCGCGGCAGCTATCTGGCCCGCCCGGTGGCGCTGGTCCGCAATTATCTGGTGCCCCTGGGCGCGTTGCTGGCACTGCTGGTACCGGTGGCCGAAGTATCCGCCGAGGACCCGATGGTGCGGGTCATCTATACCGCGTTCGGCTTCATGCTGCTGGTGCTGCTGCTGTCCGGTCTCAATGTCACGTTCTTCCAAAGCGCCCCGCAAGGTTCCTGGCGAGGCCGCATCCCGACCATCTTCGTCGACGTCGCCCGTTTCCTGCTGATCGGTGCGGGTCTGGCGCTGATCCTGTCTTACGTCTGGGGCGCCAAGATCGGCGGCCTGTTCACGGCGCTGGGTGTGACCTCGGTAGTCATCGGCCTGATGCTGCAGAATTCGGTCGGTCAGATCGTCTCGGGTCTGTTCATGCTGTTCGAGCAGCCGTTCCGGATCGGCGACTGGCTGGTGACCCCCACGGCGCGCGGTCAAGTCGTCGAAGTGAACTGGCGTGCGGTGCACATCAGTACCTCGGGCGGGCTGCAGGTCACGCCGAACTCGGTGCTGGCCGGAACCTCGTTCACCAACATCAGCCGATCCGGCGGTGTGCACCGGGCAGCGGTCACCACGACGTTCGCCGTCGCCGACCCGCCGGACCGGGTCTGTGCGCTGCTGTCGCGGGTTGCCGCGGCCCTGCCGCTGCGCACCACCGGGGAGGCGCCCGCTTCGGTGGCGCTGGGTGGCGGCGAATACCGGACCACGATCGCGCTCGACTCCCCGAGTGACGACGGTGCGGCGCAAGCCACCTTCCTGCGGTGGCTCTGGTACGCCTCCCGGCGGGAAGGCCTGCATCTCGATGACGCATACGACGAGTTCTCCACACCGGAGCGGGTGGCCGAGGCACTGCGGACGGTGGTGGCACCCGCGTTGCGGCTGACCGACGCAGACCAGCAGGCCCTGGCGCCGTACGCCACCGTGGTGCGCTACGGCGCCGAAGAAGCACTCGAACAGGCGGGCCATGTGCCGACCACGATGACCTTTTTGGCCGAAGGCAGCGTTCGGATCACCTGCGCCGATCCGGCCGTCCCGGACGCCACGCTGCGGCACGGCGCTTTTCTCGGCGTCACCACGCTGACCCGGCAAGCCAGTCAGTTCGACGCATACGCGCTGGAGGAAGTGACCGCGGTGGTGATCGACCGCGAACATGTCGAGGAACTGGTGATGGCCAAGCCGCTGTTGCTGCAGGAGTTGGGCCGGATCATCGACCAGCGCCGGCGGGCGGTCTCCGCCGGGGCCGTTTCGCCGGATTCGACGTTCGCCGATACGCTGGGACGATGAGCGTCCCTGTGCTTCCCGACCTGCGCCAAGAGGTCCACGACGCCGCCCGCCGAGCCCGGATCGCCTCCCGCGCGCTGACGGCGTTGTCGACCGCGGCCAAGAACAGTGCGCTGAACACCGCTGCCGACGCGTTGCTGGCCCACTCGGATGACATTCTGGCGGCCAACGCCGAAGATCTGGCCGCCGCCCGGGCCGCCGGCACCCCGGAGGCGATGCTGGACCGGCTGGCACTGAACAGCCAGCGTGTCGAAGGGATCGCCGACGGGCTGCGGCAGGTGGCGGGGTTGCCCGATCCGGTCGGTGAGGTGCTGCGCGGCTATACCCTGCCCAACGGATTGCAGCTGCGCCAGCAGCGGGTTCCGCTCGGCGTGGTGGGAATGGTCTACGAGGGCCGGCCCAACGTCACCGTGGACGCATTCGGGCTGACGCTGAAGTCCGGCAACGCCGCGCTGCTGCGCGGCAGTTCCTCGGCGGCACACTCCAACCGAGCCCTGGTCGATGTCCTGCGAGGTGCCCTGACCGACGAGGATCTGCCCGCCGACGCCGTGCAGCTGCTGTCGTCGGTCGACCGTGCAAGCGTCACCCACCTGATCCAGGCCCGCGGGCTGGTCGACGTAGTGATTCCGCGCGGCGGGGCCGGGCTGATCGAGGCCGTGGTGCGCGACGCGCTGGTGCCGACCATCGAGACCGGTGTCGGCAACTGCCACGTCTACGTCCATGAGGCCGCCGACCTCGCCGTCGCCGAACAGGTGCTGCTGAACTCCAAGATTCGGCGGCCCAGTGTCTGCAACGCCGCCGAGACCCTGCTGATCGACCGGGCCATCGCCGCCTCCGCGCTGCCGCGACTGGTGGACGCGTTGACCGCCGCCGGTGTCACAGTGCACGGCGACGCCGACGACGCCGCCGCCGAAGACCACCTGCGCCGCGAGTACCTGACAATGGACATCGCGCTTTCGGTGGTCGACGGGCTCGAGGACGCGATCGACCACATCAACGAATACGGCACCGGCCACACCGAGGCCATCATCACCACCAACATGGCCGCCGCCCAGCGGTTCAGCGAGCAGGTCGACGCCGCCGCGGTCATGGTCAACGCCTCGACGGCGTTCACCGACGGCGAGCAGTTCGGCTTCGGCGCCGAGATCGGCATCTCCACCCAGAAACTGCATGCCCGCGGTCCGATGGGCCTGCCGGAGCTCACGTCGACCAAATGGATCGTGTGGGGTGACGGCCACACCCGTCCCGTCTAAGGAGCCGTATCCCGCATGGAAAAGCCCGCCATTCCCGCCACCCCCGCTCAGCACGCCTCGTTGTTCTCCGACATCGACGACGTGGGCCGCCGGCTGGCCGAGACCGGCTACCTGGCCGATACCGCCACCACCACCGCGGTGTTCCTGGCCGACCGGCTGGGCAAACCCCTGCTGGTGGAGGGGCCGGCCGGCGTCGGAAAGACCGAACTGGCCCGCGCGGTGGCCGCGGCCACCGGTGCCGGGCTGGTGCGACTGCAGTGCTACGAGGGCGTCGACGAGGCCCGGGCGCTCTACGAGTGGAATCACGCCAAGCAGATCCTGCGTATTCAGTCCGGTAACACAGCTGGGCCGGGCGAGGACTGGGACGCCACCAAGATGGACGTGTTCTCCGAGGAGTTTTTGCTGTCGCGCCCGCTGCTGACCGCGATCCGGCGCACCGACCCCACGGTGCTGCTGATCGACGAGACCGACAAGGCCGACATCGAGATCGAGGGCCTGCTGCTGGAGGTGCTGAGCGACTTCGCGGTCACCGTCCCGGAACTGGGCACCATCACCGCGACCCGGACGCCGTTCACGGTGTTGACCTCCAACGCCACCCGAGAGCTGTCCGAGGCGCTCAAGCGCCGCTGTCTGTTCCTGCACATCGACTTCCCCGACCCGGACCTGGAACGGCGCATCCTGCTCTCTCGGGTACCCGAGTTGCCCGAGCACCTTGCCGCCGAACTCGTGCGCATCATCGGCGTACTGCGCGGCATGCAGCTCAAGAAGGTTCCCTCGGTGGCCGAGACCATCGACTGGGGCCGAACCATACTGGCTCTGGGCATGGACACCATCGATGACGCCACCGTGGCCGCCACCCTCGGGGTCGTGCTCAAACACCAGTCCGATCAGGTGCGCGCATCCGGGGAACTGCGACTGAACTGATGGTTCGCCGTATCCGCCCAGCGCAACCCCTTGCCCCGCACGGTATCCCGGGGCACCTCGTGGGGTTTGTGGAAGCGCTGCGCGGGCAGGGGATTTCGGTGGGCCCGTCAGAGACCGTCGACGCCGGGCGGGTGCTGACCGCGATCGGGCTGGGTGATCGGGAGGTACTGCGGGAAGGGCTGGCCTGCGCGGTGCTGCGCCGGCCCGACCACCGCGACACCTACGACGCCATGTTCGACCTGTGGTTCCCCGCCGCACTGGGCGGGCGCACGGTGGTGACCTCCGATGAGGCGCAGTCGGCCGATGACGTGCCACTGCCGGAGGACGCCGAGGACATGCGGGCGATGCTGGTCGATCTGTTGACCGCCAATCCCGATCTCGCCGACACCGATCCGCGGTTGTCCGCGATGATCGCCGCGATCGTCGGTGCTTACGGGCAGTACCGTTCCAGCCGCGGCCCGTCCTACTCGGCCTACCAGGCGCTCAAGGCACTGGCGCTCGACGAGTTGGAAGGCAGGCTGCTGGCCGGGCTGCTCGCGCCCTACGGCGACGAACCCAGCCCCACCCAGGAGCAGATCGCCAAGGCGATGGCCGCACAACGGGTCGCTGCGCTGCGCAAGCTCGTCGATGCCGAGACCAAGCGGCGCACCGCCGAACAGTTGGGCCGCGAGCACGTGCAGATGTACGGCATCCCGCAACTGAGCGAGAACGTCGAGTTCCTGCGTGCCTCGGGCGAACAACTGCGCCAGATGCGCCGGGTGGTGGCGCCGCTGGCCCGCACCCTGGCCACCCGGCTGGCCGCGCGCCGGCGACGCTCACGCGCCGGCACCATCGACCTGCGCAAGACCCTGCGGAAATCGATGTCCACCGGTGGGGTGCCGATCGACGTGGTGCTGCGCAAGCCGCGCCCCGCCCGGCCCGAGCTGGTGGTGTTGTGCGACGTGTCTGGTTCGGTCGCCGGGTTCAGCCACTTCACTTTGCTGCTGGTACATGCGCTGCGCCAACAGTTTTCACGAGTTCGCGTCTTCGCGTTCATCGACACCACCGATGAGGTGACGCATCTGTTCGGGCCGGAGGCCGACCTGGCGGTAGCCATCCAACGGATCACCCGGGAGTCCGGGGTCTACACCCGCGACGGCCACTCCGACTACGGCCACGCCTTCGGCTCGTTCGTCGAGAAATACCCGAGCGTGGTCTCGCCACGCAGTGCGCTGCTGGTGCTCGGCGACGGTCGCACCAACTACCGGGACCCCGGGGCGGACGTGCTGAGCCACCTGGTGACCGCGAGCCGTCATGCGCACTGGCTCAACCCCGAGCCTCGGCATCTGTGGGGCAGTGGGGATTCCGCGGTACCGCGGTATGAGGATGTCATCGCCATGCACGAGTGCCGGTCGGCCAAGCAATTGGCCGGGGTCATCGACCAGCTCCTGCCGGTCTGAAGCCCTTACCCCGCCGGCCGCCGATGTGCGTCTTTCCCGTGGACATATCGGGCAGGGCGGACGACTGCGCACTCTCCCCGAGGGCGGGTAAGCAAGCAGGCTTTCTCTGAAAAAATAGGGTAGTTCATTACTCTATGAACCCCGCAGAGCATCGAAATAGCCTAAGGCGTCTTAGCGAGCTTTAAGCATCTCGTTGTTATGGGGAGGTCTGTGATGTCTGACAGGAACCGCACGGGGAAGCGGAACGCCACATCCAAGGGCAAGGCGCGCCGCGCCGGCCGCGTCGCCGGTGCTGGCGCGGCGGTAAGTGCGTTTCTGACGTTCGGGATGACGCCATTGGCGCTCACACCGCAGGCCCACGCCGACGACTTCGGTCTGGATGACCTGTTCGACCCCTCAATGTGGGCTCTGCCGTACGACGGCATCGACTGGGGCTCCTTCGTCGACCCGGTGGCCTGGTCATCGCTGTTCGACGCCGCGGCGTTCGATGCCACCGCAGGAACCGCGGCGGCCGACCCATTCGGGCTGGATGCCGCGTTCAACTCGTTTATGAGCGACGTCAACTCCTGGGTGAGCACCAACTGGATCGGCACCCAGTTCGGCGACTGGGTCGACACCAACGTGATCAACCCACTGGGCGCGGCATGGGCGTCGGCGGACAGTTGCGGGTTCATCTGCAACGGTGAGGCGGGGACGGCCGCGGACCCGGATGGCCAGGACGGTGGCTGGCTGTTCGGCAATGGTGGTAACGGCTGGGACAGCACGATGGCCGGTGTGGCCGGCGGAAACGGCGGCGACGCCAACTTCTGGGGCGACGGCGGTGACGGTGGTGACGGTGGTGCTGGCGCGGACGGTGGTGACGGTGGCGCCGGCGGTTCGATCTTCGGCAGCGGTGGCGACGGCGGCAGCGGCGGCGCCGGTCTAGCCGGCAGCGACGGTGACAACGGCGTGTGGGGTGTCGCCGGCAGCGGCGGTGTCGATGGCGCCGGCCAAGACGGCAGCGACGGCGGCAACGGTGGTGCCGGTGGCGCCGGCGGCGCCGCCACCGGGTGGCTGAACTTCCTCGGAGCCCACGCCGGCAACGGCGGTGCGGGCGGCTCGGGTGGCTCGGCCGGCAACGGCGGCGACGGCGCGCTCTCCAACGCCACCCACCTCAACGGCGGTAACGGCGGTGACGGCGGTGACGTCGGTAAAGGCGGGGCCGGTGGGGCGGCCGGCGCCGGTGGCGGTGGCAAGGCCGGGACGGCCGGCGCGGACGGAACCGGCGGCGGTAATGGCGGCGATGGTCAGAACGGCTTCAGCCCGACCACTCCGGGCGCCGCTGGCGGGGCCGGCGGTAACGGCGGTGACGGCGGCTCGAAGGGTAACGGCGGTAGCGGTGGTGCCGGTGGCGACGGCGCCGCTGGTGCAGCAGGGCAGATCGGTGGTGCCGGTGGTGCTGGCGGCGACGGCGGTCTGGGCGGCGCGCTAGCCGGAAACGGCGGCAACGCCGGTGCGGGCGGTCAAGGCGGTGCCGGCGGTGACGGCGCGCAGGGCAACACCGGCACCCAGGGCGTGGCCGGAGTGAACAACGGTGCGGGCGGTAACGGTGGTGCCGGCGGTGCTGGCGCGGATGGTGGTGCCGGTGGTACCGGCGGTAACGGTGGTCAGGCTCAGGCCGCCGGGTACAGCGACGGCCTCAACGGCGATGGCGGTGACGGCGGTGCCGGCGGTAATGCCGGCGCGGCCGGCAACGGCGGCGACGGCGCGGCCGGCATCTGGGGTGTCAACGGGGAGTACGGCGACGGGTCGGGCGGTGCGGGTGGTAACGCCGGCACGCCGGGAACCGTTGCCGGTAACGGCGGTGAAGGTGGTGCGGCCGGAACCGGCGGCATCGGCGGCAGCGCCGGTAACGACGGCGCCGACGGCGGCGTGCCGACACCGGGCCTGGCACACGGTGGTGCCGGTGGTGCGGGTGCCGCCGGTAACGCTGCGCATCTCGATGGCGGCCATGGCGGTGACGGCGGCACCGGTGGGACCTACGGCAACGGCGGTACCGGCGGCGAGGGCGGTGACGGCTTCCAGGGTGTGACCGGTGGGGTCTTCTCCAACGGCAACGGCATGGTCGGCGGTACCGGCGGTAAGGGCGGTGACGGCGGTCAGGGTGGTGTGGCCGGCACCTTGGCCGGTTCCGGTGGCCACGGTGGTAACGGCGGTGACGGCGGTACCGGTGGCACCGGTGGGACCGGCGCCAACGGTGAGCCCGGTACCGGTGATGACGGCGGCAACGGCGGCGACGGCGGGATCGGCGGTGGCGGTGGACACGGTGGTGACGGCGGTGGCGTTCCCGTCACCAACCTCACCGGGGGGCTCGGGATCGGCGGCAACGGCGGCAACGGCGGGAATGCCGGTGCGGGCGGCAACGGTGGGGACGGCGCGACCAACAACACGCCCGGTGGTGACGGTGGCAGTGGCGGTAACGGCGGGGACGCCGGCACGATCGGCGGTGCGGCCGGTACCCACGGTCAGCACGGCGGCAGCGATGGCAGCGCCGGCGGGGTCTCTCATGTCGCCGGTAACGGCGGTAACGGCGCGGTGGGTGCCAACAACTCCGGGACCGGTAACGATGCCGGTGACGGTGGTGACGGCGGTGACGGCGGTGCCGGGGGGACCCTGGGCCAAAACGGTAACGGCGGTGACGGCGCCAACGGCGGGACCGGCTTCAACGGCGCGAACGCCGGTGACGGCGGGGACGGTGGTAACACCACGATCGGCAACGCCGGTAACGGCGGTGACGGCGGTGACGCCTTAGGCCTACCGACGGTGGGCGCTAACGGCGGCAATGGCGGCGACGGCGGTAAGGGCGGCAACTCCGCCAACTTCGGTAACGCCGGCGACGGCGGCGACGGCGGCCTGGGCGGCAGCGACAACGGCGGGGCCACCGGCGGTAACGGCGGCAGCGGCGGTGACGGTGGCGAGATCACCGTTGTCGGGCACGGTAACGCCGGTAACGGCGGCGACGGCGCCGACGGCGGCCTTGGTGGCGTCGCCGGCGGCCAGGGCGGCGATGGCGGCGACGGCGGCGGCAACGACGGGTTCAGCCCCGGTAACGCCGGCAACGGCGGTAATGCCGGCAACGGCGGCACCGGCGACGGCTTCAACAACGGCGGCGTGGGTACCGGTGGCGCCGGTGGCACCGGCGGCACCGGCGGCAACATCACCTGGCCCGGTATCCACGGCGACGCCGGTAACGGCGGTAACGGCGGAAACGGCGGGTTGGGCACCGGCGTCGGCGGCAGCGGTGGTGACGGCGGCGGCGCCGGGGCCGGCGGGAGCACCGTCGGCACCGGCAACGGCGGCAACGGCGGTAACGGTGGGTCCGGCGGCGGGGGCCTCAACCAGGCTGCCGGTGGTAACGGCCAGGCCGGCGGCGGCGGTGGTGGCGCTATTACCGGCAACGGCGGCGGCGGTGGTAACGGCGGATCCGGCGGCAACAGCGCTGGCGGTGTCGCCGGTAACAGCGCTGCAGGCGGCGCCGGCGGAAACACCACGACCGGCAACGGCGGTAACGGCGGCAACGGCGGTAACGGCGGCAGCGGCACCGCGGGCAACACCAACGGCACCGGCGGCAGCATCGGCGGCCAGGGCGGTACCGCGGTTACCGGTAACGGCGGTGACGGCGGCGACGGCGGCGCCGGCGGCAACGGATTCGGCACCGGCAACGCCGGACCGGGCGCTAACGGCGGTGCCGGCGGCGCCACCACGACTGGCAACGGCGGCGGCGGCGGTGACGGCGGCGCCGGTGGCGATGGCGGCGTGAGCGGCTTCGGTGGCCTCGGTGGCACCGGCGGCGGCGGTGGCGCCACCGCCACGGGCACCGGCGGGTCCGGCGGCAAGGGTGGCAACGGCGGTGACACCGGCTTCAACTCGAACACCGGGGTGGGCTCGCTGGGTGCCACCGGCGGCGGCGGCGGTGATGGCGGTGACGTCAGTGTCCAAGGCAATGGCGGCGCTGCCGGTGACGGCGGTGACGGCGGTGCCGGCGGCAACGGCGGTCCGGTCGCGGCCGGCACCGCCGGACACGGCGGCGGCACGGGCGGCGCTGCCGGCGCCGGCGGTACCGGCGGTGATGGCGCGGGCACCGGCAACGGTGGCGCCGGCGGCAACGGTGGCGTCGGCGGTCTCGGCGGCAACGGTACCGACGGCAACTCCGGACCCAGCGGTCCCGGCCAGAACGGCGGTGACAGCGGTTACGGCGGCGCCGGCGGCGGTGGCGGCACCGGCGGTCAGGCACTGGGCTCCGGCGACGGCGGCGCCGGCGGCAACGGCGGTGACGGTGGGAAGGCCGGCGACGCCGGCAACGGCTCGAACGCCACCGACGCCAACGGCAGCGGCGGCTCAGGCGGCAACTCCGGTGACGGCGGTATCGGCGGTACCGGTGGTACCGGTGGCAAGGCCGACGGCACCGGAACCGGCGGGCAGGGCGGACTCGGCGGTAACGGCGGTCAGTTCGGTAGCGGCGGTAACGGCGGCAACGGCAACGGCACCGGCTCTGGCGGCAATGGCGGTCTCGGCTTGAACAACGGGGACTACGTCGGAATCGTCAACGGAGGCAATGGCGGTGCCGGTGGTGACTCTGTCGCTGGTGACGGCGGGGCCGGCGGCAACGGCGGTAACGGCGGCAACGGCGCCGCGGTCGCCGGCAACGGCGGCAACGGCGGCGACCAGGCCGGCGCGGCCGGCGCCGGCGGCACCAACGCCGGCGGAATCGGCGGGAAGGGCGGTGCTGGCGGCAATGCCCTCGGCGCGACCGGCAACGGCGGGGCCGGCGGTAACGGCGGAAAGGGCGGCAACGGTGTGGCCACCGGCGGCACCGGAGGCAACGGCGGCGCAGCCACCGCGGTCAGTCCGGGTGCTGACGGCGGCCAAGGCGGCGCCGGCGGGTTCGCCGGTCTCGGCGGCGACGGCGGCAACGGGGGTAGCGCCGCGGGATCCGGTACGGGTGGCGCCGGCGGTAACGGCGGTGACTCCGGAATCGCAGCCGGCGGCGGCCAAGGCGGCAACGGCGGCAACGCCTCCGCCAGTCAGGTCGCCGGTGCGGGCGGAGCCGGCGGGGCGGGCGGAAACGTCGGCTACATGCCCATCACCCCGACCGGCAACGGCGGAACCGGCGGCGACTCGGTTAACGGTGACGGCGGTGCAGGCGGCAATGGCGGCAACGTCGGCAGCGGCGGGCTCGGCGGTAACGGCGGCACCGGCGGAGAGGGCAACGCCGGGGGCGGCGGGCAGGCAGCCGGTGACGGCGGCGCCGGCGGCACCGGCGGCACCGGCAACGCTGGAGGTGCCGGCGGCGATGGCGGTAACACCACCGGCACCACGGTCTCCTCGACCGGTAGCGGCGGGGCCGGCGGCAACGCCGGGAAGTCCGGTGGCGGGGGTAACGGCGGCACCGGCGGCACCGGCGGTGCGGCCGCGGCCGGGACCGGCTTCGGCGGTGACGGTGGTCGGGGCGGCGACGGCGGCACGGCAGGAGGCACCAACACCGGCGGCGACGGCGGCGACGCCAATGGCACCGGTAACGGTGGCGATGGCGGTACCGGCAGCACCGGTGGCGCCGGAGGCAGCGGCGGTGCCGGGGGAACCGGCGGTGCGGGCGTCTTCGGCACCGGGGGCGGGGCCGGCGGCAACGGCGGCACCGGCCAAGACGGTGGCGACGGTGGCGACGGTGGTGCCGGTGGCGACGCCACCAACGCCGCGCTCGGCGGGGTCGGCGGTCACGGCGGCTCGGGCGGGGCCGGGGGTGCGGTCGGCGGCGGCGGTACCGGCGGTACCGGGACCGACGGGGGTGGAAACGGTTCCGGCGGCAGTTCCGGTACGACGCCGGGTGCCAACGGTACGGCCGGTCCTGACGGGACACCGCCGCCGCCCGCATGATGGTCGGCTGAGGCCGACAACACGACCACGGTCGTCGGACACTCGAATCCGGCGACCGTGGTCGCGTCATGAGTGCCGGCGGTATTGGGTTCAGGCCTCCGACTGGACGCCGTTGAGCAGCCGGATCAGCTGGTCGCGCCGCTCGATCCCGAGTTTGGCGAACATCCGGTACAGATGCCCATCGATGGTGCGCACCGAGACCGAGAGCCGGGCGGCGATCTCACGATTGGGCAGGCCCGCGGCCACCAGCATCGCGATCTCGCGCTCGCGGGCGGTGATCGGCAGGGGCTGAGTCGCCGCCGCGACTGCCGGAGTGTGGATATCGCCCTGACCCGCCAACCACTGGGTTCGGGTCGACGCCTCCAATTGCTTGCCGCGTTGACCGCTGCGGGCGTACTCGGCCGACGCCTGGGCCGCTGCATCGGCGGCGAATGCGAACGCACCCATGGCCGCGAATCTGTCCGACGTGGTGCTCAACAGGTCGCCATCTTGGTCGGTTAGGCCGCGAGCGTGGGCAGCAACCGCCTCCGACAACGGGGTGGCCAACGTCTCGGCAAGCTCTGCCAACCGATCCGCATGTGTCGGGTCGCCGAATCGGACTGCGGTGTGCAACGCCCGCAACTCCACAGCGAGCATCCCGGATCGCCGGGCGCGCTGCGCCGCCCGCAGCGCGTGGGCTCTGCCCTCAGACGTCTGGCCGTGCGATGCCCGTTCCCAAGCTCGGGCCAGCTCGAGTTCCGGCTGGAATGCGGCGATTTGCGGCCCGTAGGCTTCTTCGCAATGCCGCAGTGCGACCGAAGCCGACACAGCGTTTCCCCGCGCCGCTTCCGCTTGGGCGCACCAAGCGGTCGCCAGCATCGGCCACAGTGAGGGGGCAGCGCCCGACAATACCGGTACCGAGTCCTCAAGCACCGAGCACGCCAAGGGTAATCGGCCCCGTGCCAGGTGCACCAAGCCGAACAGCACCCCGGCCATCGCATCCGGTTCGGGCACGCCGGCGGCCATGGTGGCATAGCGTTCAGCGGCCAGCTCGGCCGCGGAGTAGTCACCAGCGGTGACCAGCGCCATGACTTCGGCGATACCGAGGTTGAACTGAATAGTGCCCGAGCGACCGCGTGCGGCGGCCCGCAAACCTATGTCGGCGATTCTGGCGACCTCATCGAAGCGCCCCGCTTTGGCCAGCGCATGCGCGGTTGACAGGGCGGTCAATACCGTTACCGCCGGCGACACCTCCTCCGCGCAGAACTGCGGTTCGGCCCGGATCGTCATGGTGAGATCGCCGGTGAAGAACGCGAACGCCACCTCGAGGGCGTGGATCAGCTCGGCGCTCACTTCCGAGTGGGCACGATCCCGCACCTCGGCCAGAACCTGGCACGCCGAATCGATTTCACCGCAGTTCCAGAACAGGTTCGACGCGCGAACACAGCCCCACTGGACTACCGACGCTTCATCGGCACCGTCGAGGTCGACATCGGTCAGTACCTCCTCGGCGTCGTCGCCACGGCCTTGCCAACACAGTGCGTTTGCGAGAACGAGTGCCGCGGGCAAACCTCCGTCGCGGTCAAAGACGAAGCGGGCCAGTTCTTCTGCGTGGCCCAGGTTGGACATGGCCGCCGCTTTGACCGCCGCGCCTAGGATCAGATCAACGTCGGGATCCAGGTCACTGCGAATCATGAATTGGGCCATCCGGATCTTGCCGCGCACGTCGGGCAACCGCAAGCGCCTGCCGCCTTTGCGCAGGTACTTGTCGAAGGCAGTGAACAGCACCCCGTTGAGCCGGCGCGAGTGCACCACCCCGACACGCTCCAGCACCGCTTCGCCGAAAATGGGATGGGTCACCTGCACCAGCGTTCCCCGGCCGTCGCAAGCCAGGTGAATCAGTCGATGGTGTTCCAGCTCGGAAACGGCTTCCGGCGAACAGAGTTCGCGGAAGACCTCCCAATCCAGCAACTCGGCGGTCGCCAGGATCTCTAGTGCCTCCAGTTCTTCCGGACGCAGGGACTGGAGCCGAAACTCAAGCAGGGCCGACAGTTCCTGGTCCGGGTGCAGCGAACCCCTGAGCTGCCAGCCGTACTCGTCTTCCACGAGGACACCGTTCTGCCGGCCGCCCCGCAGTAGCCCGCGCAGATACAGAGGACTTCCTCCACTTCGATCGTGCAGCCGGTTGATCACTTGCGGGCTGACGGCACCACCGAGGACGCGACGTGCCAGCTCGCCGGTCTGTTCGCGGGTGAACGGGTTGATACGCATGTTCCACAGCAGGCGTTCTTTGAGCAGTGCGGTCACCGCGTCGAGAAGCGTCTCGCCTGATCGGACCACCAGGATCAGTTGCGCCGTGCCTTCGGCGGCAAGCTGGTAGACCAGGGTGGCCGACAACGGATCGAGCAGTTGGGCGTCGTCGACGACGATCAGCGGGTTGTCCACGACGGCGAAATTCTGGTGTGCGGCCGCCAACATCGCTGCCGGCTCGTGGGCGGCATCGACGGTCACCGACCGGGAGAACGCCCCCAGTGGTACGTCACGCCCGGTCTGGGTGCCCAGCACAAATCGGACGCTGCGCCCGTCCGCGGTGAGCCGGGCCCCGAGCGCACGGGCCAGCGTCGATTTGCCGACCCCGCTGTCGCCGACCAGTGCGACGCCCTGGAACCCCGAATCCGGTTCGAGGGCCGTCAATGCCTCACGCAGCTCGCCGTCGCGGCCGATGATCGGCCACGTGGAAGAAGATTCAGCCGTCATGCGCAAAAGCTTCGACCTCCCCGGACAACTGCGTGCGAACTAAGTTACTCGCGGTTCCCTCGGGGCGAGGATCTTTCCGGCGTCAAATAAATCGTTACGGCAGCGTCAAATACGGTGCGCGCCAGGCTTTGAAGCGGCTACTCGCCGGCGGGTCAGCGCGTCCGCTCGAACACCAACCAGCGCAATTCGATCGGGCTCTCCTCGCGTGAGGTCCGGAACGCGTCGAGCCCGCTGACCCAGTCGGTGTACCAGCTGGTGGGCGGCCAGGCGCCGGCGGGCAGGTGCGCCTGCTCGTACTCGTACACGGACTCGTCGGCAAGGAGCGCAAGCGGTAAGCCCGCTGCCGCGGCGGATATTTCGTCACGGGTGAACAAGCTCGAGTACACCTGCTGGCACAACTCGCGCGCGGCATCGTCGGGGTGGTAGCCCTCACGCGCCAGGAACACGTTGAACACCAGCCGCCCGCCGGGGCTCAGACGGTAGGCGGCGAGCTCGAACATGCTGCGCACCTGCTGCGTCGACCGAAAATCGGTCACCACCTCTGAGAGCACGATCAGCTGGTAGTCGTCGCGCAGGTCGTCGGCATCGACGAATACGTCCCGCACGATGACGCGCACGTCCAACGAGTCCCGGACCGCCTCACCGGTAAGGATCTCGGCGAACTTCGGGGTCATCTCCACGACGTCGACCGGGTGCCCGCGACGTGCCAGCGCCAGGGCGTTACGCCCGGTGCCGGCGCCGATTTCGAGCACGCGGACAGCGGTTGGATCGTCGGCTTCGGAAGCCAGCTGCCAGACCCGGGCATCGGGCTCGGTGCCGAACAGCGGTGGCTCCCGCGTTGCCAGCCAGCGCTCGTAGGCCTCGGAGATCGAGGCCCATTCGGCGCGGACCGTGTAGTTGAGGGTGAGGCCGATCGGGGCGTCATAGGAGATGACGATGTTCGAGCGCGGCGATGCCGTGTAAGCGGCGGTCAGTTGGCCCTCCAGCACTCCTCTGAGATGGGCGAGCTCGGCGTCGTTGAAGCGCTTGCCCAGGCCGGCGAACACCCGGTCGCACATCGACACGTATTCGTCCAGCATGCTCGGAACGGCCGGCAGCACTATCTGGCCACCGATCCGCGCCCGGGTATAGAAACGCCGCAGCAGGGCGTCCCTGGCCGACTGCGTGACATCGCCCGATGGCGGCGGAAAATTCTCCACAGCCCTCTTCTACACGATCGCGTGCTGCTTCGCCTCAGCAATCGCGCCGACCTGTGGCGACCGTCTGGCGAGAGCCGTTTCCGCTGGTCCAGTAAGCTGGCGAACCATGCATGAGGGGCTACGCCGGCTGGGGGTGATGGGCGGGACGTTTGATCCCATCCACTACGGCCACCTGGTTGCGGCCAGCGAGGTAGCCCACAAGTTCGCGTTGGACGAGGTCGTGTTCGTGCCCAGCGGTCAGCCCTGGCAGAAGGATCGGCATGTCTCCGCGGCCGAGGACCGCTACCTGATGACGGTGATCGCCACCGCGTCCAATCCACGCTTTTCGGTGAGCCGGGTGGACATCGACCGTGCCGGCCCCACCTACACCCGCGACACCTTGCGGGACCTGCACGCGCTGAACCCCGACTCCGAGCTGTATTTCATCACCGGTGCCGACGCGTTGGCATCCATATTGTCCTGGCAGGGCTGGGAGGAGCTGTTCGACTTGGCGCGTTTCGTCGGAGTCAGCCGGCCCGGATTCGAGCTGCGGCACGACCACATCACCAGCGTGCTCGGCAAACTGGAGGAGAACGCGTTGACCTTGGTGGAGATCCCGGCATTGGCAATCTCGTCGACGGACTGCCGCCGACGTGCCGAGCAGCGTCGACCGCTGTGGTACCTGATGCCCGACGGTGTCGTGCAGTACGTGTCCAAGCGCCGGCTCTACCGCGCCAGCGATGGTCCGGGCGCGAAGAAGGCCGTCGGCCAATCCACCGGCCTGGCCGCCGGGAACAACTCATGACAGCCACCCCCGAAGCGATCGACATGGCGACGGTGGCCGCGGTGGCCGCCGCCTCGAAACTCGGCACCGATGTCGTCGTGATCGACGTGTCGGCCCAGCTGGTCATCACCGACTGCTTCGTCATCGCCTCGGCGTCCAACGAACGCCAGGTCAACGCCATCGTTGACGAGGTGGAGGAGAAGATGCGGCTGGCCGGGTACAAACCGGCGCGCCGCGAGGGCACCCGGGAGGGGCGCTGGACGCTGCTGGACTACGTCGACATCGTCGTGCACATTCAGCACCAGGACGAGCGGGACTTCTATGCGCTGGACCGGCTGTGGAAGGACTGCCCCCTGGTACCGGTGGACTTCGAGGACGCAGCCGCTGAACCGGCGCCGGAGGATGCGTCGTGAGGGTCCGCCGGCTGATTCTGTTGCGCCATGGCCAGACCGAGTTCAATGCCGGCAGCAGGATGCAAGGTCAATTGGACACCGTTCTGAGCGATCTGGGCCGCGCGCAGGCGGAGGCGGCGGCCGAGGTACTGCGCAAGCGCCATCCGCTGTTGATCGTGTCGTCGGATCTGTGGCGCGCCTACGACACCGCGACGGTCCTGGCCGAGCACAACGGCCTGCAGGTCCGGGTGGACACCCGACTGCGCGAAACGCACCTGGGGGACTGGCAGGGCCTGACCCACGAGGAGGTCGACGCGGTGGCCCCGGGCGCCCGGCTGGCCTGGCGTGACGACGCGCGATGGGCTCCGCACGGTGGGGAGAGCAGAGTGGATGTGGCCGCACGCAGCGAACCGCTGGTCGCCGAGTTGATAGCCGGCGAGCCGGTCTGGGGGAGCGCCGCGGATGCCGACCGGCCGGTGGTGCTGGTCGCCCACGGCGGCCTGATCGCCGCCCTGACCGCTGCGTTGCTGCGCCTTCCGGTCGAGAACTGGCCGGTGCTGGGCGGGATGGCCAACGCCAGCTGGACCCAGCTCAGCGGGTACTCCGATGACTCCGATGGTGGCGGCTTCGCCGATGTGCGATGGCGTCTGGACGTCTGGAACGCTTCAGCGCAGGTGGCCAGCGATGTCCTCTGAACCGGCGTTCTCCTCTGCAACCCGCCCGACGCTGCTGATCTTCGCCGATTCACTGTCGTACTACGGGCCCACCGGCGGGTTGCCGGCCGACGACCCGCGGATATGGCCGAACATCGTTGGGGCTCAGCTGGGTTGGGAAGTCGAGTTGATCGGACGGATCGGCTGGACCAGCCGGGACGTGTGGTGGGCGGCCACTCAGGATCCGCGTGCCTGGGCCGCTCTGCCCCGGGCCGGGGCCGTCGTCATCGCCACTGGCGGGATGGATTCGCTGCCCTCGGTGTGGCCGACCGCACTGCGCGAGCTGATCCGGTATGTGCGGCCGCCCCGGCTGCGACGTTGGGTCCGCGACGGTTATGGCTGGCTGCAGCCCCGGCTTTCACCGCTGGCCCGAGCGGCACTGCCACCGAACTTGTCCGCCGACTATCTCGAAATGACCAGGGGAGCAATCGATTTCAACAGGCCAGGGATCCCTATTGTGGCCTGCCTGCCCTCGGTCCACATCGCCGACACCTATGGTCGCGCCCACCAGGGGCGCGAGCCGACGGTGCGGGCGATCACGCAATGGGCGCAGCGGAACGACGTTGCGCTGGTCGATCTGAAATTGGCGGTGGCCGAAGAGGTCATGAGCGGGCGGGCGAACCCCGATGGCATCCATTGGAACTTCGAAGCGCACCGGGCCGTCGCCGAACTGATGCTCAAGGCGCTGGCCGAGGCCGGCGTGCCCGGGCAGGCGTAATGACCGGCCCGGCCGTTGCCGTGGTCACCGACTCCTCGGCGTGCCTGCCCGCCGAGATGCTCCAGCGGTGGGGTATCCGGGTGGTGCCGTTGCACATTCTGCTCGACGGCGCCGACCTGCGCGACGGCATCGATGACGTGCCCGAGGATATCTACGCCCGTGAGGGCGCCAGCACCGCCGGCACCAACCCGGAGGAACTGACCGGCGCCTATCGGAAAGGGTTGGCGGACAGCGGCGGTGCCGGCGTGGTGGCGATCCACATCTCCTCGGCGTTGTCCGGCACGTTCGGCACCGCCGAGCACGTCGCGACCCAGATCGGCGCAGGGGTGCGGGTCATCGACTCGAAGTCTGCGGCGATGGGCACCGGATTCGTGGCGCTGGCCGCCGCCCGCGCTGCCGCCGGCGGTGCCGATCTGGACGGTGTGGCGGCCGCTGCGGAGGCGGCCGTGCAGCGCGGACACGCCTACCTGGTCGTGCACCGACTGGACAACCTGCGGCGCAGCGGCCGAATCGGCAGTGCGGCCGCCTGGCTGGGCACCGCGCTGTCCCTCAAGCCGCTGTTGGCCGTAGACGACGGGAAACTCGTACTGGCACAGCGTATCCGCACCGTCAGTAAGGCCGTGACGTCGATGATCGACCGGGTCTGCGACGTGGTGGGTGATCGCCGGGCCGCGCTGGCCGTACATCACGTCGCCAATCCGCAGGGGGCGCAGGACGTGGCCGGCGTGCTGGCCGAGCGGTTGCCGGCCTGCGAGCCGGCCGTCATCACGGGCCTGGGACCGACTTTGGCGCTTCATGTCGGGGCGGGCGCGGTCGCGGTGTGCGTGGACGTCGATACCGGAGTGGTCCAGCGCAACTGAACCGTTACTGCGTCGGCGCTGCGAATCTGTCGGTGTCGGCGTTGGTGACGGACGGCCCGTCGTGCGGTGTGTGTGCCGCGATCCCGCGGATGTTCTTGTTGGGCCCCCACGGCCGGACCACCTGAGGCCACCAGAACCACTTGCCCAACAGCGTGGCGATCGACGGCATGAAAAATGCGCGGACCACGAAGGTGTCCAGCAGCAATCCGATCGCCACGGTCGTGCCGTACATGCCGATCGCCTTGAGATCGCTGAAGAACATGATGCCCATGGTCGCGGCGAAGACCATACCGGCCGAGGTCACCACGCCGCCGCTACCGGCCATCGCCCGGATATAGCCGGTCTTCAGCCCGGCGTGGATCTCCTCCTCGAAGCGAGAGACCAGCAGCAGGTTGTAGTCCGAGCCGACCGCCAGCAGCACGATCACCGCCAACACCAGGGTCACCCAGTAGATGTGCTGGCCGAAGATGTGTTGCCAGATCAGCACCGAGATGCCGAAGGACGCGGCGATCGAACTGGATGCGGTGCTCAGGATCACCACCGCGGCCACCAGGCTTCGGGTGATGATCATCATGATCAAGAAGATCAGGGTCAGCGACGCCACCACCGCGATCATCAGGTCGAATTCGGCGCCGTCGTGCATGTCTTTGTAGAGGGCGGCCATCCCGCCGACATACACCTTGGCGTCCGACAGCGAGGACTGCTTGAGGGCCTCCTGCGCGGCTGTGCGCTCCGGCTCGACGCGGGCGATGCCCTCTTCGGTGGCCGGGTAGGTCTGGTGGGTGACGAAGAAGCGCGCCGACTTGCCATCCGGTGACATGAACAGCCGCAGGCCGGTCTGGAAGTCCTTGTTGTCGAATGCTTCCGCGGGCAGGTAGAAGAAGTCGTCGTTCTTCGAGTCGTCGAAACTCTGGCCCATCATGATCTGGGTGTTACTCAGATCCTCCATCTGGTTGACGAACGCCGAGAACGTGGAATGCACGGTCAGAACCAGCCCGCGCATGATCTTCATGGTGTCGACCACGGCCGGGAGCAACTCGACCGCCTGCGGCAGCAGGCGTGCCGTCTTGGCGATGTCGGCGGACAGTTGGTGCAGGTGCTCGGTGAGCTGGTCGACGCCGTCGGTGGTGTCGAAGGTGCTCCGCAGCGCCCAGCACATCGGGATGTCGAAGCAGTGCGGCTCCCAGTAGAAGTAACTGCGCAGCGGCCGGAACTGGTCGTCGAAGTCGGCGAGGTGGTCGCGGATCTGGTCGGAGACCTCCACGGTGCGCTCGGTGACCTCGGCGGTGTCGTCGAAGGTCCGGTCGACCTCCTGCAGGTAGCCGTACATCTGGATCAGCAACTCGATGTCCTTGTCGAGCTGCTGGGAGATCGTGTCGATGTCCTTGATCCGGTCCTTGAGCGTCTTCATGTTTTGGATCATCAGCTGGTTGGACGCACTGAGCTGGAATGGAATAGAGCTGTGCTGCAACGGAATCCCCAACGGCCGGGTGATGTCCTGGATCATGGCGATACCGTGCACCCGCATGATGTTCTTGGCGACCCGATCCAGCACCAGCATGTCCGCCGGGTTTCGCATGTCGTGATCCGAGGTCACCATGGTGATGTCCGGGGCCATCCGGGCGGCCGAAAAATGTTTCTCGGCGGCGGCATAACTGACGTTGACCGGGGTGTCCTTCGGCAGGTATTTGCGGTCGTCGTAGCCGGGTTTGAACCCGGGCAGGGCGACCAGCCCGACCATGATGATCGCCAGGCTGGCCACCGCGATCGGACCCGGCCAGCGCACTACCGACACCCCGGCGCGGCGCCAGAACCCGCCCCGCTTGGTCTTTTTGGGGTCGAGCAGCCCGAAGCTGGTGACCACCACCAGCATGGCCGGTCCCAGGGTGAGGGCGGCGGCGACCACGACAATCATGCCCACCGAGACCGGGATGCCCATGGTGTGGAAGTAGGGCAGCCGGGTGAAATACAACACCGCCGATGCCCCGGCGATGGTGAGTCCGGACCCCAACACGACGGGGGTGACACTGCGCACGGTGGTGTAGTAGGCGTCGACCCGCTCCTCGCCGGCCAGCCGGGCCTCGCGATAACGGCCGATCAGGAAGATGCCGTAGTCGGTGCCGGCGGCGATCGCGAGCATCACCATGATGTTCACCGCGAACGTCGTCAGGCCCATCACGTTGTTGAACCCGAGGAAGGCCACGACACCGCGGGCGCAGATCAGTTCCAGCAACGTCAGGAAGAGCTGGGTCAGCATCGCTGAGATGGACCGGAAGACGATCAGCAGCATGATCGCGATGGCGGCGATGGTGAACAGGGTGATCTTGACCAGGCTGGCGTCGCCGATCTCCCGCAGGTCCGCGGTCAGCGCTGCCGGGCCGGCGACGTAGGCCTGCACTCCTGGCGGGGCTGGGGTGTCGTCGATGGCCTTGCGGACCGCGACCACCGAATCGTTGGCCTCGGTCATGCCCTGATTGCCGACCAGGTTCAGCATGATGTAGGCCGCTTTGGCGTCTGAGCTCTGCACGCCCGCCGCGGTCAGGCGGTCACGCCAGAAGTCCTGCGCATGCTCGACGTGGTCCTTGTCGGCGACCAGCTTCTTGACGATTTCGTCGTAGTAGTGGTGGGCGGGTTCGCCGAGTTCCTCCTCGCCGACCACGACCATCATCACGGTGCTGTTGGACTTGTATTCCTGAAAATTCTCGCCGACGAGCTGACTGGCGATCATCGACGGCGCGTCCGTCGGCGCCAGCGGGGCCGAATGCTCCTCGGAGATCACTTCCAACTGGGGCACGAGGACGTTCACCAGGACGGTGAGCACGATCCAGGCGATGATGATCGGCACCGCGAAAATGCGCAGCATATGGGCGAAGAACGGCCGTTTGACGTGCGGGTCCTGCTGCTGGTCGAGCTGCGCCCGGATACGTTTGATCATCCGGACTTCACCAGGCAGAAGGTCTGGGCGTTCAGCCCCGAGGCGCGTCGCTCATCGAGCAGCCGGTCGTCGATCTTGATCCGGCAGCCGATCTCACCGGTGTTGCCCTGCACGATCATGTTGGCCTGCACAGCGGGAAGCACGGTGACGACGGTGTAGGACCACGGCAGCGGCACGTCGTTGATTTGGTGGACGTTGGCCTCGGCGTCCCAGTAGTTGATGTCGGCGCGGGTGCCCGGCGGGCCGAATGCCTCGTAGGCGACGTATTTGGGGTTGAACTGCACGATCTCGATACCGGCGCCGGCGTGCGGATTGAGGTCCTCGGAGGCGAACACCTTGTGCAGCCGGGTGACGATCACACCGGATATGAAGATGACCACGATGAAGACCAGCGGAATCCAGTGCCTCTTGACTAACGCGGCGATCGGGATCCTTTTCATATCACCGCCTTCCGCTGGTCCATAGTGCGGTCGAACGCCGGCAGCGGAGAGTTTGTTCCGGCCTCGCCGGAATCGTCGAAGGCCGCCGCGAATTTCGCCCTCGGGCAGCATAACCTTCGCTTGGCTAACGATCGCACCGGGTGCCCACGCCGGGCGCACCGATTTCCCAACTGCCCGGTCGGTCGGCACCGCCGCCGGCCTTTCAGTAGCATGGCCGCTGATGCACGGTCTGGTGAATGGCGTCCGATTCGGCGCAGTGGTCATCGTGGTAGCGCTGGCGCTGGCCAGTTGCAGCGGCAACGGCAGGTCCGGCGCGAAATCGGGGGAGTCGACCACGCCGGGGGCGTCCTGGTCGGGTCCGGATGCGCCGCCGGATCCACACACCCTGCTGCGGGCGGGTGCCCTCGCCGTTTCGCAGGTGCCCGCCAGCGTGCTGATCTTCATCGAGAGTCAAAGCACCGACGCCGGAACCTGGAAGGCGCGGGTGGTCACCCCGGACGGCACCGAACGGCAACTCAAGATCGGATCCGACGGGGTGTCGGTGCTGGTCGGCCCGGCTGTCACCGACGACAGCGACGCCGACAAGGCCAAGCGTCGCGCCAATGTGGACGGCGCCCACCTGGACTACCGTGCCGCGGTGGGCAAGGTGCTGACCGCGGTGCCCGACGGCTCGATCACCGAGCTGAGCCTGCTCGACATGAACGGCACCGTGGTGTGGGACGCCGATGTCTGGGACACCGAACTGGTCGAACACGACGTCACCATCGACGCCGCGTCCGGGGCGATCACCGCCAACCGCCCGGTGTAATTCGGCGGTCCAGCTTCGGCTCTCCTGCGTCGAGCCTCGCTAACCGCCCGGTGTAATTCGGCGGCTCAGCTTGCGGCGCTGCGGCCGGTGATCGGCGGCAGGTCGGCCAGCGTGACGATGCCCGGCGCGGCCGCGACCACCGCGGGCACCGCGTTGGTCACCGGCATGGCCGTGTAGATCGAACCCAAGCCGTTGAGGTTCGGCTCGCTCCAGTCCGTGGGCGGCAGGCAGTTGATGACGGTGCGCATGTTCGGCAGCCCGAACACCTGGATCACGTGGCCGTGCGCCACCGGCTTGGGCGGGGTGACGTGGCTGCCCATGATCCAGTTGAATCCCACGCTGACCACGTTGCGCGTCCCCACCCAGCCGCGGTGATAGCCGAAGACGCTTCCCACGGTTCCGGCCGGGATCTGCATGAAGCCCAGGTCGCTGTCGCCGGTCGCGGCGGTGAACTGCACGTCGAAGGTGATCCTGTCCAGCTGCGCGCCGATCGCGTCGGCCATCATGGCCGCGGACTCGGCGAACACCTCACTTTCCCGGCGGACGCTCTCGGCCAGGCCGGGGGTGGCCGGGTCCTGGCTGAAGCCCATCGCCGCCATGGTGTCCGCGGATTCATACGTCGAGCAGTCCACCGATTCGGTGATCCGGATCTCGTCGACCCGTTCGCACGCCCCCGAGAGCACCATGCCGATCATGTTGGTCAGTCCGGGGTGCGCGCCACTGCCGAACATCGTCGAGTTCCCGGCCCGGCAGGCGTCGTCGATGCGCTTGAGGTCCTCACGCGTCTGCTTGCCGCCGGTGATCCAGGCGGCCGTGGAGCACACGTTGATCCCGGCCTCCAGCAGTCGGACCAACTCGTCGATGCTGGGCCACAGCGGGTTGTAGCAACAGGCGTCGGGCTTGAGCGCGATCAGGGCGTCGACGTCATCGGTGGCGGTGATCCCGGTCGGTTCCGGCCAGCCGGCCAGCTCCGCGGCATCCACCCCGACCTTGTTCTTCCCGTGGGCGTAGACACCGACCAGCTCCATGTCGGGACGGCCGATGATGGCGTGCAGCGAGCGCTGCCCGATGTTGCCGGTGGTCCATTGGATGACGCGCAGCGGGGTGCTCATGGCTCCACACCATATTCGGCTGCGGTGCGCCGGCCGTTGTGGCACCGTCGAAGCCCGTGACCGATGTGACCGTGCGGACCGCGAATGACGACGACTGGCCGCAGATCTCACTGCTGGAGGCCGCCGGCTTCGGGTCGTTCACCCACCCGCACCAAGTCGAGGCCATTCGCACCCTGGTCCCGCCCGACGGCGCGGTGGTGGCCTGCGCCGGCGGCGAGCTGATCGGGGTGGCGTTCTACCTCGACCTGCGGCTCACGGTTCCCGGCGGGGCGGTGCTGCCGGCCGCCGGCATCAGCGGCGTGGTCGTCGCGCCCACCCACCGTCGGCGCGGCGTACTGCGCGCCATGTACGTCGAACTGCACCGGCGCATCGCCGACTCCGGGTATCCGGTGGCGGCGCTGACCGCCAGCGAAGGCGGTATCTACGGGCGATTCGGTTACGGCCCGGCCACCGTCGAGCAGGAGCTGACCATCGACCGGCAGTTCGCGGTGTTCCACCCCGACGCACCCGACCCCGGCGGTGTCCGGCTGGTCCGGGCCGGTGATCACCGCGACGAGTTCGCCGCGATCTACGACCGTTGCCGCCAGCGCACCCCCGGTGGGCTGATCCGCCCGACCGCGCTCTGGGACGATCTGCTGGCCGACCGGGAAGGCGACCGCGACGGCGGCACCGCATGGATGGCGCTGCTGCACCCCGACGGTTACGCCCTGTACCGGGTGCACGGGGCGAAGCCCAAGACGGTGCGGGTGGCGGAGCTGCGGGCCGTCACGCCGGATGCGCACGCCGCGTTGTGGCGCGCACTGCTGGGCATGGATCTGATGCAGACCGTCGTCATCGGCACCTACCCCGACGATGCACTGCCGTACCTGCTGACCGATACCCGGTTGGCCCGCACCACCGCACGCACCGACGAGGGCTGGCTGCGGCTGATGGATGTCCCGACCGCATTGGCGGCCCGCGGCTACGCCGCCGAGCTGAGTGTGGTCCTGGAGGTCTCCGACCGGTTCCGCGGCGATGGTGGCCGATTCGCGCTGGAGATCCGCGACGGCCGGGCGCAGTGCACCCGCTCCGACGCACCCGCGGACGCCGAACTGGATCTCGACGTGCTGGGCAGCCTCTACCTGGGAACCCACCGGGCGGCGGCGCTGGCCGCGGCGAACCGGTTGCGGTGCCGCCGGCCCGAATCGGTGCGCCGGCTGGATCTGGCGTTCAGCACCGATACGCCGGCGCAGCTCGGATTCTTCTTCTGAGCAGCCCCGGTCGCGAACGTGCAGAGTCGTCTGTTGTCCCCCCAGGCGAGGCCGGTCGGGCGGGAAACTCTGCACGCTCGCCGGGCTGGCGGCTACAGCTTGGCCAGGTCGTAGCCGTCCAGGTTGGCCATCAGCACGTGCAGCTGATCCTGCGACGAGCCCAGGGTGTGCTCGATCGCGGTGAGCCGGGCCGCGTAGTGCCCGACCGGGTACTCCCAGGTCATCCCGATCCCGCCGTGCAACTGGACGGCCTCCTGGGCGATGTGCCGGCCCGACCGGCCGATCTGCAGCTTGGCGCGTGCCGCGATCAGCGGGTCGAGGTTCCCGTCGGCGATCGACATGGCCGCGTACATGCTCATGCTGCGGGCCAACTCCAGCGAGACGTACATGTCGGCGGCGCGCTGAGTGAGGGTCTGGAAGGTGTTGAGCGTGACCCCGAACTGCTTGCGGGTCTTGAGGTAGTCGGTGGTCAGCCGCAGCGCCTCTTCCATCGCACCGACCGCCTCGGCACACAACGCCGAGGAGATGCGGACGATCGCGTGCTCGATCGCGGCGGTGGCGTCGGTGGCCTCACCGAGCGGGGTTCCAGCGGCGTTGTCCAAGTCGATCTGGGCGCCGCGCCGGCCGTCGAAGGTCCGGTAGGGCCGGCGGGTCAGGCCGTCGGCGTCCCCGTCGACCAGGAACAGCCCGGTCCCACCGTCGGGCAGGGCGGCGCTGATCACCAGGGTGTCGGCACGGTCCCCGGT
Source organism: Mycolicibacter terrae (assembly GCF_010727125.1). Taxonomy (NCBI): domain Bacteria; kingdom Bacillati; phylum Actinomycetota; class Actinomycetes; order Mycobacteriales; family Mycobacteriaceae; genus Mycobacterium; species Mycobacterium terrae. Next base: position 2,765,358 of record NZ_AP022564.1, on the reverse strand, counting down.
CAACACCGGGTTCTTGCGTCCACTGAGCAGCCACGAATCGCCTTGCCGCACGGCCGCGGTGGTCACCTTTGCGCCCTCGCCGCGCATCCCCGGCTCGGTGTGGGCGAAGGCCAGGATCTGATCGCCCTCGGCGACGGAGTCGAGCAGTTTGCGCTGTTCGGCATCACCGTGTTCGGCGATCAGCGCACCGGGCCCCAGTGCTCCGTGCACGACGGGCTCGGGGGCCACTCGCCGGCCGATCTCGGTGAGCACCACCATGATCTCCAGCGGGCCGGATTCGTCGGGGTCGAATCCCAGACCGAGAATCCCGGTGTCGGCCAGCTGTTTCCACACCTGCGGGTTGAAGCCGGGATCGGCATCGACGACCTGGTTGCGGGTCTCGGTGTCGTAGCCCGACAACATCGAACGGGTGGTGTCGCGGAGCAGGACCTGCTCCTCGCTGAGTTGAAAGTCCATGACCGTCGTACCTCCTACAGGCCGAGAATGGTGGACGCGATGATGGTGCGTTGCACCTCGTTGCTCCCGCCGTAGATGGATGTCTTGCGGTAGTTCAGGTAGGTCGGCGCGGCTTGCTGCGCCCACTCCGGAGAGGCGATGCCCTCGCCCGCCTCGAACGGCAGCGCGTCGGGACCGGCGACCTCGACGAACAGTTCGGTGACGGCCTGCTGCAGCTGGCTGCCGCGCAGCTTGAGCACCGATGACGCCGGGTTGGGCTTGCCGTCCGCGGAGTCGCTCGACACCCGCATCTGGGTGAGTTCCAGTGCGAGCAAGTCGTTTTCGGCCTCGGCCAGCCGCGCCGCGAACAACGGGTCATCGAGTGCGCCGAGCTCCTTGGCGCGCTCCTTGACCTCGGCGAGGCGTACCTTGGTGCGGGTCACCCCGGCGATCCCGGTGCGCTCGTTGCCCAGTAGGAATTTCGCGTAGGTCCAGCCGTGGTTCTCCTCGCCGACCAGCTGATCGGCGGGCACCCGCACGTCGGTGAAGAAGACCTCGTTGACCTCGTAGCCGCCGTCGATGAGCTTGATCGGTCGCATGGTGACACCCGGCGTGGACACCTCGAACAGCAGGAACGAGATGCCGGCTTGTTTCTTGGGGGCCTGCGGATCGGTGCGCACCAGGCAGAAGATCCAGTCCGCGTACTGTCCGAGCGTGGTCCAGGTCTTCTGCCCGTTGACGATGTAACTGTCGCCGTCGCGCACCGCCGTGGTGCGCAGGGACGCCAGGTCGGAGCCGGCGTCCGGCTCGGAAAACCCTTGGCACCACCAGATATCCAGATTGGCGGTGGCCGGCAGGAAGCGTTCCTTGATGGCTTGGGAGCCGAACTCGGCAATCACCGGGCCGACCATCTTGGCGTTGAAGGTCAGCGGTTCGGGCACCGACGCCAATTGCATTTCGTCGAGCCAGATCTGGTGCTGGGTCAGAGTCCAGTCCTTGCCGCCCCACTCGGTCGGCCAGTTGGGCACCGCGAGGCCGTGCGCATTGAGGATCTTCTGGGTGGCGACGATGTCGTCGGGAAAGATCGAGTGACCCTGCCGGCCGCGTTCCCGAATGTCCGCGGGGATCTCGGTGGTGAAGAAGGCGCGCATCTCGTCGCGGAACGCGGCCTCCTCGGCGGTCAGTGCCAGTCTCACGTCGACCTCCCGGTTGGTTGGGTGAACTCACGGTTGGTATGCACCCTAATCGGAACCGGCCACCGGGTGCGGTCCCGGTCCGGAAACCGAGCGGAGCCGGTGGACGCAGGCGCTGTCGTGCGTGTTTGTAGGCTGGGGGTCATGAGACGGTCGCTCGTCGCAATGTGTGTCCTGCTCTTTTGTGCGGTGTCGTGTTCGGCGCAGGCAGCCGAGGAATCCCGGTCCACGCCGTCGGCTTCGGCGCAGCAGACCCCGCCCGCCCGGCCGGCCGCGCATCGCGGCCAGACCTTGGAGCTGATGCGGATCGGCGGGCAGAAGATCGCGGTGACGTTGACCGACGTCATCGACCCCGCCACCGTCCCGAACGGCTGGGGCGAACCCGGTAAGAACTACATCGCGACCAAGCTGCGGATCGAGAACGCCGGAACGGCGACCATCGTCGGCAACAGCAACAGCGACGTCTCGGTGGTCGGCTCCGACGACCAGACTTACGAGGCCGATTTCGCCACCGTGACCGAGTGCCAGGACTTCGCCTACGGCTGGTTCCTGATCGCTGCCGGTTCGTCCAGCACCGGCTGCGTCGTGTTCGCGCTGCCCACCGGCGTCACCGCGACGAAGGTGCGCTACTCGCCGTCCTCGGGCATCTCCCATGACGTCGGGGAGTGGTTGAACCCGTAGCGGTCTTCTGCACAGTCGCGCGTTGATCCACAATTTCGGCCCGCGGCTGCTGTCGACCCCGCAGCGCGGCCGGGGGTGCGGCCTAGCGTCGGCGCATGGCACCAGAACCACCCGGCGAGCGGCTGCAACGCCGCCTCGGCCTGCTACCCGGACCCGAGCGCGGCAACGCCACACCCGAACCGGATGAGGACGCCGACCCGAATTCGTTGCTGCCGCGCTGGCTGCCCGACGACGCCGCCGACGCCGGTTGGCTTGCCAAGGTGCGGGCCGACCCGGGGCGTGCCGGGACGGTCGCCCTGGCGGTGATCGCCGCGGTCGCGGTTCTCATCACCGTGTTCACCGTGCTGCGCGACCCGCCTGCGCCGGTGCGCAGCGCCAAACTGCCTCCGGTCGAGATGGTTTCGACCGCCAGCCCGCGCGCTGACGAACCCGCTGCGGCGCCCCCGGCGCCCGGCGCCGACCAGGTGGTGGTCAGCGTGGTCGGGTTGGTGCACAAACCGGGGCTGGCGACGCTGGCGCCCGGTTCCCGGATCGCCGACGCGCTCAGCGCCGCCGGCGGGGCCCTCGACGGTGCGGACACGATCGGGTTGAACCTGGCCCGCCCCGTGGCCGACGGCGAACAGATCGTGGTCGGGCTGGCGCCGTCGACTGGCCCCCCGGTATTCGGCAGCTCGGTCGGCGCGACATCGCCGGCACCGGAGACTCCACACACCAGCACCGCGCCCACGGCGGCCGGGCCGGCCCCCAAGCCAGGCGAGCCGGTCAACCTCAACACCGCGACCGTCGAGCAGCTCGACGCGCTGCCCGGTGTGGGGCCGGTGACCGCGGCCGCGATCGTGTCCTGGCGTGACGCCCACGGCAAATTCACCAACGTGGATCAACTCGGCGATGTCGACGGAATCGGCCCGGCGCGGCTGGAGAAGCTGCGTGCCCTGGTCCGCGTCTGACGGTGACCCCGCCAGCGGCCGCGGCGTCTCCGGCGGCCCGGCTCGATGTTCGGCTGGTGCCGGCCGCGCTGATCGGCTGGCTGGTCACCGCTGCGGGCATCCAGTGGCAGATCGGCGGCACGCTGGCGGTGCTGTGTGCGGGACTGGGTGCCCTGTCGGGTGCGCTGTGCCGGTACGGCGGGCGGGCGCGGCGGCCCGGGTGGCGGCTGGGCGGTGCTGTTCTGGCGGCGGCGTTCACCGTGGGGGCGGGGTTCGGGTGGGCGGTTGCGCTGCGCACCGAGTCGGTCATCGACCACCCGATCACCGCGGAGTTCGGCCGTACCGCGGCGGTGACGGTCACCCCCAGCGAGAGTCCGATGCCCGCCGGTACCCGCCGGGTGATGTTCCGGGCCACCCTGCAGCGTCTCGACGGCGCCGAATCCTCCGGCCGGGTAGTCGTTTTCGCATCCGGTATCGAATTCGGCGAGGTGATGGTCGGCCAGTCGATGACGTTCCGCGCCAACATCGCCCATCCGGCCCGGCGTGACCTGACGGTGGCGGCGCTGACCGCCGCGGGGGAGCCCAGGCGCGGCCGGCCCGGACTCGTTGCGCGGACCGCCCACCAGGTGCGTGCCCGGTTTGCCGCCGCCGCCGGGCGGGTGTTGCCCGGCGAGCAGGCGCGGATGCTGCCCGCCCTGGTCCTGGGGGATACCTCGGCGATCACCGCCGCAACCGGGCGAGAGTTTCGGGCCGCGGGTCTGACGCACCTGATGGCGGTCTCGGGTGCGAACGTGACGATCGTCTGCGGTGCGGTGTTGTTCTCGGCGCGACTGGTGGGGCCGCGGGCCGCGGCGATGCTGGCCGGGCTGGCGTTGGCGGCGTTCGTGATCGTCGTGCAGCCGACGGCCAGCGTATTGCGGGCGGCGGTGATGGGGGCGATCGCGTTGCTGGGGGTGCTCTCGGCGCGCCGGCGCCAGGCGATTCCGAGCCTGTCCGCCGCGGTGTTGGTGCTGCTCGCGCTGGCCCCGCACCTGGCCGTCGATGTCGGCTTCGCGCTGTCGGTGGTCGCCACCGCGGCGCTGGTGCTGATCGCGCCGGTGTGGTCGGCGCGGCTGGTGGCCCACGGCTGGCCGGAGCCCTTGGCTGCCGCGGTGGCGGTGGCGTGGGCCGCCAACCTGGTGACCGCGCCGCTGATCGCCGGGATCTCCGGGCGGCTCAGCCTGGTCAGCACGCTCGCGAATCTCGCGGTGGCGGTGCTGGTCGCGCCGATCACCGTGTTGGGCAGCGCGGCCGCGGTGCTGTGCGGATGGTGGCCGGCTGCCGCCGAACTGTTGATCCGCTTCACCGGGCCCGAACTGTGGTGGGTGTGCCGCGTCGCGCACTTCAGCGGCGGGGTTCCCGTTGCCACCGTGCCGGTGCCCGTGGGGGCGGCCGGGGTGTTCGGCGTGGGCGCCGCTGCGGTACTGGTCGTGGTCTGTTGGCGATGGCGCTGTTGTCGGTGGATGCTGGCCGCGCTGGCGCTGTGCCTGCTGGCCTGGTCGGTCTCGGAGGCGTTGACCGGCTGGGCGGGTGTCGGGGCTGCGTGACACGATTGGCGGGTGAGCCAACCGGTTTCGCCGCTGCATCTGATCCTCGGTGACGAGGAACTGCTGGTCGAGCGGGCCGTCGCGCAGGTGCTGGCGGCGGTACGGGTGCAGGCCGGCAGCACCGACATTCCGGTGGACCGGTTGCGGGCCGGCGAAGTCGAGGCGGGTGAGCTCGCCGAGCTGCTGAGTCCGTCGCTGTTCGCCGACGAACGTGTGGTGGTTCTGGAAGCCGCCGGCGAGGCCGGTAAAGATGCCGTGACCCTGATCGGGTCGACGGCCGCCGATGTCCCGGCGGGCACCGTGCTGGTGGTGGTGCACTCCGGCGCCGGGCGAGCCAAGGCACTGGCCGGGCAGCTGCGCGAACTCGGCGCCCAGGTGCACCAGTGCGCCCGTATCACCAAGCCCACCGAACGCGCCGACTTCGTTCGTGGCGAGTTCCGCCGGCTCAAGGTGCGGGTCGACGACGCCTGCGTCACCGCGCTGCTCGATGCGGTGGGCTCCGACATCCGTGAGTTGGCCTCGGCCTGCTCGCAGCTGGTCGCCGACACCGGCGGCCATGTCGACGCGCTTGCGGTGCGCCGCTACCACAGTGGGAAAGCCGAGGTGAAGGGGTTCGATGTCGCCGATCGGGCCGTCGTCGGCGATGTCGAAGGCGCCACCGAGGCGCTGCGCTGGGCGATGATCCGCGGCGAACCGCACGTGGTGCTGGCCGACGCGCTGGCCGAGGCGATCCACACCATCGCGCGGGTCGGCCCCAAGTCAGGTGACCCCTACCGGCTGGCCGGCGAATTGGGTATGCCGCCGTGGCGGGTGCAGAAGGCGCAGAAACAGTCCCGGTACTGGTCGCGGGAGTCCGTGGCCGCCGCGGTGCGGCTGGTGGCCGGTCTGAACGCTGACGTCAAGGGCGCCGCGGCCGACGCCGACTACGCGCTGGAGACCGCGGTCCGCCAAGTCGCCGAGCTGGCCGCGCGCTAGAGCGGCCACGGCAGCACGAAGGCCCCTGTTCCGGGTGGAATCAGGGGCCTGCGTTCGCGGGGTGACCCGCCGGGTCAGAGCTTGTTGAGGGTCTGCGCCAGCGCCGACTTCTTGTTGGCGGCCTGGTTCTTGTGGATCACGCCCTTGCTCGCGGCCTTGTCGAGCTTGCGGCTGGTCGTCACCAGCAGCTCGCCGGCCTTCTCCTTGTCGCCGGCCTCGGCGGCCTCCCGGAAGGAGCGGATCGCGGTGCGCACCGCCGACTTCACCGACTGGTTGCGCAGCCGGGCGCGCTCGTTGGTCCGGTTGCGCTTCACCTGCGACTTGATGTTGGCCACGGAGTAGTTCCTTCTTAAAAGCTTGAGTTGGGTTCGCCTCCCGACGTGGGGGCAACGGCTGTTCAGATTACCAGCTGGGTTGTCATCTCCCCAACTCGGCTCAGCCGCGGCCCCAGCTCAGCCTTCCGCGACCACCTCGACCCGGTGCAGGTCGTCGCCGAGTTCGATCGGCCCGTCGAACTCCGCGGCGGCCAGCGCACGCCACTGCTCTTCCTGCCCGGGTGCGATGGCGGGCACGTAATGGGTCAGCACCAGCGTGTCGACCCCGGCGCGCCGGGCGGTCGCGGCGGCCTCGGCCACCGAGGAGTGGTAGTCGCAGATGTCGCGGATCCGCTGCTGGGGGAGCGCGGCGATGAGGTCCTTGCGGATCACGGTGTGCACCAGCGCACCGGCTCCGGCGGCCAACGCGTCGAGACTGTCACAGGGCACGGTGTCCCCGGCCAGCACCACCGAGGCGGTCCCGGACCCGTCGGTGTATTCGACCCGGAACCCGATCGTGGGCGTCACCGGCCGATGGTCGGTGGGCGCCACGGTGATCTGCATGCCGTCGCGATCCCAAACTTGGCCGGTGGTGTGCTCGCGGACCTCAACCGGAGGCGGTGTGGTCAGGTCTGCGTGGTGGGCGATCCGGTAACCGATGTCGTGCCCGAAGGCTCGCAGCGTCGCCTCGACGACATCCGCGGTTCCCGGCGGGCCGATGATCGGCAGTGGTGTGGGGTCGGGTGTGAACGTGGTGACCCACCGGGTGATCAGCAGGTCGCCGAGGTCGGCGATGTGGTCACTGTGCAGATGGGTGAGCAGCAGCGCCGACAGCGTGTTGGCGGATGCGCCGGCGGCTGCCATCCGCTGTAACACCCCCCGCCCGCAGTCCACCAGCAGCGCCTGGCCACCGGCCCGGATCAGGGTCGACGGTCCGGCGCGGTTCGGGTCGGGAATCGGACTTCCGGTGCCCAGCAGGGTGATCTCGATCGTCATGACGTCACATATGCCACAGATGTGCGTCCCGCGCTCGGCGATCGACAGAGTTTCCAACATCGCCGCCCCGGGCCGGAAAAAATGGCCTAGCCTGGTGTGAAGCAGATCACTGCGGCGGGAGGCTTGAATGCGGATCGCGGATGTATTGCGGAACAAGGGCGCGGCGGTGGTGACCATCCATCCGGATGCCACCGTCATGGAGTTGCTGGCCGGTCTGGCCGAGCACAACATCGGGGCCATGGTGGTGATCGGCCCCGACGGCCTGGAGGGGGTGGCCTCCGAGCGTGACGTGGTACGCCAGTTGCACGTCCACGGCGCCAGCCTGCTGGCCCGGCCGGTATCGGCGATCATGACCACGGTGGTCGCGACGTGCACCAAATCCGACACCGCCGATGAGGTCAGCATGCTCATGACCGAGCACCGGGCGCGCCACATACCGGTGCTCGAGGACGGCCGGCTGGCCGGGATCGTCAGCATCGGCGACGTGGTCAAGTCGCGGATGGAGGAGCTGCAGGCCGAGCAGGCGCAGCTTCGCTCCTACATCAGCCAGGGATAAGTCGCCGCCCTCGGGCAGGGCTCAACTCCAGGCGTAGTCGCTGCGCAGCCGGGCGGCCACCACATCGAACGCCCTGCGTTCCAGGATGGCGCCCTCGCGTCGGATCGACTCCTCGGGCACGTCGAGCACCCGGTCCAGGCGGACCCAACTGAGCCGGTGCGCTTCATCCCAGCTGCCCGCGCCGATCCCCAGCCAGTTCGCGTCGTCGGCGTGCCGCGGCTGGCTGGACAACATCAGTCCCAGCAGCATGGTGCGGTCGCGTCCGACGACCAATACCGGCCGGTCCTTGCCTTGGCCCGGATCGTCCTCGTAGGCCACCCAGGTCCAGACGATCTCGCCCGGGTCGGCTCTGCCGTTGAGGTCGGGGGCGTAGGCGAGGCGACGCGCGCGGTGCGCGGTGGGGACGCTGCTATTGGTGACCGGCCGGCCGGCCGGGATCGCCGGTGCCGGGTCCGACACCGCGCCGCTGAGCACGTCCAGTCCGATCCTGATGCCCTGCTCGATGCCCCGCTGGATGCGCTGCTGCACCAGCGGTGCCTGCTCGAGTTGGCGGATGAACCGTGGGGCTTCGTTGAACACCAGGTTCTCCGCGAATCGCTGCACCGTCTGCCAGGGGGTCTTCCGCGAGGAAGCCATGATCGCAGCATAGGCGAAGCCGGGTAGGAACCTGGACGAAGTCGCCGAGCCTGTCTGAAAACACATGTGCCGCTTGCATTGTCCCCAGCGGTGTATCGGCGTAGCGTTATTGATTACATCTCATAGCAGAGACTCGTGAGCGGCGAGATGTTGGCGCGGCGGAGTTTTCGCCGCTGCGGGGGTTGTCCGCCCCAAGGGAAGTGGAGACATGGAGGATCGCAACAGCGTTCGACGCGGGGTCGCCCTCGGCGTTGCGATTCTGACCGGACTGTCCGCGGCCGCTGTCAGCGTGGTCGGGATATCCGAACATGCCGACCGGGCCGCCCAGCGCGATGTGACGCTGGTCAGCGCCGCCGGCGACGCCCACACTGCCCTGATCGGCGCGCAGGTGGAACAGAACGACAGCCTGTTCAACCAAGATGTCGCGTTACAGCAGAGCATCTACTCCTGGGCACTGGAACCGACGACCAACGGTGGCCTGGGCCTGCCGGACGACACGCTGCTCTTCCCGGGGGACTCTGCCGATCCGGCGGACAGCCTCTTCAACGGCGCGTTCTCCCGGTTCACCGAGGCGGACCTGGTCGGTCAGGCGCTCATGCAGGCTCAGTTGGACCATTTGCTGGGGCTGAACCAGACCCTGGGGGACGGCGGTTACGAGGCGGCGATCGCAGCGAGCCTCTTCGACAACCTCAGCGGCGCGGGGATCGATCCGGACTCCGCTCTCTTCAGCGATTTGCAACTCCTGGCACCGGACTCGGACATCTTGACCAGCGCCAGCGGTTTCCAGGAAGCCCTGGGCGCCCTGCAGGGCGACCTGATGCAGGCCGCCTGGTCCGACCTGTTCGGCATGTTCACCCTCGCCGATGTGACGCCCTAGCTTAGGCTCACTAAGAGACACGCGATGTGTCCTGTTGATCTCGCCTAGCTGGGAAAATTCTGGCAAGAAATTCGCCAACTGATACTCAACTGAGCAAACCGTTGTGCTCAATCACAGGTAGCTGTTAGATTTAATGAGCTTTGCAGCGGACGGTGCTGGGGGAGCATCCGGTGGTGGCAATCCGCCGGTGGACATCGTGAAAGGCATATGGCTATGAGCATTCGCAAGATCGGCGTGGTGGGGAGCTTGGCTGCGGGTGCGGCATTCGCGTTGGCGCCGCTGGCGGCCGCGGAGCCCCCCGACTTCAGCAGCATCTTGTTAGGCGAGGTCCAGTCGATGAACTGGCTCTTCGGGAACGCGGCCACGCTGGCGGCTGTCGACCCCAACGTGATCACCGTCGGCGAGCCGACGCTGGAAAACCCGCAGTCGTTCAGCACCATCTCCCCTGAGGACCTGCACGACAACACTGCGTTCGCGGCGCTGCTGTTCGGCGTGAACTGGGAAACCGAGATGTCCGGCGACCCGGGTGCCTACAGCCTGTTCAACGGCGCGGTCACGCAGTTCGCCGACGCCAGCAACGTGATGCTCTACGCGCTGATGACCGGCGGCGGCGAGATTGCCGCCGAGGATGCCGGCAACTTCCTGATCGGCTCGGGTAGCGGGATCGCAGCCGGGCTGGCCGGGGACGGGTTCTTCGAGGACTTCACCAACTTCTTCAACGCGGGCGTGGCCGACCTGGGCGGGTACTTCGGGGCCGGCGCACTCGACGTCTGATCGTCGTTCGACACGCAAACCCCCGGAGGTGCGCCTCCGGGGGTTTCGTTTTGCAGCCGTCGCCTCGCTACCCTGACTAGACAGTAGGCAGGCACCCCCGCACCACCCGCTCACCAGGAGATTCCCATCAGCAGTTTCGCCGACCAGACCTTCACCGCGCCGGCGCAGATACGGAACTTCTGCATCATCGCCCACATCGACCACGGCAAATCCACCCTGGCCGACCGGATGCTGCAGCTCACCGGCGTCGTCGACGATCGCTCGATGCGCGCCCAGTACCTGGACCGGATGGACATCGAGCGGGAGCGCGGCATCACCATCAAGGCCCAGAACGTCCGGCTGCCCTGGACGGCGAACGGTGAGCAGTATGTGCTGCACCTGATCGACACCCCCGGCCACGTCGACTTCACCTACGAGGTGTCCCGGGCACTGGAGGCCTGTGAAGGCGCCATCCTGCTGGTCGACGCCGCCCAGGGCATCGAGGCCCAGACCCTGGCCAACCTGTACCTGGCACTGGATCGCGACCTGACCGTCATCCCGGTGCTCAACAAGATCGACCTGCCCGCCGCCGATCCGGAGCGCTACGCCGCCGAGCTGGCCCACATCATCGGTTGCGAACCCGGTGATGTGCTGAAGGTGTCCGGCAAGACCGGCGAGGGTGTGGCCGAGTTGCTCGACGAAGTCGTCAAACAGGTGCCAGCGCCCACCGGCGACGCCGACGCGCCCACCAGGGCGATGATCTTCGACTCCGTCTATGACATCTACCGCGGCGTGGTCACCTATGTCCGCGTCGTCGACGGCAGGATCACCCCGCGCGAGAAGATCGCGATGATGTCCACCGGCGCCACCCACGAGCTGCTCGAAGTCGGCATCGTGTCCCCGGAACCCAAGGCCTCCAAGGGACTTGGCGTCGGCGAGGTGGGTTACCTGATCACCGGGGTGAAGGACGTGCGCCAATCCAAGGTCGGCGACACCGTCACCACCGCGCGGGCCGGCGCCACCGAGGCGCTCACCGGCTACCGCGAACCCAAGCCGATGGTCTACTCCGGGCTGTACCCGGTGGACGGCTCGGACTACCCGAACCTGCGTGACGCCCTGGACAAGCTGCAGCTCAACGATGCCGCCCTGACCTACGAGCCGGAAACCTCGGTGGCACTGGGCTTCGGATTCCGCTGCGGCTTCCTGGGTCTGCTGCACATGGAGATCACCCGGGAACGCCTCGAACGCGAATTCGACCTGGACCTGATCTCCACTTCGCCCAACGTCGTCTACCGGGTGATCAGAGAGGGCAAGGAAGGCGCGGCCGACGAAGGCCTGATCGTCACCAACCCGTCGGACTGGCCGGAAGGCAAGATCCGCTCGGTCTTCGAACCCGTCGTCAAGACCACCATCATCGCTCCCAGCGAGTTCGTCGGCACCATCATGGAACTGTGCCAGTCGCGGCGCGGCGAACTCGGCGGTATGGACTACCTCTCGCCGGAACGCGTCGAGCTGCGCTACACGATGCCGTTGGGCGAGATCATCTTCGACTTCTTCGATTCGCTGAAGTCGCGCACCCGCGGCTACGCCAGCCTGGACTACGAGGAGGCCGGCGAGCAGGAGGCCGACCTGGTCAAGGTCGACATCCTGTTGCAGGGCGAGGCGGTGGACGCCTTCAGTGCGATCGTGCACAAGGATTCCGCGGCGGCCTACGGCAACAAGATGACCACCAAACTCAAGGAACTGATCCCGCGTCAGCAGTTCGAGGTGCCGGTGCAGGCTGCGATCGGCTCGAAAATCATTGCCCGCGAGAACATTCGGGCCATCCGCAAAGACGTTCTGTCCAAGTGCTACGGCGGTGACATCACCCGTAAGCGCAAGCTGCTGGAAAAGCAGAAGGAGGGCAAGAAGCGGATGAAGACCATCGGCCGCGTCGACGTGCCGCAGGAGGCGTTCGTTGCGGCACTGTCCACCGATGGCGGCGGGTCCACCGGGGAAAGAACCAAGAAATAGTGGCCGCCCGGGCAGGCAGAACCGCGGCAGCTGCGGCGGCGCTGATGCTGCTGGCCAGCGGGTGCACCACGGTGGTCAGCGGAACCGTCAGGCCCGCACCGGGATTGGCCCCCACACCGGTCGCCGGGATGGCAGTTCGGCAGGTGTTGCTCGACGACGCCGAGCTGTCGAAGATCGTCGGCCAGGGCTTCCGCAGTGACCCGTCTCTGCCGCCGCGGTTCGGCGGCGTCGACGACCTGCCCGACGCCTGGGACGAAGCGGAGCCGGAAGACTGCGTCGGCGCCGCGGTGGGCGGCCAGAAATCGGTTTACGGCTCCGCCGGTGCACAGGATGTCGCCCACGAGTTCTGGGACAGCACCTCCGCTCCCGACGATTCGCCGCTGACGGGGGTGGGCGAGGCCGTGATCGCACTGGCCACCGCCGCCGACGCCGAGGCGCTCTTCGAGAAGTTCTCGCAGCAGTGGGGCCACTGCGACGGGGTCACGGTGGTCCGTTCCGGTGAGGACAGCGGCGATGCCAGCGGCGAAATCATCGACGTCTCCACTGCCGACGGGGTGCTCACCGCCACCGTGCGCACCACCGTGGGCGGCGAGGTGGGCCTGCGGGTGACGCGGGCGGTGGCGGCGCGGGTGAACTGCCTCGTCGACGTCGACGTGTTCTGGTTCGCCGGCGAGGACGACCATGCCGACGCCCCACCGCCCGGGGACACCACCGCCGCCGACCTGGCGCGGGCGATGCTGGACAAGGTCCGCGTTCTCAGCGGCTGACCCGGCTGACCCGGCTGACGCAGCGAGCGCTAATTGGGTGCGTTCGCGGGCTGGAATCCCCCGGTGGAGTCGGCCTCCTCCTCGGCGCGGATCACGTGCACGACGGCGTTGATCAGCGCCAGGTGGGTGAACGCCTGCGGGAAGTTGCCCAGGTGCCGACCGGTGCGGGGCTCGATCTCCTCGGCGTAGAGGTGCAGCGGGCTGGCGAACGACAACAGCCGCTCGCACAGATGCTTGGCCTGGCTGACCTCACCGATCTCCACCAGCGCCGAGACCAGCCAGAACGAGCAGATGGTGAACGAGCCCTCGGTGCCGGACAAGCCGTCGTCGGTCTCCTCGGTCCGGTAGCGCAGCACCAGACCGTCCTCGGTGAGTTCTTCGGCGATCGCCATCACGGTGGCGCGTACCCGCGGATCGTCGGCCGGCAGGAACCGGGTCAGCACCACCAGCAGCAGCGAGGCGTCCAGTGCATCGCTGCCGTAGCTCTGGGTCAGCACACCGCGGGAATCCACCCCGTTGGCCAGCACATCTGCCTTGATCTCCTCGGCGATCACCCGCCACTGCCGGGCGTAGGACACCTCGCCCTGCAACTCGGCCAGCTTGGAGCCGCGGTCCAGCGCCACCCAGCACATCACCTTCGACGAGGTGAAGTGCTGCGGTTCGCCGCGCACCTCCCAGATGCCGCGATCGGGCTCGCGCCAGTGCGCGATCGCCTCCTCCACCTGACGCTTGAGCACCGGCCACAGGGTTTCGGGGATCTGCTCACGGGACTTGGCGTGCAGGTAGACCGAGTCCAGCATGGTGCCCCAGATGTCGTGCTGACGCTGGTTGTAGGCGCCGTTGCCGATCCGCACCGGGTGGGCGTTGTCGTAGCCGGACAGGTGTTCCAGTTCCTCTTCGGCGAGTTCGTGTTCCCCGCCGACGCCGTACATCACCTGCAGCGGGCGCTGCTGGCCGTTGTTGGCACCGGATACGTCGGCGATGAAGGAGAAGAAGTCGTCGGCCTCGCGGTCCAGCCCGAGCGTGTAGAGCCCCCACAGCGCGAATGTCGAATCCCGCACCCAGGCGTAGCGGTAATCCCAATTACGTTCGCCTTGAGGGGTTTCCGGCAGCGACGTGGTAGCCGCTGCCAGCAGGGCGCCGGTAGGCGAATAGGTCAGCCCCTTCAGGGTCAGTGCGCTGCGCTGTAGATAGACCCGCCACGGGTGGTCGGGGAAATTGCCGATGTTGATCCACTGCCGCCAGCACTCGGTGGTGTTCCACATCTTGTCGGCGGCTTCGGCGTAGGTCTGCGGCGCAGGGTGTTTGGACCAGCTCAACGCCACGAAGACGTCGTCGCCCTCGGTCAGCCGGGTGCGGGCCCGCGCCTCCCGGCCTTCCAGGCCCAGCCGCAGATTGGTCGTCAACCGCAACGTCGGGTGGGCGTCGGGGTTCTGCCGGGCCCGCGCGATCGCCTCACCGTAGGCGTTGGCCGAGTACTCCCAGGTGGCGCTGGTGCGGTGGTAGTCGAACGCCGGCTCGCAGCTCATGGTCAACTCGACCGTGCCGCTGACGCAGCGCACCGTGCGCAGCAGGATGTGCTCGGCGTCCCAGTCCATCGGGGTACGCCGATGAGTCTGCGACCGGGTTTCGATGTCGTGCCACTTGCCCATCACCAGCGCATCCCGCACGATCAGCCAGCCGGTGTGGGTCTGCCAGGTGGTCTCCATGATCGGACTGCCGGGCAGGTAGCGCCGCGCCGCGGGCACCGCGACCCCGTAGGGCCCGAGCCGAAAATGCCCGGCGCCGCGGTCCAGGATCGAGCCGAACACGCTGGGGGAGTCGGGCCGCGGCACGCACATCCACTCCACCGAGCCGGCCGCCGAGATCAGGCAGTTGGTCTCACAGTCGGACAGGAACGCGTAGTCGGCGATCGGCGGAAACGAGTTGCGCACCTGACCTGGCGCCGCCGAATAGGGCACCGGCGCGGTGGCCGACAGTGGCGGGTCGCCTTGGCGGCGACACGGCCGTCCGAGGTTTTCCCGGCGACTGCCGGAGCGGTCTTGTCGGGTGCATCGCCCGGCGGGGTGTGCAGGACCATTCCGACATCATCTCTGGCGGCCTGCCGCACGTCCACCTGACCCGCCGCTTTGTGGTTTCCGCCGGCGGCCCGCTCGAGCCGATGGCGGCGCCCCCGTTCGCCCGGCTTCGCCGCGCCTGCGATCACCGCTACAGTGGGCGGGATGGTTGGCTTCCTGAGCTGGTGGGATGGCGTTGAGCTCTGGCTGTCCGGGCTCGGTTTCGTGGTCCAGACCGCGGTGGTGATGCCGGTGGTGCTGGCGCTGGCCTATGGCCTGGCGGTGGTGCTGGACGCGGCATTGGGACAAGGAATCCGGGTGCTGGAACGTGTCCGGCACCACGATGGCGGGCCGCGCTGATGCCGCGCTCGCAGGTGACGTTGATTCTGGTCGGTCTGATCGTGCTGGTGATCGTCAGCTGGCTGCTGACCCGCTGACCCGCTGAACCGCTGGGTTCATGCCGCGGTTCCAGCTTCGGCTCTCCTCCGTCGAGCCTCGCTGAACCGCGGGGTTCATGCCGCGGTTCCAGCTTCGGCTCTCCTCCGTCGAGACCCGCTGAACCGCGGGGTTCTGTTACGCTTCCCGGCATGCTCGCAGCGTCCGGTAATGGAGAGTGCCACGTCTTGGCCCTCATTGCCGTTGGTACTTGCGCTGTGGCCGACGTGCACTGTTGTCGCTGAACACCCGCTCCGTCGACGCTTTGGTGTCCTAATGCCCGGAATGTCACCCATTGGGCAACCATCTCTGCGAAGTGACGGGACCGAATTCCCTCAGCCCGCACTGAAAGGTCATCAATGCTTCACACCGTCACACGCGGCGGCGCCCTGGCGCTGGCCGTCTGTCTGATCGCCGGCTGCGGCGGCGGGCCCAGCGACGTGGTCGGTGGTGCCGAGCGGTCCGACGCGCACACCACACTGACGCTGGTGGCCTACGCGGTTCCCGAACCCGGCTGGAGCAAGGTGATCCCGGCTTTCTACGGCACCGAGGAAGGTGCTGACGTGCAGGTCGTCACGTCCTACGGCGCCTCGGGGGACCAGTCCCGCGGTGTCGCCAACGGCAAACCCGCCGACATCGTGAACTTCTCGGTGGAACCCGACATCACCCGCCTGGTCAAGGCCGGCAAGGTGGCTGAGGACTGGAACGCCGACGTCACCAAGGGCATCCCGTTCGGTTCGGTGGTGACCCTGGTGGTGCGGCAGGGCAATCCCAAGCACATCAAGGACTGGGACGACCTGTTGGCGCCCGGCGTCGAGGTGATCACCCCCAGCCCGCTGAGCTCGGGATCGGCCAAGTGGAACCTGCTGGCTCCCTACGCCGTCAAGAGTGCGGGCGGCAAGGACCCGCAGGCCGGCCTGGACTTCGTCGACAAACTGGTCAGCGACCACGTCAAGCTGCGCCCGGGCTCCGGGCGGGAGGCCACCGACGTGTTCCTGCAGGGCAGCGGCGACGTGCTGATCAGTTACGAGAACGAGGCGATCGCCGTCGAGCGCAAGGGCAAGGCGGTGGAGCACGTGAACCCGTTGCAGACCTTCAAAATCGAGAACCCGTTGGCGGTGGTGACCTCCAGCAGGCACCTCGACACCGTCACCGCGTTCAAGAACTTCCAGTACACGACGGTTGCGCAACGCCTGTGGGCGCAGGCCGGTTTCCGTCCGGCCGACCCGGCCGTCGCGGCCGAGTTCGGCGAGGAGTTCCCGGCGCCGGACAAGCTCTGGACGATCGCCGATCTCGGGGGCTGGGACGTCGCCGACACCGGCCTGTTCGACAAGGAGAGCGGCACCATCACCAAGATCTACACCCGGGTCACCGGATGACGGCGATCGTGGTCACCGAGGCGACCCGGCCCGGCGAGGGCGGGCAACCGGTGCGCAACGGGTTCCGGCGGGAAGGCGTCTCGCTGCGGGTGGGTGCGGCGGTGATATGGCTGTCGCTGATCGTGCTGGCACCGCTGGCGGCGATCGCCTGGCAGTCCGCCGGCGGTGGCTGGCAGGCGTTTCGGCTGGCGGTCACCTCGCACTCCGCGCTGGAGTCCTTCCGGGTGACGTTGACGATCGCGGCCGGCGTCACCGTGGTCAACCTGGTGTTCGGACTGCTGATCGCCTGGGTGCTGGTGCGTGACGACTTCGTCGGCAAGCGCTTCGTCGACGTGATCATCGACCTGCCGTTCGCGTTGCCCACCATCGTCGCCAGTCTGGTGATGCTGGCGCTGTACGGCCCGGCCAGTCCGGTGCAGCTGCACCTGCAGCACACCGCCTGGGGCGTCGGCCTGGCCCTGGCGTTCGTCACGCTGCCGTTCGTGGTGCGGGCCGTGCAACCGGTGCTGCTGGAGATCGACCGGGAGGTCGAGGAGGCCGCGGCCTCGCTGGGCGCCTCCGGCGCGACGATCTTTCGCACCGTGGTCCTGCCGTCGCTCACGCCGGCGCTGCTGACCGGGGCGGGGCTGGCGTTCTCCCGGGCGATCGGCGAGTTCGGCTCGGTGGTGCTGATCGGCGGGGCCGTGCCCGGCAAGACCGAGGTGTCCTCCCAGTGGATCCGCACCTTGATCGAGAACGACGACCGCACCGGCGCCGCGGCGATATCCCTTGTACTGCTCGCTGTTTCCTTCCTGGTGCTGTTGGTGCTGCGAGTGCTGGGTGCGCGGGTGACCAAGCGGCAGGAGCGGTCGACATGAGTCCGTCACGGAAAGTCCGCTACCTGCTCCGGTTCGTGGCGCTGGTCTACGTCGGGCTGCTGCTGATCGTTCCGGTGTCGTTGATCCTGTGGCGCAGCTTCGCGCCCGGATTCGGGCAGTTCTTCGCCTACATTTCCACCCCGGCGGCGATCTCGGCGTTGCAGTTGTCGCTGCTGGTGGTGGCGATCGTGGTGCCGCTGAACGTCATCTTCGGCATTCCGACCGCATTGGTATTGGCCCGCAACAGGTTCCGTGGCAAGGGGGCACTGCAGGCGATCATCGACCTGCCGTTCGCGGTGTCGCCGGTGGTCGTCGGTGTCGCGCTGATCGTGCTGTGGGGGTCGGCCGGGTTGCTGGGCTTCGTGGAGAACGACTGGGGCCTCAAGATCATCTTCGGCCTGCCGGGCATCGTGCTGGCCAGCATCTTCGTCACCCTGCCGTTCGTGATCCGGGAAGTCGAACCGGTGCTGCACGAATTGGGCACCGACATGGAGGAGGCGGCGGCGACGCTGGGTTCGAGTTGGTGGCAGACGTTCTGGCGGATCACGCTGCCCTCGATCCGGTGGGGGCTGACGTACGGGATCGTGCTGACCGTGGCGCGCACCCTCGGCGAGTACGGCGCGGTGTTGATCGTGTCGTCGAACCTGCCCGGCACGTCCCAGACGCTGACGCTGCTGGTGTCCGACCGTTACAACCGCGGTGCCGAATACGGCGCCTACGCCCTGTCCACACTGCTGATGACGGTGTCGGTACTGGTGTTGATCGTTCAGGTGGTGCTCGATATGCGCCGGGCCGGAAAGGTAAACAGATGAGCAACGCAATCACGGTGCGGGGGGCGAACAAGCGCTACGGAGACTTCGTCGCATTGGACAACGTCGACTTCGCGGTGCCGTCCGGATCACTGACCGCGCTGCTCGGCCCCAGCGGCTCGGGCAAGTCGACGCTGCTGCGGGCGATCGCCGGCCTGGACCACCCCGACAGCGGGACCGTCACCATCAACGGCGTCGACGTGACCGGGATCCCGCCGCAGCGGCGAGGCATCGGATTCGTGTTCCAGCACTACGCGGCGTTCAAGCACATGACGGTGCGGGACAACGTGGCGTTCGGGCTCAAGATCCGCAAGCGGCCCAAGTCCGAGGTCAAGGAGAAGGTTGACAACCTGCTGGAAGTGGTGGGGCTCAGCGGTTTTCAGACCCGCTACCCCAACCAGCTCTCCGGCGGGCAGCGGCAGCGGATGGCGTTGGCGCGAGCGCTGGCGGTGGATCCGCAGGTGCTGCTGCTCGACGAGCCGTTCGGCGCCCTGGATGCGAAGGTTCGGGAGGATCTACGGGCCTGGCTGCGCCGGCTGCATGACGAGGTGAACGTCACCACGGTGTTGGTCACCCACGACCAGGCCGAGGCGCTGGACGTCGCGGACCGGATCGCCGTGCTCAACCAGGGCCGCATCGAGCAGCTCGGCAGCCCGACCGAGGTCTACGACGCCCCGGCGAACGCATTCGTCATGTCGTTCCTGGGGGCGGTCTCGTCGCTCAACGGTGCCCTGGTGCGCCCGCATGACATCCGGGTGGGCCGCACCCCGGAGATGGCGGTGGCAGCAGCGGGAGGCGCGGGTGACGCCGAGGTGTCCGCGGTGGTGCGTGCGGTGGTCGACCGGGTGGTGGCATTGGGCTTCGAGGTGCGCGTGGAGCTGACCAACGGCGCCACCAAGGTGCCTTTCACCGCGCAGATCACCCGCGGTGACGCCGAGGCGCTGGCCCTGGCCGAAGGCGACACCGTCTACGTGCGGGCGACCAGGGTGCCCCCGCTGCAGGACGTAGCGGCCGCAGACACGCCGGTGTCGGTGTAGGGGGCCTGCTCCGGCGCGCAGCCGGGAAACCAAGCGTCAGGCCGCGGCGTGACTTTCGGTGAGCGCCGCCTCCACCCGGTCCAGCACGGTCGCCGCCACCAGGCGGTGCGCGCCGAGCGGCTCGGCCATCGCGATCCCGGCTTGCGCGGCATAGGCGGCGATCTTGTCGGTGATCCGCCCGTGCGCCAGGAACCACGGGGCGATCATCAGCCTGGTGGCCCCGCGTTCCCGCAGGCGCTCGACGGCTTCGGGCACCGACGGTCCCTGCGTGGCGAAGGCGACTTCGACTCCGGCCCAACGGGTTCCGCGGGCCAACGGCGCGGCGACGCGGGCGGTTTGCGCATTAGCCGCAGCATGCGAGGAACCCACCGCGACCACCACCACGCCGAGCTCGGGGTCGAAACGGGACGCCCCGGCGGCGGTGAGCCGCTCACCGAGAACCTGCACCAGCCGGTCATCCTCGCCCAGGGTGGGAGCCACCTGCACGGCGGCCCCGGACTGGGCGATCACCCCCGGGATGTCGATGCGGGCGTGGTAGGCGCTGGCCAGGAGGAACGGGACCACGATGGTCTGGCCGGTCGGGCCGGTCACGGTGTCTAGTGCGTCGCGCAGGATCGGCGTGCTGTGTTCGCAGAACGCCACCTGCACGGTGAATTCCGGTGCCACCCGGCGCAGGTGCCCGGCGATCGCGTGGGTATTGGCAGCCGAGCGCGGGTCCCGGCTGCCGTGCGCGGTCAACACCAGCGTTGTAGCGGGACCTGTCACGAGGCGTGCAACCCGCATTCGGTCTTGGCGAGGCCCGCCCAGCGTCCGCTGCGCGGGTCGGAGCCGGCCGCGGGTTTGGCCGTGCACGGTAGGCAGCCGATCGACGGGTACCCCTCGTCGACCAGCGGGTTGACCAGCACGTTGTTCGTGGCGATGTAGGCGTGCATCTCCTCATCGGTCCAGGCGGCGAGCGGGTTGATCTTCACCAGCCCGAACTGCTCGTCGAAGCTGACCAGCGGGGCGTTGGCACGCGTCGGCGCCTCCACCCGGCGCAGCCCGGTCACCCACGCCGAGTAGCCGCGCAGCGTGCGGGCCAGGGGTTCGACTTTGCGCAGCCGGCAGCACAGCGCCGGATTGGAGGCGAACAGATCCTTGCCGTGCGCGGCGTCCTGCTCCGCCACGGTCTGCTCGGGGGTGACGTTGACCAACTGGATGTCATACATCGCCTCCACCGCGTCGCGGGTGCCGACGGTTTCGGCGAAGTGGTAGCCGGTGTCGAGGAACAGCACCGGAACACCCGCGCGGACCTTGGCCGCCAGATCCACCAGCACCGCATCGGCCATATTGGAGGCCACTACGTAGTTACAGGTGGCGCCGCCGCGCGGGCCGCGGACCCCACCGAAGTTCGCGTCGGTCCACTCCAGCAGTTCGGTGGCGCTGGCGCCATCGAGTTCCGCGGCGCCGCGGGCGGCCAGCTCGCGCAGCTGATCCTCGGTCTGCTGCCTCATCGCAGGTCGTCCTCTTCGGCCCGCACCGCCCACTGGGCGAATCGCTCACCGGCGTTGCGGCCCTTGATGAAATTGCGTACCACCCGCTCGATGTAGTCGCCGAGCTCGTCGCTGAGCACCTTGTGCTGCCGTAATTTCCGGCCGAACCCGCTGTCGGCGCCCAGGCTGCCGCCCAGGTGCACCTGGAAGCCGGGGACCGAGTTGCCGTTGCCGTCGTCGATCATCTGGCCCTTGAACCCGATGTCGGCCACCTGGATTCGGGCACACGAGTTCGGGCACCCGTTGATGTTGACCGTGACCGGCACGTCCAGGGCGGCGTTGAGGTCCTCGAGACGCTGCTCGAGCTCGGGGACCAGGCCCTGGGCCCGCACGCGGGTCTCGACGAACGACAGCTTGCAGAACTCCAGTCCGGTGCAGGCCATCAGGTTGCGCCGCCACGGGGACGGGTTGGCCGGCAGGCCCAACGCGTCCAGCTCGGCGAGCAACCCGTCGAGCTTCTCGTCAGGAACGTCGAGGATGACCAGCTTCTGGTACGGAGTGAACCGGGCCCGGTCGGAACCGACCTGCTCCATCAGCTCGGCGACCTTGAGCAGCGTCTCGCCGCTGACCCGGCCGGAGATCGGGGCCACTCCGACCGCGTTGCGGCCATTGCGGGTCTTCTGCACCCCGACGTGGTCGATGGTCGCGGTGGGCTGTGCCGCCGCCGGTCCGTCGATCAGCGGGCGCTTGAGGTATTCGGTTTCGAGAACTTCCCGGAACTTCTCCGCGCCCCAGTCCTTGAGCAGGAACTTCAGCCGCGCCTTGGAGCGCAGCCGGCGGTAGCCGTAGTCACGGAACAGGCTGGTGACGGCCTCCCAGACGTCGGGCACCTCGTCCAGGGGCACCCACGCGCCCAGGCGCTGGGCCAGCATCGGGTTGGTGGACAGGCCACCGCCGACCCACAGGTCCAGGCCCGGTCCGTGCTCGGGGTGGTTGACGCCGATGAAGGAGATGTCGTTGATCTCGTGGGCGACGTCCGGCAGGCCCGAGACCGCGGTCTTGTATTTGCGCGGCAGATTGGCGTAGTCCGGGTTGCCGATGTAGCGGCGGACGATCTCGTCGAGGGCGGGCGAGGGGTCGAGCACCTCGTCGAGCGATTCGCCGGCCAGCGGCGAGCCGAGCATGCCGCGCGGGCAGTCGCCGCAGGCCTCGGTGGTCTGCAGGCCGACCGCATCCAACCGGTCCCAGATCTCCGGGACCTTCTCGATCTCGATCCAGTGGTATTGCAGGTTGTTGCGGTCGGAGATGTCGGCGGTGCCCCGCGCGTAGTCGACGGAGATCTCGCCCAGGGTCCGCATCGCGGCGGCCGACAGCGCCTTGCCGTCGCAACGCACCCGCATCATGAAGTAACGGGCCTCCAGCAGGTCGGCGTTCTCGTCACCGGTGAAGGTGCCGTCGTAGCCCTGCTCTCGCTGGGTGTAGAGGCCCATCCAGCGGAACCGGCCGCGCAGGTCGTCTTTGGCGATCGAGTCGAAGCCCTGCTTGGAGTACACGTCGACGATCCGGGCGCGCACGTTCAGCGCCGGATCGTCCTGCTTGAACTGCTCGTTGTGGTTGACCGGTTCGGTCTCGCCGAGTGCCCATTGGGCCTCGCTGCGCTTGCGGGCTGCGCCCGCGGTGCTGGACGCAGTCGAAGTGGCGGTCATGGATTCTCCTTCACGAAGGAGCTGGCGGGATTGAGCGTAGGCAACCGGCGACTGTCTCCGGCGGCGCAGATCCGGCGGCCAGCTGGAAAATACAGGTGGGCGGTTCTACGACATCAAGGCAGACAGCGACAGCTACAAACCCGCTTGAGATCGATGTGCCGCCGAGCCACCAGGGCAACCCCGGATGCGGTGCAGTAGGCGGCAGTCACCTGGCCGATTATGCCATGGATGCCGAAAATCTTCCTTACCGGCGCAAAGTTGTGATCAGCGTGCGCGAAACTCATCTGGGACCCGACGGCGGTGCGGTCGGGACGGGAGGGTCGGAGCGGGCCGGGCCGGGACCGTGCGGACCGATACGTCGAAGCCGCACACAGCGGCGGATCGGAAGGCGGGTGGGGCAGGTGAGTGTTGTCGACTTCGGGTGGGAACCGGTGTGGGAGCCGCCACCGGTATCGGAACCGCTCCCGCGGGCAGGCGGGCGTGCTCTGCTGCGGCGCTGGCTGGCGATCGCGACTCTGATGGCCGGTGTGGGCGGTGGCTCATGGTTGGCCTTCCAGCACTACCAAACCCATCTCGCCGGCGAGCAGGCGTTGCAGGCCGCCGAGGCATATGTGTTGCGGCTGACCGATATCGACGCCGACGACGTCGACCGCAACTTCGCCGACATCGCCGACGGGTCGACCGGCGAGTTCAACCGGATGCACACCCGGACGGGGGCGAAGGTGCGTCAGCTGCTGATCGACAACAAGGCGACCGCGCGCGGCCACGTCGCCGAGGCGGTGGTCAAATCCGCCGACCACAGCCATGCCGTCGTCGTGCTGCTGGTCAACCAGGCGGTGCGCAACGCCGACAACCCCGAACCGGTGATGGACCGCAGCCGGATCCGGATGACCATGGACAAGGTCGACGGCCGTTGGCTGGCCAGCAAGGTGGAGTTGGTATGAGGAAGTTCACAGTGCTGGCCGTCGCGGCGCTGCTGGCCGGGGCCGCCGAACTGACCGGCGCGGCCAACGCCGATCCGATCAATTGGGAAGCCATCGCCAAGTGCGAATCCGGCGGGGACTGGGCCGCCGACAGCGGTAATGGCGACTACGGCGGTCTGCAGATCAGCGCTGCCGCCTGGGACGCCAACGGCGGGGTCGGGTTGCCCTCGCAGGCCAGCCCGCAGCAGCAGATCGCCGTCGCCAAGCGAATCATGGCCGACCAGGGGCCCGGCGCCTGGCCGACCTGCGCATCCCGGGGCAGTTCTGCCGCCACGGGTGCCGGGGCGGCCCCGGTCGGGTCGCTGACCCACTATCTGTCGGCGCTGTTCGCGGACGCCGACGGGCTGGACGTTCAGGCCTACTGAGACGCTGACGGGCGGCGTCGCCTGCGGCGCCGTGGGATGATCGGCCGTTATGACCACCGCGACCGCGGTAGCGCTGCCCGAGGTGGCACCGGACCGGCTCGAGTCCCCAGGCCCGTTCGGGGTGTACGTGCACGTCCCGTTCTGCTTCGCCCGGTGCGGCTACTGCGACTTCAACACCTACACCCCGGCGGAGCTCGGTGGCGCCAACCCGGACGCCTGGGTGGCGGCGCTCGCCCGGGAACTGGAGTTGGCCGCGGCCCGCCTGGGCGGCCCGCGCGCCGACACTGTGTTCGTCGGTGGCGGCACGCCGTCGCTGCTGGGCGCCGCGCGGTTGGCGCTGGTGCTCGATCACGTGCGGGAACACTTCGGTCTGGCCGATGACGCCGAAGTCACCACCGAGGCCAACCCGGAGTCGACGTCGCCGGAGTTCTTCGACACGATCCGGGCCGCCGGCTACACCCGGGTGTCGTTGGGGATGCAGTCGGTGTCGCCGCGGGTGCTGGCCACCCTGGACCGCATCCATTCGCCGGGACGCCCGGTCGCCGCCGCACGGGAGGCGCGCGCGGCCGGATTCGACCACCTCAACATCGACCTGATCTACGGCACCCCCGGCGAGACCGACGACGACCTGCTGCGCTCGGTGGATGCCGCGCTGGAAGCGGGTGTCGATCACGTCTCGGCCTACAGCCTGATCGTCGAGAGCGGTACCGCCCTGGCCCGTCGGGTGCGGCGCGGGGAACTGCCCGCCCCCGACGACGACGTGCTGGCGCATCGCTACGAACTGGTCGACACCACCCTGCGGGCCGCCGGTATGGACTGGTACGAAGTGTCCAACTGGAGCCGACCGGGTGCGGCCTGCCGGCATAATCTGGGCTACTGGGGCGGTGGCCGGTGGTGGGGCGCAGGTCCGGGTGCGCACAGCTACGACGGAGCCTTGCGCTATTGGAATGTCAAGCACCCCAACGCTTATGCGCAGATCCTGGCGGCGATGACGCTGCCGGTCGCCGGCTTCGAAGAGCTTTCGGAGTCCGACCGGCACACCGAAGACGTGATGCTGCGGCTGCGGATGCGCGAGGGGCTGGCGCTGGCTGCCCTGGATCCGGGTGAGCGGGAGCGTTCCGGGAACGCTGTCGGCGACGGCCTACTGCGTATCGACGGTGAACACCTGGTGCTGACCGACCGCGGACGGCTGTTGGCCGACGCGGTGGTGCGTTCGCTGCTGGGGTAGCCGTCCGCCGTGGTTGGCGGCCGGGTCAGCCGCTGAACCAGCCGCGGCCGCCGTCCCAGCTGCCGCAGATGCCGTTGAAGCAGCCGTGACCGAAGCCGCCCTGGCCGGGAATGAAGCCGCCGCAGCCCTGCCAGCCGGCGTCGTGGCCGCAGCCGGTTCCGCCGCCGTTGCCGTCGGGGCCCCCGGAACCGTGCGGTTGGGCCACAACGGATGGGCCCGTCGTTGCCTGCGGCGCGGTGGCCAGCATCAGGCCGGTCGGGGCGACGGCGATCGCCGCGGCGGCGCCGGCTGCGAACATCGGTCCAACGAGCTTTCGAATGCTTAGCATGTCTCTATATTCCATACGGGTGCCGTCGCTGCCAACCGTTGTGTGGTGACTGATACCGAATCGTGAACGCCCGTAACCAGATCACCACCAACGGTCCGCAGTGGCCGGCGTCACGGGCGCCCCGAGTCGCGTCGGCGGCGCCGGCCGGAGCCGGGCCCGGCGATTTCCCGGGGCGGAGCGCGCGCCACTAAGTAGGTTAGGCTACATTTACTAGCGTGTCCGAGCTCGGTGTCGAAACAGTCTCCGAAACTTCGCTGTCGGTGCCGCTGCCACCGGGTGTCGG